>JBEKED010000073.1:0-13418 GCA_050014035.1 Terriglobales bacterium
ATGGAGGCGAAACACGCGGCCGAAACCGAACCAACGTATCCCAGACCAAAAATGCTCACGGATAAGGACAATCGAACTCTCCTTGCAATCAACTATATTGGCGGCGGCGCGCCACTATGAACGCCACTATGAACTATACCAACCCTCTGTTAATGCTCATCGACAAGCCTCTCTCCAAGGCGCACAAAACGATACTGAAACATGATTTTTCAGTATGGTACAGAATATTCTTTGGAGCCGCCGAAATCCACTCCGGCGGCTACTGAACCAGGCCAGAACCGTAATGCGTCACGGCCACAAAACTCAATCGTTGCGCGGGTGACAGAGGCCGAGTCAGTCTGAGCCATGGCAAGAGTAACCAGAGTAACAGTCGTTCGAGAGCGGCCCATCTCGGCATGTAAGATAAAAGACAAGACAACTGTGGCTTCCGAATGGCAAAGCAAGTTGGCGCGCATTTCCCGGATGGACTGGGAAGAGGTGCGGGTGCGCCTGGGGCAGGAACTCCACAAGCACGGTGACCTGCTCCGCCACCGTTTGGGCTTGCGGACTGGCGCGATTCCGCTGAAGGCGGGTCTGGGGCCGCAAGTCGGACAATTCTTTTTTTGTGGCCGTCAAGGTTCAGAGCGCGCGGAAATGTTGCGCCAGCATCTTCCCGACGAAGCCGCGCAAATTCTGCGCGAGGCCGATGAGATCTGCGGCCACCGCTTTCGCCTGCTGGGCTACGAAAATCTCGATTACGGAGATGCGATCGACTGGCATCTCGATCGCGTACACGGTAAGCGCGCGCCGCTCGATCCCTGGTTCAAAATTCCTTTTCTTGATTTCGCGGTCGTGGGAGACCACAAGGTTACATGGGAATTGAACCGGCATCAGCACCTGGTAACGCTGGCCAAGGCGCACCTGCTGAACGGCGATGACAATAAGAATGACAAGTACATTCGTGAACTGATCGCACAGTGGCGCAGTTGGATAAAGGCCAATCCCTATCCGTTGGGAATCAACTGGGGAAGCACGCTCGAGGTCGCCTTCCGCGCACAGTCGTGGATCTGGGTGGACCAGTTGCTGGCGGGAGCACCCGAATATGCGCAGTTTCGCTCGGAACTAACGTCTGCGCTTGCCTTCCACGGGCGTTATATCCAACGCTATCTATCTACTTATTTTTCTCCCAATACTCACCTGCTGGGAGAGGCCGTTGCGTTGTTCTTTCTGGGCATTTTATATCCGCAAATGCCGGGGGCCGCACATTGGAAGGAATCCGGATGGCGAATTGTGCAGCATGAGGCAGAGCGGCAGGTGCGTCCCGATGGCGTTTACTTCGAGCAATCGCTGTACTACCACGTTTACGCACTCGACTTCTTTCTTTATGCGCGCTTGCTCGCGGCTCGGAATGCAGTGGACATTCCACCTGCTTACGACGCGGTGCTGGGACGCATGCTCGACGTGGTTGCGGCGCTGGCGCAGGCCGGACCCGCTGAAGGCTTCGGCGATGATGACGGCGGACGCCTGTTCAATCCGCGGCGCAATCGCACCGAGCAGATGACTGATCCGCTGGCGCTGGGCGCAGTGATGTACTCCCGCCAATTTCCCGCGGCGCGGTTGACAGAGGAGGCGATCTGGTTATTCGGTGAGCCAGCGGTCGAGGAATTGGCGCGCTCAGAGGCAGAGACAAAGCCAAGACCGGCGGCGCGTTCGGTCGCATTCCCCGACGGTGGCGTTTACGTGCTGGCGGATTCGCAGCCCTGCGCGCAAACAATGATGGTAGATGCCGGTCCGCAAGGCGTGGGCCGCTCCGGACACGGACACGCCGACGCTCTCAGCCTGCGGCTCACCATGGATGGACGCCGCTGGCTGGTGGACTCCGGCAGTGGCGTCTACATTTCAAAAGATTCGGCCGACCGAAACGTTTTTCGCGGTACCGGTGCGCACAATACCATGCGTGTCGATGGACTCGACCAGGCGGTTGCCGACAAGCCTTTCTCCTGGACCCACATTCCCACCACGCAAGCGGAAAACTGGATCGTTGGCAAAAGCTTCACGTACTTTGTCGGCAGCCATAATGGATACGCGCGCCTGGCCGACCCGGTCTTGCATCGGCGGCACGTGCTGAACATCGCCGGTGGCCTGTGGCTGGTGCGCGATGTCGCGCTCGGACGAGCCGAGCATGAACTGGAGCTGCGATGGCACTTCGCGCCCGATCTCGAGGTTCACGCTGCCGGCGCGGGAAGAGTTGAATCGGGCGTATCTCCCAGCGAGTCACGGCTGACTCTGATAATGCCGGAGGAAACCGTCTGGCATACGCCGATGGAAGTTACGAAAACGCTGCTTTCGCCGGCTTACGGAGCATTGCAGCCTGCGCCGTTAGTGCGATGCCACGCGCACGTGTTGTTGCCTGCAGAAACGGCGACTGTTCTACTGCAGCAATCGGGCCCCCAGAGCCAAGAACCTCGTCTGGCCAGTATGGCACAAGCCACGCTGCAAGTTTACGAACTCGATTATCATGACGAGAGCCACGGATTCTTTTTTGCGCTCGGCGACGAGGCGTGGAGTTTCGGTCCGTGGTCCTCGGATGCGCGCGTGTTGTATTGCCGGATTGAAAAGGAGCAGCTCGCGCACCTGGTCGTGATCGGCGGGACGAATGTCGCGTGGCAAGGGCAGCCTCTGCTAAAGCTAAAGACGGCGGGGCCGTCCGTATTTTTCGAGTGGCGCAAGCAGGATGCAATACTGAACGCAGAGCCGTATGATTTTTCCGTGACGCCTGTGTTCGAGAAGCTGACGCATTCTTCATCCCTGGATTTTAGTGGTCACTCGTCTAGTCCAAGCTCGTCTAGTCAAGGTTTGTCTAGCCAAGGTTCGTCTAACCAAGGTTCGTCGCCCTACGCGGAGAAGCACTGAATGTGCGGGATTGCTGGAATTTTCGAATTCGGGCGGGACACGCGGGCAAACGCGGCGGCTCTGCGCGAAATGTGCCGCGTCATCACCCATCGCGGCCCCGACGATGAAGGTTTTTATACAGACGGCGCAGTCGGCATCGGCATGCGGCGCCTCAGCATCGTCGATGTAGCGGGCGGCCATCAGCCAATTTCGAACGAAGACGGCACCCTGTGGATCGTCTTCAACGGTGAAATTTACAACCATCTCGCCTTGCGCGAGCAACTCATCGCGCGCGGCCATCGCTATAGCACACACAGCGACACCGAAACCGTCATTCATCTCTACGAAGAGTACGGCGCGGATTGCGTGCAGCACCTGCGCGGCATGTTCGCCTTCGCTATCTGGAATCGCAATACGAAAACGCTATTCATCGCGCGCGACCGGCTCGGCATCAAACCGCTCTATTACAAACTTACGCCACACCGGCTATTGTTCGGATCCGAAATCAAAGCCGTGCTGGCGCATGGCGGAGTTCGTCCGGAGTTCAATCGGGCGGCGCTGCCGGAGTACTTGGCGTTTGGATATTTGTCGGGCGAAGAAAGTTTCTATAACGGAATTCTGAAGCTGCTGCCCGGACGCACGATGACGATTGGCCCGGACGGCAAAGCACAAATCCGGCAATACTGGGACCTGGATACATCGCGGGCGCACGAATCGAGAGACGAGAGTTACTACGTCCAAAGCTACCGCGAGTTACTCGAAGGCGCGGTCCAGAGCCACCTGATGAGCGACGTGCCGCTCGGCGTATTCCTGAGCGGCGGCGTCGATTCGAGCGCCGTGGCAGCATTGATGACGAAATTGCGCCGTGAGCCGGTGGAGACTTTTTCGGTCGGCTACACCGAGCAGACATACAGCGAACTGCCTTTTGCGCGCACGGTTTCAGATCATATTCACTCGCGCCATCATGAGGTGCTGGTCAGCGAGCAGGATTTTTTTGGAGCGCTGCCCCATTTGATCTGGCATGAAGATGAGCCGATCGTGTGGCCGTCCAGCGTCTCGCTTTATTTTGTCGCCCGCCTCGCCCGCGAACGAGTTACCGTCGTGCTGACCGGCGAAGGCGCCGACGAAACGCTCGCGGGCTACACGCGCTATGCCTTCACTTTAAAAAATGCAGCCATGGATCGCGCCTATCGCAGCCTGGTTCCGAGCATCGTTCGCCGCAGCTTGCGCAACACTCTCGCAACTTCCTCGCTGCTCGGAGCAACCCTGCGGCGGAAACTGGACCACACATTTCTGGCCCGCGATGGAGAATCCTGGCCTTCTTTCTACTTTGACAATTTCTTTTCCGCGTTCGGCGAAGGCGAACAGAACGGACTGCTAACCAGCGAGTTCGCGCGCGAAGCCGCTCCCAGCACCGCATATAAGAATGTTGTCGATTATTGGAACCACTCGTCGGGCGAAGTGCTGCAGCGCTTGCTCTACACCGACATCAAAACTTACCTGGTCGAGCTGCTCATGAAGCAGGACAACATGAGCATGGCCGCATCCATTGAAAGCCGGGTCCCGTTTCTCGATCACGTGCTGGTTGAGTTCGCGACCCGAATTCCGCGCGAAGTTCAGATTCAGGGCCTTGCGGGCAAACGGATTCTGAAAAAGGCCGTGGAAGATCTGTTACCGCACTCGATTCTGTACCGCCCGAAGCTGGGATTTCCAACACCGTGGAGCGGTTGGCTGGCCGGTCCACGGCTGGAAGCGATTCGCGAAATGCTGCTTCAGCCGCGCAGCCTGAATCGCGGATACTTTCGGCGCGAAGCGATCGAGAAGCTGTTTGACGAACATCGCGGTCAGCGTCGCGATAACTACGATCGCATCTGGCGTTTGCTCAATCTTGAGTTGTGGCATCGGGTTTGTCTGGAAGGCGAAGCGCACGACGAAGTCGGCGAGCCGGCGGTGAACGTGGCCTCGACGCAGTAGGAGGCTTTTTCTCGCGCCGCATCTTCGCTCACTTGCAATTTTTTGCAGTTGCGCAATAACTCCCCGCACACTGGGCAATAAGATTAGTTGCAATGCGCTCACGAAGACACTAGAGTACGTCCAATGCGGCATACGGCGATGGACAATGCACGGCGGCCGAGAATGCTAAAACGCACCTGGGAGAGGATGAGGAGTGAAGATCTCGCAAAAAGGACTGTACGCGCTGCAAGCAATCATGACCTTGGGCCGCCACTACGGAACCGAGACCATTAAGATACGGGACATTGCCATTGATAGCGACTTGCCCGAGAAATTTCTGGAATTGATTCTGCTGGAACTCAAGAACGCGCGCATCGTGGAAAGCGTTCGCGGCGCAAAGGGTGGTTACCGGCTGCGGCGCGCACCCGAAGAGATTAAACTCAGCGAGATCATCCGCTTGGTCGACGGCCCGCTCGCGCCCTTTGGGGACGCGGATCAACTCCGCAGTCTCATCACGACCGATCCCGACCATCGCGCGCTCTACAGTGTGTTTTTGGAAGTGCGGGACGCCGCGGCCAAAATTCTGGAGAGCACTTCCGTCGCCGACATCGTCGGGGGGGCGGCGAAATCCCGCAAACGGTCGCCTGCAAAAAAGAAGAAGAGAAATCCTCCTTTAGCGATCGTTCACAAGTCCGCAAAGGGCGAGTGACTATCGGCTTGGGCAAGAAGCCGTCGCTCACTCCGCAGGGGATGACAATTTCGCTTGTGCGCCGGTTATAACGCAGCCGCTGAGGCCAGAACGGTCTCATACTCGCCGTAGGCACCCTTGAAATCGGTGATTTCATGCGTGCCTTCGAAATGCCAGATCCGCGTCGCAACCTCATCAATCAGATCTTCGTCGTGCGTGACCAACAGCACCGTTCCGGGATAGCGCTGCAACGAAATATTGAGAGCATTGATCGATTCGAGATCGAGATGGTTAGTCGGTTCGTCGAGCACGAGCACGTTCGGCTTCTGAAGCATCAGTTTGCAAAAAAGCAGCCGCGCCGCTTCTCCACCGGAGAGAATGTCGGTGCGCTTCTCGGCGTCATCGCGAGGAAATAGCATCTGCCCGAGAATGCCGCGAATCTCTTCGGTGGAAGCGGAGGGATCCCACTGATGGAGCCACTCCAACACCTTGATGCCGGGCTCGATCAGCGCCTTGTGATCCTGGGCAAAATATCCGACAGCAGCTTCGTGGCCCCAGATAACCTTTCCGCCGTCGATGAAGGGCCCGTCGTAGCCGCTGGTTTTGCGCAGTTCAGACTCTGTAGTTGTGGGTGAGTTCGCGAGCAACGCATTCACTAGAGTCGTCTTTCCCGAGCCGTTGCGGCCCATCAGCGCGATTTTTTCCCCGCGTAGCACGCTCGCCGTGAATGCAGAAATCACGTTGGCCTCTCCGTACGACTTCGTAACGCCCTCGATTTCAAGAATGTGTTTGCCGGAAGGCCGCTTCTGCTCGAACTTAAGATACGGCCGCTGAATATTGGATTTCGCCAGCTCCGTAACCTGCAAGCGCTCGACTTCCTTGCGCCGCGACTGCACCTGGCTGGAGCGCGTTCCGGCCGCAAAGCGCGCGATGAACTCATTCAACTGGGCGATCTTCTTTTCGCGTTGCGCGTTCTGCCCTTCAATCTGCGAGCGCACCTGCGTCTTCGCGATCACCATGTCGTCATACGTACCGGTATAAGTAATGATGGTCTCGTAATCGATGTCGGCGATGTGAGTACAAATGCCGTTGAGAAAATGGCGGTCGTGCGAAATCACGATCAGCACGCCCTCATACTGATTAAGAAAATTCTTCAGCCAGTGGATCGAATCGAGATCGAGGTGGTTCGTAGGCTCGTCAAGCAACAAGGCCTGCGGATGCCCGAACAAAGCCTGTGCCAGCAGCACGCGCATCTTTTGTCCGCCCGGCAACTCCGACATTTTTCGCTCGTGCATCTCGTCGGGAATGTCGAGCCCCTGCAACAGAATCGCGGCATCGCTTTCAGCGGTATAGCCGTCTTCTTCGCCGACAATGCCTTCGAGTTCTCCAAGTTTCATGCCGTCGGCGTCGGTCAACTCATGTTTTGCATAGATGAGTTCGCGTTCTTCCAGCGCGGCCCACAAGCGCCGGTTGCCCATGATGACTGCGTCAATCACCCGATACTTATCGAACGCAAATTGATCCTGGCTCAGGACGCCGAGCTTCCGCGGCCGCACGACAGTTCCCTTCTGCGGCTCAAGTTCGCCGGTCAGAAGCTTCATAAACGTGGATTTGCCCGCGCCGTTGGGGCCCGTGAGGCCGTACCGCTTCCCCGGAACAAAGCCGGTGGAAACTTCGTCGAACAGAACTTTAGCGCCGTAGCGCATGGACACATTGCTGACTGAAATCATGATATTTAGAGAACTGCGGGAATCGATCCAATCGGAAGAAGACGCAGCTGCTGTTATTAGAATATCACGAGCCCGACGGAACTTTGGCCTTCCTTCGTGCGCCTTAGTGACCTTAGTGGTAAGTCTTTGACTTTGACGCCGTAGTATTCGACGCCACAGCGACTCGCTGCCGACTGGCAAGCACCCATGTTACCTTTTCAGCGTGATGAACGATCCTAAGCCTCCTCCTATTGATTTTCAGGCGATGGCGCGGCAGATCATGTTGGCCCATGGTTTCGAGCCGAATTTTCCACCCGAGACCCACCAACAGCTGCTGAACATCAAAGCTCATCCCCCGCAGCTGACGCCCTCCGACAAGGTTCGCGACCTGCGGAATCTGCTCTGGTCGTCGATCGACAACGACACCTCGAAAGATCTCGACCAGATCGAGGTCGCCGAGCGCATGCCAAACCGCGACATCAAAGTAATGGTGGGCATTGCCGATGTAGACGCGTTCGTCGCCAAGGACACTCCCATCGATCGGCACGCGGCCAGGGAAACGACCACGGTTTATACCGGCATCATAAATTTTTCGATGTTACCCGAGGAGCTCTCGACCGGCGCATCATCTTTGCTTCCAGATGTGGATCGGCCAGCCGTGGTGACTGAGTTCGTGATCGATTCCGGGGGCGCGATAGCTTCGAGCGACGTCTATCGCGCCATCGTGCGTAACAAGGCACAGCTCACGTACAGTGCGGTAGGACCGTGGCTAGAAGGCACTGCGGCAACTCCGCCCAAGGTTGCGGGGTCTTCGGAACTGCAGGCGCAGCTCAAACTCCAGGACGGCGTTGCCCAGGCGCTCAGGAAATTGCGTTACGAAAATGGCGCGCTGAATATCGACACCGCCGAAGTGGTTCCGCTGCTGCTCAACCAGCAAGTGACGGGAATCGCGACGGTACAGAAGAACCGCGCCACCGAGTTGATCGAAGATTTCATGATCGCCGCCAACGGCGTGGTGGCGCGGCTGCTGGAGAAAGTCTCTTCGCTGCGCCGCATCGTCAAGACTCCCGAGCATTGGGATGGCATCGTGCGGCTGGCCGCGGCGCAAGATCAAAGTGTAAAGCTCCCGTCACAGGCCGATTCCAAGGCGCTCAACGATTTTCTTCTGCAGCGCAAAGCCGCCGACCCCGATCATTTCGCCGACCTCTCGCTAGCGGTCATCAAGCTGATTGGTCCAGGCGAATATGTGCTGGAGCGTCCCGGCGATCCCGAGCAGGGACACTTCGGCCTAGCCGTGCAGGATTACACGCACTCGACCGCTCCCAACCGGCGCTTTGCCGATGTGGTCACGCAGAGGCTGATCAAGAATCTGCTGGATGGAAAACCCAACCCGTATTCCGACGAAGAACTAGCCGCCATCGCCGCAAACTGCACCCAGAAAGAAGACGCAGCGCGAAAAGTGGAGCGCGAAATGTCGAAGCGCTTGGCCGCCGTGGCCATGAGCCATCGTGTAGGTGAAACCTTCGACGCCATCGTAACCGGAGTGACTCCGAAGGGCACGTTTGTTCGCGTCCTGCAGCCGCACATCGAAGGATTGCTGGCGCAGGGAGCGCAGGGGTTACACGTCGGCGACAAGATTCGCGCAAAGCTTACGCGGACGGATGTGCAGCGCGGGTTTATTGATTTTGTTAAGGCGTAGATTAAAGAGCGATCACAAGTTGCCACTGGGGATGGATCGGGTCCAAACAGCCTGCTAACGGCAGTTATCATTTGTTTGTCGATTCCACTCGGATTGAGAGGAACGGGAGTCAGCTATGCACGGCCAGAAGAAGCGGCGCAAGCGCACAATGGAAGGATTGCTCGCTGTCGATGGGAACAAGCTGATGTGGTCACTGGTGAGTGAGCCTCAGCGGACTTCCGAGGACGGTTATATCGGGCTCCGCATATCAGTGCAAACAGAAGACGCCCGCCATAGGGAACTCATTTTGCAATACCCGTTTCCTAAGAAAGTCACCGGAGTAGGATTACCGCAACTTCCGCAGCGGCCTAAGTTCTCCGTCGAAACAATTGAAGCTACCGTCCGCCAAGCTATCGCCGCTGGATGGGACCCAACTTCTCGCGGAAAGTCCTTCGTTTTCCACGTGTCCAATACTTAAGCTGACGCACACGAGGAGAGTTGGCGAAACATCGCAATCTCACCAACAATCCTCACCCGCTCTTTTTCTCCAACTCTGCCCAGCGCGCATAGAGAGCATCGAGCGCCAGTTGAGCCGCGTCCAACGCGGCCTGCGCAGCCACAAGGCGCGGAGCGTCCATCGCGTTGGCCGGATCTTCCAGGTCCGCACGCTTAGCTCTCACTCACCGCTCCGCCTCTTCGACTCGCTGCTCGATGGTCGAATACTCACGCGCTTCGAGATAAGAAAGTTTCTTTCTTGCGGGAGCTGCCAACGCGGAAGCGGGCGCTGTCTTCGAAGCCACCGCGGCGGTTCCTTCGTCGGCCTCCGTGCTCTGTGCCTGCCAAGCCTCCCATTGCGCGTAATCGGCAAAGACATCGGCTCCGCCTTTGCCGTTCAATCCGAGCACGATCGTGGAGACGCGGTCGAGCATGTAGCGATCATGCGTCACCAGCACCAGCGACCCGGGAAAATCGATCAGACTCTCCTCCAGAATTTCAAGCGTTGGAATATCGAGATCATTGGTAGGCTCATCGAGCAGTAAAATGTCGGCGGGCTGAAGCATGAGCTGCGCGATCAAGACGCGCGCGCGTTCACCTCCGGAAAGACGTCCAACGGGCTGGCTGAGTTGCTCCCCTGTAAAAAGAAATCGCGCCGCCCATCCAGCCACGTGAATCACGCGATCGCGATAGACAACCGAATCGCCGTCCGGCGCAAGCGCCCGGCGCAGAGTTACATCCGGATCAAGCGTGCGGGTCTGGTCAAAGTAGACGATGCGCAGCCAGTCGGCGCGGCGAATCTCTCCTCCAGTCGAAGCCAGATCTCCCTGCAACAAGCGCAGCAGGGTCGTCTTGCCGCTGCCATTCGGGCCGACGAGACCCACCCGCATTTCGGCGGTGAGGATGAAGTTGAGGCCGTCGAATAACGCGCGTGTTCCCATCGTGCAGGTAACATCCTGCAGCTCTATCAGCCTCTTCGTCTTGCGATCGGTGGCTGAAAAGTCGATTTGCGCTGTGGCGCTGCGGGTGCGAGCGTTCAGGTCGGCGAGCTCTCCCATAAGTTCGCCTGCTTTGCTGATGCGTGCTTTGGACTTGCGAGTGCGGGCTTTCGCGCCGCGGCGAAGCCACTCGATTTCTCCGTGAACAAGATTTTCGAGCGCTTCCTGACGCCGCGATTGCGCATGCAGGAATTCTTCTTTCTTCTCGAGAAAAGCGCTGTAATTGCCACGCACTCTGAGCGAACCATCGGGATAAATGCGGTTGAGCTCGACCATGTCGGTCGTGACGTTCTCAAGAAAGTAGCGATCGTGGCTCACGATCACGCTGGCGAATGAGGCCTGCTCCAGCAGATCTTCGAGCCACTCGATTCCCAGCAGATCGAGATGATTGGTGGGCTCGTCGAGCAAAAGAATGTCGGGATGCTGCACCAGAGCTTCTACAATTGCGAGACGCTTCTGCCAGCCTCCGGATAATTCGGTAGAGCGCGCTTCGAGATCTTCAAAGCCGGCGCGCCCAAGAGTTTCGGCAAAGCGCGCCCCGCGCTCGGTTCCGGAGACTCCACAAAGATCGAGAGCGCTCTCAATCACGGAACGCACCGTGGCGCCCGCTTTGAAACGCGAATCTTGCTCGACGCAAGCAAGGCGGGTTCGTTTACGAAACGATACTTCCCCGCTGTCGGGCGCCACCTCGCCCGCCAGAATTCGCAACAAAGTGGATTTGCCGGATCCGTTCGGGCCGATCAAGCCGATGCGATCACCTTCAGAAATGGTGAAAGAAACTTTCTGGAAAAGCGGGTTCGCTCCGAAAGCCTTCGTGATTTCTTGTGCATTAACAATGGGCGGCAATGATTTACGGTCTCCCGGATTTCGATGTCATATCTGAGAGTACCAGTTGCGAGCGGCGGCAACCCTGAGCCTACAGAGCAATAACTTTTTTCTTTAGATCTTGCTCGGCCTGCGCCACGTCCTCCGTCCGGCCGAGATCGCGCCAATAATATTCGTCGGCGCGGAAGGCAAGAATTTTTTCTCCCTCAGCAGCCAGACGCAGATAGGAACCGATGATCGAGAATGCGCCGTCTTCACTCAGCATCGCAAGCAGGCGAGGAGACACGACGTGGATACCGGAAAAAGGCAGCGCGTACGCCGGCTGCAGACCGCCAACTAACTCGGGCGGATCGCTGCCGATTCGCCGCCCACAAAGCTGAAACTGGCCGTCGAACAGTAAGTAGCGAGAAGTCTTGCGATCCTGCACCGCCACAGTGGCGAGAGCCTGATAATCAGTATGGAATTGCACCATGCGGCCGAGATCGATGGCGCTGAGAACATCCACATTATGCACGATGAAGGGTTCTTCGGGGTGACTGGATGCATCGGCAGCACTCCGGAGAAAGAAATAAGCGGCCTTTTTCAATCCTCCGCCGGTATCGAGTAACGCATCTTCGCGCGAGACTTCAATATTCATCCCGAAATTGTCGTTCTCTTTCAGGTACTCCAGGATCCTGTCGGCGAAGTGATAGACGTTGACGATCACCTCGCTAACTCCAAAGCTGCGCAAGCGCGAGAGCGTGATCTCGAGCAACGTGCGGCCGCCGATTTCGACCAATGCTTTGGGGCGATCGTCGGTGAGCGGACGCAACCGCGTGCCCAGGCCCGCCGCCAGGATCATCGCTTTCATGAATTCAGTTGCTCCTGGTCGCGATGACGCACCACAACCTCCACGCCATCCTGACCGCGCAGATGCTTCGCCAACTGCTCCGCGAGATAGACCGAGCGATGTTGCCCGCCAGTACAACCGAACGACACCATCAAGTGTCTGAAGCCACGGCGCTGATACGCGGCTACGCTGGCATCCACCAGCGATAATGCGTTGGCCAGAAACTGCTGCACGCTCTCGTGCTGACTCAAATAGTCGATGACCGCCGCATCTTTCCCTGTGAGCGACTTGAAGCGCTCTTCGCGTCCGGGATTCGGAAGGCAGCGTCCATCGAAAACGAATCCGCCGCCATTGCCTGACTCATCCTGCGGCAGTCCCCGGTGATAAGAAAAACTGAAAATCCGCACCGTCAACTTTTCCGTTTGCGATGTCGCGCTCAGGCCCTGCAACTTATTCGAGGCCACCATGCTTTTGAAGGCTTCCATCAGCGTCGGCAACGCGACGGGCAACTCCACATTGTGAAGCAGCCAGCGCAAGTTCTTGAGTGCGTAGGGCACGCTTTGCAGAAAATGCTCTTTGCGCTCATAAAAGCCGCGAAAGCCATACGCTCCTAGAGCCTGCATGATACGTACATAAACGTACGCATAGTAAAACTGCATGAACCCGGAACGGTCGAGATCGACGAACCCGCCAAGGGTGTCGAGATAATGATCGAGCAAGTGCTGGCGCAGATCTGGAGGCAGGTCGGCCTTGGCATCGTACAAAAGCGAAGCAATATCGTACTGCAGCGCGCCCTTACGGCCGCCTTGATAGTCGAGGAAAAATGGCTCGGTTTCGTCCGGAACGCTGTTCTCAGCTCCATTCCGAACCTTGCGCAGCATGATGTTGCGGGATTGAAAATCGCGATACAGAAAATAATCGCGGCCCGCGCTCAAAAGAAACTTCGTCAAGTGGCTGAAATCGTCTTCCAGCGCCTGCTCGTTGAAGGCAATGCCGGCAAGCCGCAAAAAGTAATACTTGAAATAATTCAAATCCCAGGCGATCGACTGGCGGTCGAAGCTCGAGCGCGGATAGCACACCTTATAGTTCAGGTCCCGTCCCGCTTCGACCTGAAAACGCGGCAGCACGGCGACGACTTTGCGATAGGCCGCGACCGCCACGGGAGCGATGGCCGCAACACTGCGATGGTTGTCGTTACCATGTTCGTCGTTACGATATTCATCGTTGCGATGGTTCGAGAGAAATTCAAATAACGTCGTGTCGCCCAGGTCTTCTTCGAGGTAAGCGCCCTGACTTAAATCTTCCGCATAGATTTCCGGCACCGGCAGCCCGTGCCGCCGAAAATGCCGGGAAAATTCGAGGAACGCAACAT
>JBEKED010000074.1:0-14270 GCA_050014035.1 Terriglobales bacterium
CTGCCTAATCTTATGGGCAGTGGCAAGGTGGAATCCCTTCTAGTCAGCTTCCTAAAGATGAGGAAAATTAAGCCCAATACAGACTTTCCAACGATGGCAGTATCGAAGTTCCTCCATCCGTACAACCCTGCATTGTTCCTTATCTACGACAATGCCGTGATCTGGGGGAAGGTCTTAGGGAAATGCTTTCGGCAGGAATTCGATCAGTTCTGCTCAATGTCGAACCTTCCGTACAGTGCGACAAAGGACAGCGCTGAACTTTTGAGAAGTTATATGTGCTGGGCGGGTTCGCTTGTGGCCTCAGCGCCAAGTTTCATGGAGATATTTATGGACTGGCTGGGAAAGCAGCCAGGCGGCCAACCCGAAGAAAGCGTCTTCGAGGCGTCCCGCCTATACACCACGGCATTTGAGTTCACGATCATCGGTGCGGCCAAGCTGCGCTGCCCTCGTTTATTCGACGACAACTCTAAGACGGGTTGCTAGTACTTCCTCTGTTTGAGTAATCAGGATTCGCTAAGATTGCCATCACGCCCGCGCGAAAGCTCGGTCGTCGCGGTCGCGCGGTTACCTTGTTCACCACACAGTACAGTCTTCAATCGCTATTATTCGGGGGGGCCTGTTTGCAGGCCGTCGCCTGGGGCTAGTGGGAGGTGGGCGGCTCCGCTGAGGATTACTCGTTCTTGCAGGGAGAAGGAGTTTCTGTATTGCTGCGAGTTGATTAACTGGTCGCGCTGGTCGGGGGACAGGCTGCGCATGTCGCGGATGGCGCGGTTGACGGCCTGGCGGCGGTCGGGCGGCAACTGCTTGAATTGGTCGAAGACCTGACGGGCGCGCTGCTTCTGGTCGGGAGTCAGGTGCTCCCAAGTTTCCATGCGGTTGAGGACGCGCTCCTGCTGCTGCGGCGGCAGGTTGGAAAATGCTGCTGCGGAGGCAGGCTGGAAAAGTTCTGCAGACGGCTTCGCAGGCGGGCTTGCTGTTGCGGAGAGAGCTTGCGGAACTGCGGATCGTTTTCGAGGGCGCGGTGCTGCTGGGCTGGCGGCAGATCTTTATAGCGACGGAGCCAGTTGCCGGCGTGTCCGGGGCGGTTCTGCGGCGGATGGGAGGGAGTGGGATGGCTGGAGTTGGAACCACCTTCTTTTCCGAAGTGGTGCCATTGGCCATCGGCAGAGTGCGACCACCTTCTTTTCCGAAGTGGTGCCATTGGCCATCGGCAGAGTGCGATTGGGAATGCGGTTGCGGCTGCGGCGGGGAATAGCGGTTTTGGGCGAGCGCGGGTGTCAGCAGCAGAAGGACTGCCAGGTAGTTCGCGATTTGTGCGCGGCCCAACATGCTTTGTCCCTTCCCTCTCAGCTAATCCGGCCTCTAAAGTGTGCGCGAGAGAGCTCGGTCGTCCCTTTGGGACTTGAATTCTCTCCACCACTTTCCCCAGCGCTGAAGCGCTGGGCTAAGTTCGTTCGCCCCTCCGGGGCTGGATTCTCGGCCATTCCGTTTCACCGGATTGCTCGAGAACCAATTCTCACGCACACCCTAAAGGGGCGTCTGATTTTTAAGAGCTTGCGGTATCGCTAAAGGCCGCCCTCAGGCGCTGAAGCGCAAATCCCTTTTCAGCGACTTAGCGGCACGACCAAGGTCGTGCCCTTCCCTATTTCCTCCACTGGCGGCACCACCAAGCTCGTACCCTTCCCTATTTCCTCCACTGGTGGCACCACCGAGGTCGTGCCCTTCCCTTCCCTATTTCCTCCGCTGGCGGCGTTTTTTCGCAAGCTGTAAAGCGACACTTTGATACAAAACGCGAGATCGGGCTTAGGGATTCGCGGTTACGTCGTCCTGCACTTGCAGGTCGTCTAGCATATCGAAATCGGCGTACAGGTCGTCGTTGCGGTCGAGGGCTTGCAGATCGCCTACGGCGGTTCCGGGCTCGACCGGCAGACTTAGAGATGGCGGCTTGGTGGCGATGGTTTCTGTCGGCGCGAAGTAAGAGCGGTTGCCGACCAGGAGGGCTGCCACGAAGATTACGGCAGCCAGCGATCCAGCCCACGCACGACGATGCAGCCAATGGAACCAGGCCGCGGCGGGACGCGCCATTTCTGTTTCTTTGCGTCTTTCTTCTCGGAAGCGCGCTTGGAGGCGAGTGTCAAAATAGGGCGAGGGCTCGGGCGCTTGCCATTCATCGAGCAGGGCCATGGTTTTCTGCAGGTCGCTCAGATGGACGGCACAATCTTTGCACGATGCGATGTGTTCATTGACCTCCGGCTGCGATGACGCTGCCTCCATGCCGGCGGCCAGGTCCGGCAACAGCTCGCGAATTTGATTGCAATTCATACAGCTTTCCTCTCACTTCCCCGAAACGAACTCTTTCAACTGCTCGCGCAGCGTTTCGTAGGCGCGAAACAGCAACGACTTGGTGGCGGACTCGCTCAGCTTAAGGACTCCCGCAATCTGGCGATAGTCCATCTGCTGATACTTGTGCATGATGACGGCGACGCGCTGGCGCTCGGGCAGCGCATTTACCTTGCTGCGGATGGCGGCCAGACGTTCCTGCTTTAATATTTGCTCTTCCGCGCTCAGCGACTCGTCGGGCAGGTCGGGCGTGGTGCCCGTTTCCTGGTCCGGCTCATCTAGGCGCACGGTATTCTCCGGACGCTCGTGGCGCGTGTCACGGGCGTGGTTGACGGCCAGGTTGGTCGCAATGCGATACAGCCAGGTCGTAAACTTGGCGCTCGGCTCGTAAGTGGTGCGCGAGCGATAGACGCGTAGAAAAACTTCTTGTGCCAGTTCCTCGGCGGTCGACGGGTTGTGGCACATGCGGTACATGAAGCCGACCATGGGGCGGCGATACTTCTGCACCAGGTACGCGAAGGCGGATTCGTCACCCGTCTTGACGCGGAGCATCACGTCGACGTCGGAAACGGGGTCGTCGGCATTGGCGATGGGCTTGGCGAGGGCATCGGGCGACGGCGGCGTTGCTCCGGCAAGGTTCATAAGACCGCGACCCAGTGTTCCGGCACCCAATGCCCCGCGATCGATGGCCAGGCTGCTCACATTGGTAGAAACCCCGGGCGGAGGCGAAAGTTGCGCTTGGGCGGGGGCGGGATCGCAGGCCGAAGTATCGTCCTTGGAATCAGTTACGGGCCGAGCGTCGGGGATGTCGGAGGCCGCCATGGGAGGGGGATAGAAAGAGGCTATCGGGAGCGGGGGAGACGGTCAAGAGGCCGATCGGGTGGTGGGTCATTTTGATCAAACCTGCACCACCAAGGTCACCCTTCGGCTGGGCTCAGGGCAGGCTCCGTCACACGAAGGAAAAGCCTGAACCACCAAGGGCACGAAGTTGCACGAAGGAAAGCCTGAACCACCAAGGGCACGCAGTTGCACGAAGGAAAAGCCTGAATCACCAAGGGCACGAGGTTGCACGAAGGAAGGCCTGAACCACCAAGGGCACGAAGTTGCACGAAGGGAAGCCTGAATCACCAAGGGCACGAAGTCGCACGAAGGGAAGCCTGAACCACCAAGGGCACCTTCGGCTGGGCTCAGGGTAGGCTCCTCGGCGGCCGCTTAGGGAATTCCGACTTTGCGGACCAACTCGTCAAAGCGCGGGTCGGTGTGGAGAGGATCCAGCTTGAAATCGGTCTTCAAGGTTTCCATCAAGTAATCGTGTTCCTGGTATGCGGTATCCAACCACTGAAATGCCTGTTCTTTTTCGCCAAGCTCGGCGTAATACGTCGCGATCTCAAAGGGTGAAGAGTAGCCGCGCTTGCGCTGCGCCAACCGCACTTCGAGGGCCTGGCGGATGCCAGCTTTCCAGCCCCCTGAGGCAAAGCCCTTCTCGAGCGCGCCGGCGAACTCGAGGTCGTTCTGGCTGGTAGAAAGTTGGGCGTAGAGCTTGAACTGGTCGACGGCTTTGGCGTAATCGCGCTTTCCCCAGTAGGCATAGAACAGACACCAGTGGGAGCGGGCAAAGGTCGGATCGGAATGCGCCAACTTGTCACAGGCGGCGATGGCTTCGTCGTACCGCCGCAGGTAGACGCGTACATAGCCGGTGTTGGTGGCAACGATCAAAGAGAGCGGGTCAAGCTGCTGCGCGCGGTCAAGCTGCTCGATGGCTTCCGCGTCGTGGCCGCCGATATTACTCAGGTCCTCGGCGTACCACATCCGTACAATGGCGTCGTTGGGGTCGAGCTCGAGAGCCTTACGGTACTCGGCCAAGCCATTGGGAAAGTCCCACTCGTATTCCATCATGTTGGCGCCCAGAACAGCGTGAGGGCGCGCGAGCGAGGGATCCAGTTCCAGCGCTTTTCGCGCCGCCGCGTTGGACTTCGGAAAGTCCTCGCTGGGTGTTCCGCCGTATACGGGCAACACAGAATAGGCGTCGGCGAGGCCGGCGTACGCGAGCGCGTAGCCGGGGTCTTTGGCAATGGCTTGATTGAAATATGAAATCGAAGCTTGTACGTCCGCACTCGTGCGCTGGTTCCAGGCGTAGCGGCCCCTGGTGTAAAGTTCGTACGCTTCGGGATTCTGCGTTCCCTGTTTGGTGACCTGACGCTTTTCGGATGAGCTGAGGCCGGTGCGCAGTTTAGCCGCAAGGTCGCCGGCGATCTGCTCCTGGAGGGCTATGATTTCTGAACTCTTGCCGCTGTAATGCTGGCCCCAAAGCTCGTTGTTGTTGCGGGTGTCGGTGAGTTCGGCGCTGACGTCGACGGTGTCGCCGTGGGGCGTTACACGGCCGCTGACGAGCGCGGCGACGCCCAGTTCGGCGCCGGCCTTTTGGGCATCCACGTCCTTGCCCTTGTAGCGGAAAACGGAATTGCGCGATTTCACTTTGAGGTCGGGTACGTGGGTGAGGCTGCCGATGAGAGATTCGGTAAGGCCATCGCTAAGGTAGTCTTTGCTGGCGTCGCCGCTGACGTTGGTGAAGGGCAGCACGGCAATGGAATCGATGGCGGAGGCCCGGGATGGATAGAAGTACCAGGCAGCCGCGGCAAGCAAAGCGATGGCTGCAACGGCAGCGATGATGGCGAAGATGGGCCAAGGCTTTCGCGAAAGCGTTGTGCGATCCGGTTGTGAAGGAGCGGCCGGGACGCCGGTGGATTCGATATCGCGCTTCAGCCGCTGCAGGTCGGTGCGCATTTCGGCGGCGCTCTGATAGCGGAGGCTGCGGTCCTTTTCCAGGGCTTTGTTGATGATGTCTTCCAGCCTGGGAGGGACCGCGGGATTCAGGCGGACGGGAGGCACGGGCGCGGCGTCGAGAATTGCCTTGAAGATGACTGCGGGAGTGTCTCCGGGGAAAGGAAGAAGGCCGGTTGTCATTTCATAAAGAACGGCGCCGAAGGAAAACAGATCGGTGCGGGCATCCAGTTCTTTGCCACGGGCCTGCTCGGGCGACATGTAGGAGACGGTGCCCAGGGCTGAGCCGGGGCTGGTGAGTTGTTGCATGTGGGCTGCGCGGGTGCGGGTAACGTCGGAGCCGGCGTCGGCGGAAGAAGCAGCGCCCGGTTCCACCTTCGCCAAGCCGAAATCCAGAATCTTGGCGTGGCCTCTGGAGGTGACGAAAATGTTGGCGGGCTTGATGTCGCGATGGACAATGCCCTTGGCATGCGCGGCATCGAGGGCGTCGGCGATTTCGGCGGCGAGGGAGAGGATTACCTCGGTATCCATGGGGCGGCCGCCGATGCGGTGCTTGAGGGTGGCGCCTTCCAGAAATTCCATGGCGATGTAGGATTGCTCGCCGCTCTTGCCGATGTCGTAGATGGTGCAGATGTTGGGGTGATTCAAAGAGGAAGCGGCGCGAGCCTCGCGGCGAAAGCGTTCCAGAGCCTGGGGATCGCGGGCGACGGCGTCGGGCAGGAATTTGAGCGCGACAAAACGGCCGAGTTCGCTGTCTTCGGCCTTGTAAACGACGCCCATGCCACCGCCGCCGATCTTTTCGATGATCTTGTAGCGGGCGATAGTCTGGCCGATCACTGTGGGCGAATCTTACGTGGACCTGTAGGGCAAGTCAAAAGCTTCGACAGCGTGCTAGTGGCGAAGTTGATCAAACCTCCACCACCAAGGTCACGAAGTCACACGAAGGAAAAGCCACACACAAGAGCCTTCAGCCTGCTAGGAGCCCGGAATCACCGCCTGGGCCACGTTGGAATACGGGCTCTGCTGACCTTCGGCATTCACCGCAGTTACGACGTAATAGTAAGTCGTCCCAGAGACAACCGTGCCATCGGTGTAGGTAGTCGAGGCGTCCAAGGTGTCGATCATCTGGTACGGGCCTCCATTGGCTGTGCCGCGGAACACGTCGTATCCCACTGCATTTCCACCGTCTGGATTCCAGGAAAGATCGACACTATGGGAGCTTTGAGGAGTGCCCGTACCGGCCAACTGTACGAGCGTGGGTGAGTCGTTGGCATTGCTGATGAATCCGGCGCGGGCGGAGTCAGTACCGGAGGAACTCGGAGCGAACTGGATGGTGACGGGGAGGGTGGCTCCGGCGGAGATGGTTATGGGCAGAGTGAGTCCGAGAATTGTGAAGTCGGAACTCGTGGAGCGGTCCGAGGAGATGGTTACGGAACCGTTCGTGGCCGTGAGTATCGCGGGGAGGGTGGCAGTCGAGCCCACCGCAACGTCGCCAAAATTCAGCGTCGGCGGGCTGATGCCGAGTCGCAGGTTGGCGTTCGCGACGCCGTTGCCGGTGACATCGATTGCGAGCTCTGGGTCGGTGCCGCTGTTGGTGAGTGTGAGGACGGCTTCGGTATATCCCAAGGCCGTGGGAGCGAACATAGCGGGCAATAGGACACTCGCTCCCGGAGCAATATCGGCGGGTAAGGGGAAGTCGCCAAGGGCGAAAGCACCCTCCGGGACTGAGATGGAAGTAATCACCAGGGTGTTACTGCCGGGGTTAGAGAGTTGGAAGAAAAATGAACTGGAATCGCCAATCAGGACTTTGCCGAATCCATGCTGGCAAGGAACGCATTGTAACTGCTGGCCCCAAACGGGGGCGGTCACTAAACAGCAGAAAAGCAATGCGATTAAAAGCAGGGGGAGGAATCGCATGAATCGATTGTGGGGCTGCACAGGCCAGTGCGCCACTCTCGGGAGTGCATGGCGATAATCATAACCACATTCGTCAGTTTCGCATTTTGCTTTTGTCTGTTAGTAACTGGACGGGGTGCGATGCCGGTGCTCCGGGACATGTTGCATCCTGACTATCTAACGGCGGGATTGACGGTTGATGGTGGCACGGCGTTGAACACGGAAAGTTGCATACTCTTGCAACGGTTGCAAGAAAATGTCATCTTGAAGGGCAGGCTACCCAACGGCAGTTCCCTGAGCAATGTTCAAAAATGCCCGTTTTCAAAGGGCTAAGTTGACTTTGATAGCGTTGGCTTGCAGGCAGTCGTTGATACAACAGTTGCAAAAAGTATCATCTTGACAGGAGGTCAGGCGAGGCCGTTTAATGAGCATGGGAGAATAGGTTTTCCCGGCAAGTACTATCCCCCAGTAACTCCCCCCTTAGTAGTTCGCTGAATACGTACAGAGAATGGGAGCTTCGCATGAGGAATAGTAAAAAGAAATGGTGGCTGGCACTGCTTGTGGTTTGTTGTCTGGCTCCCGCTACGTTTGCTGATCAAAACGAATATCGACAATCCGACCACAACGCGTACCAGAACCGCTACGACGGAAACGCTACCGGGGATGCGAGTAGCCCGCGACCGGTTCCGGAAGGTGGCTCGGCGGCGATCTACCTTCTGGGAGCAGGGCTGACATGTCTCGGGGCGATGTTGTTCCGATCAAAGCGGACCCAAACAACGCAGTAACCCCAGGCAGTAACAAGGGAACAGGCATACAAGGGCCAGGTTGCGAATAAGGCTTTCGCAAACTGGCCCAAGGTTTTGTGGCTACTTTATCAGTCGAGCTTTATGCCTGGGCAACCGGGGGTGGAGTTTGGAGCGGGTGGGACGGAGTCGGCACCGCCGCTGTGACCCTGGTCGGGCCCATCGCCTACTTCACCCGCGTTGGCTGAGAACGCTGATTTGCCGGCCGGGGAATCAATCGAAATTCGGGCGAGTAGTGGCTCATTTTGCCAAAACGTCCACCACAAAGGTCACGAAGGTCCACGAAGGAAAGCCGGAGAACAAAGAGCTTCGTGGCATTTTGTGTCCTTCGTGGTTCAGGTTTTGAAGGCGCGTCGTCAAATTGAGCCAATTCGGCAAGCGTTCCATCACTTTCAGAGTACCAGCTTTTCTCCGGCTATGTTCGAGCCGCGAGAATGGCGGCGATGCGTTCACTGGCGTGTCCATCCCAGAGCGGCGGCACAGTTCCCTGCTTTGCTTTGCCGGCGAGTACCCGCGATAACTCGATTTGAAGTTTTTCGGGGTCTCGGCCTACCAGCACATTGGTTCCGCTGGAAACCGTGATGGGGCGCTCGGTGTTCTCACGCAGGGTGAGACACGGGATGGCGAGATAGGTGGTTTCTTCCTGAATGCCACCGGAATCGGTGATGACCACGGTGGCGCGGGATTGCAATCCCAAGAAATCCAGATACGGGAGCGGGTCTAGGACGCGCAGTTGCGCGGTTGGCAATCCGAAATCGGCAATTCGTTTACGGGTTCGGGGATGGGCGGGAAAGATCACCGTGAGATCGCGGTTTACTTCGAGCAGCGAATCCAGAATACTCTTCAGCGTCACGCTATCATCGACGTTGGCGGGGCGGTGGAGCGTGACCAAGGCATAGCGCTCCGGGATAGTGTCAGGGGTCGTCGACATCGCTTGCGTCAACGCGCGCGCGGCCGGCAAAAGGCGCACGAGGGAGTCGATCATGACGTTGCCGACGCGGAAGATTTTCTCCGCTGGAATTCCCTCCCGGCGGAGATTCTCGTCTCCGTCTTCGGACGGCGTAAATAGTAGATCGGCGAGCTGATCGGTCACGAGGCGGTTGATTTCCTCGGGCATGGTGCGATCGAACGAGCGCAGCCCGGCCTCTACGTGGCCGAGTTGCACACCCAGCTTGGCACAGACTAGCGCGGTGGCAACGGTGGAGTTCACATCTCCATAGACGAGAACGATGTCGGGCTGACGGTCGAGGAGTACGGGCTCCAGACGCAGCATGATTTCGGCCGTCTGCCGGGCATGTGTGCCCGAACCGACGGCCAGGTTCACATCGGGCGCAGGGATGTCGAGCTGCTGGAAGAACACATCCGACATATTGACGTCATAGTGCTGGCCGGTGTGGATGAGGGTCTGGGTCATATTTGCGTGGTGTTTCAGGGCGTTCAGGACGGGGACGACCTTCATGAAGTTGGGGCGCGCTCCGACGATGTGAAGTACGTGCACGGATTCTCCAATGACCAGGCTATCAACGTAGCGGGAAGCGTTACCTCAGCGGCTGAAGCCGCAGACAAAAAACTACACTTACCGCAGCGCTGAAGCGCTGCGCCACCCAAAAGCAAAATACAAATCAACGTCCAATGCAAAAGCAAATGCACATGCAAGTGCAAATGCCTTAGCGGACGCATCGTGGAATCCCACCCTTGCGCAAAAAACGCGCGAGGATGGGGCACCCCGGCACAAGCTAGTGCAAATGCAAAAACCTTAGCGGATGCTTCCGTGGAATCCCACCGTTGCGCAGAAAACGCGCGAGGATGGGGCACCCACCGTCCCCAAAAAACGCGACCAAATCTATGGATGGCGCAAGTGCCTCCGAAATTCGGTTCGGTGCAGGATCCAGAGCAATGCGACCATTAGTACGACTGCAATGGCAAAGAAAATGATGCCTCCATGGTGATGAAGCTTGCCGTCGAGAAAGCCAGGGTCGACTCTGGTGGCCAGCTCGGCGATGGTGAAGATGCGAAGTGCGTTTTTGAGCACAGAGAGCGGAATCGCGATCATGACGAGCAGAAGTTTTCGCCACCAAGAGCGTAGAAACAGATGCGCCAGAACCATGGTGGTGATGATCAGCATCAGGCTGGAGCGGATGCTGCTGCACTCGCGTGCGACTTCCAGGGCCAGTCCCGGGATGAAGAGCAAGATTCCATTCTGGGTGGCTGGAACTCCGGCGGCTCGAAACATGATTCGGGCGGCTAGCGCTGACTGATATTGCAAAAATCCTACTATCCAATTTACGGCAAACTCGGGGATAGGAACGAGCAGGAACAGAAAGCAGAGGGGAAACAGAAACGACCGGAAGGTTTTTGCGCCGAAGCAAAAAAGGATGGCGGCAATCCACCAAGTCACTAGTGCGCACATGGCGAGCGAGAGGCGGACATCGTCGGGCGTTGTGGGCACGCCCCATCTTGCATAAACGGCCAGGAGCGATGCCAGAAAGAGCAGGGTTGCTCCGAGGCCGGGACTTGGGCTGGGATCGAACCGGAGAGCTGGTGATTGATGGTACTGGGAATCGAAGTAGATGAGCGCGACACTCAGGGGAAGAATCAAGAGGATGTGGGTGTAAGCATCGTTGGTTAGCGCCAAGTGCAGGGTGGTGGCGAGTGGGCGCCACCAGAACACGATCGACACAGCAGCGAAAAAGGCGAAAGCCAGAAGCTGAGTTCGTGTCGATGGGTTCATGATTTCGGTTAAGGCTTTAATCTAACAGTTTGCTGAAAAACTCGATTGCTCGGCGCGTCGATCCCGCAGCGGCTAAAGCCGGCACTGAAAATAGGGCGTTGGTCGCAGCGGTAAACCGCTCCACCCCATCACGCCAAAACCGGGCGTGCTGGGGACCCCGGCGCTCCACCCCATCACGCCAAAACCGGGCGTGCTGGGGACCCCGGCGCTGCGCCACCCAAAAGCAAGAACAAAATCGAGTTTTTCAGCAAACTGCCAATACTTGGAAATAAGCTTGCCGCGTCTGCCACACGCTGCCGTATGCAGGACGATAACAAATAACAAATGACTTGTTGGGTTGGTTTGTAAAGTCGAAGGCGATGAAGTGGTTGGCTGGCAAAAAGCAGATTCCGGTTGAAGAACACGTCTACTAGCGAGTACAGTACTTTAACCCGTTCCGGGTTCTCTAAGTCCCACACCAACAGGAGTCTGCTCGATGCGTCATGCTGTGATAGTGCTGCTTGCTGTCTGCTGCTGCGGTGGTTTTTGCTGCTCGCAAACCGCCGACGAACTGATCGCCAAGAACATTCAAGCCCGCGGCGGATTGGAGAAGATGAAGGCGATTAAGACCATCCGGATGACGGGCAAGTTCGAGGGTGGCGGAGGTTTTACCGCGGCGGTGGGTCAGGAAAACGAGCGGCCCAACCTGATTCGCCAGACGTTCACGTTGCAGGGGATGACGCAGGTGCAGGCATATGACGGCACGACGGGTTGGCAGATTCAGCCTTTTGGCGGGAAAAAGGATGCCGAGTTGATGGGCGAGGACGAACTGCGCGAGCTGCTGCTGGACGCGGATATTGACGGGCCGCTGGCGGATTACAAAGAGAAGGGCAGCACAGTCGAGTATCTGGGACACGATGTGGTGGATGGCGACGACGCGCTGCGCTTGAAGGTTACGCTCAAGAATGGCGACATCATTTATGACTATCTCGATCCCGATACTTTTATTGAGATTCGCAAGGAGATCCAGCAGTTTATACGGGGCTCGGTGCGGGATCACGTCGTGGGTTTGGGGTCGTACAAGCCGGTGGCGGGGGTGATGTTTCCGTTTTCGATTTCTAGTGGATCGAAGAACAATCCCGATGCGCAGACCAGCACGGTGCAGAAACTGGAAGTGAATGTGACGATCGATGCTGCGGATTTTGCGCTTCCGGCTTCGTTGAAAGCGGGAGCTGCGATGGAGAAGAAATAACCGTGGGTCGGATCGTGAAATTGATGGTTGGCTGTCAGTGGTCGCAGTCAATAGATCGAAATTTCCTGTCTGGAAGAGGATTCGCAAACATGAATGCATGGGCTCGTGGTTCACGACATTTAATGCAATTGAGTACTTGGTTCGCGGGGGCTGGGTTGTTTTTCACGGCGCTGCAGGCTGGGGCGCAGGCGCCGTACCGCTTCGATTCGGCAACGGTTTCGGGATTGCCGGCGCGGAACATTGGCTCGGCCACGATGAGCGGACGAATTGCGGCAGTGGATGCGGTGGAAGAGAACGGCCGCATCACGGTGTTTGTGGGATCGGCGAGCGGCGGGGTGTGGAAGTCGGTGAACGGCGGCACGACCTACAAGCCGGTGTTTGATCGCGAAGACGTGCAATCGATTGGCGCGGTGGCGATTGATCCGTCGAATTCGAAGATTGTGTGGGTGGGCACCGGAGAAGCTTGGGTGCGGAACAGCGTGTCGGTGGGCGATGGGGTTTATAAATCGACGGATGGCGGGGAGAACTGGACCAATGTGGGACTGAAGGACAGTGAGCACATCGCGAAGATTCTGGTGAATCCAAACGACAGCAATGACGTGCTGGCTTGCGCCACCGGGCATTTGTGGAACGACAACGACGAGCGCGGAGTTTACCAGACGACTGACGGCGGCAAGACCTGGAACAAAGTTCTGGCGGGCGCGAATGGCTCTACGGGCTGCGCCATGATCGCGCGGAGCAAGCAGGAACCGAAGACCATTTATGCCGCGATGTGGGATTTCCGGCGGCAGGGGTGGACTTTCCGTTCAGGAGGCCCGGGCAGCGGATTATTCAAGTCGACCGACGGCGGTTCGCATTGGAGTGAGATCGCGGACAGCAATGCCAAGGGGCTGCCGCCGAAACCGTGGGGCCGACTTGCATTGCAGGTGGCGGAATCGAAACCGCAAGTGGTGTATGCCAACATCGAAGCGGAAAAAGGACGAGGACTGTATCGCTCGGACGATAGCGGGGCGACGTGGACGAAACTGGACTCGAGCAACTACATGAATTGGCGTCCTTTTTATTTTGGCAATCTGATTGTCGACCCGAAAGATCCCAACAAGATTTTCAAACCGGATGGGCCGCTGCTACTGAGCAGCGATGGGGGCAAGAGCTTCAGCACGGTTCATTCGGGGCATGGCGACTTCCACGACGTTTGGATCAATCCCAAGAATCCGAATATTGTGATCACCGGCGACGATGGCGGGTTGTGGCGCAGCGAAGACGGAGGCACGCGCTGGAAACACCAGATGAACCTGCCGGTTTCGCAGTTCTATCACGTGAGCACGGACAATTCGGATCCGTATCACGTGTACGGCGGGTTGCAGGACAACAGTTCGTGGGTGGGCGATTCGTCGTATCCGGGCGGGGTGACGAACTCGCGCTGGGAAAACATGTACGGGGGCGACGGCTTCTGGATGTTCGAAGACCCGTCCGATCCCGACTACATTTATGCCGAGGCGCAGGGCGGGGAGATTGGCCGGGTGAATCGGTATACGCATGAAATGCGGGACCTGCATCCCTGGCCGAATTATGGAGAGAAGAAGCTGCGCTTCAACTGGAACACGCCGATTCACATGAGTCCGAATGAAAAGGGGACGATTTACATTGGGGCGCAGTTTCTGTTTCGGTCGCGCGATCATGGGCAGTCTTGGGAGCGCATTTCTCCCGACTTGACTACGAATGATCCGGAGAAACAGAAGCAGGAGGAATCGGGTGGCGTGACGGTTGACAATTCCTCGGCGGAGATGCACACCACGATTTATTCGATTTCGGAATCGCCGAAAAATGGACAGATTATCTGGGTGGGGACCGATGATGGGAACGTGCAGATTACGCGCGATGGGGCGAAGACCTGGACGAATGTGGTGGGGAATGTCAGCGGGCTGGAAAAAAATTCCTGGGTTTCGACCATCGAGGCCAGCCGTTTCGATGAAGGCACGGCTTATGCCACGTTTGACCGGCATACGTTCGGCGATATGAAGCCGTATGTTTACAAGACCACGGACTACGGCAAGACGTGGACGGCTTTGCCGGCGCAGGAGAGTGGGGTGCGCGGGTTTGCCCACGTGATCAAAGAGGATACGGTGAGCCGCAACGTGCTTTTTTTGGGCACGGAATTCGGACTGTGGATTTCAGTGGATGACGGGCAGCGCTGGGCGCAGTACAAGGGAACGGATTTCCCGGACGTGCCGGTGGATGACATCGCGGTGCAGGCGCGGGAGTCGGATATGGTGCTGGCGACGCACGGGCGCGGCATCTGGATTGTGGACGATATCTCTCCGCTGCGCTTGCTGACGCCGGAGGTGATGACGAAGGACGCGACCCTGCTGCCGGGGCGGCCTTCGATCCAGTATTTTGATGTTTGGGGAGGCTGGCCCGAAGGTGACGAGACTTTCAAGGGGAGCAACCGGCCATCGGATGCGCAGATCACTTATTACCAGAAAGG
>JBEKED010000075.1:0-13222 GCA_050014035.1 Terriglobales bacterium
CGAGCTGCGCTATTTCGACGGCGGCCACTTCGTGCTCGACGAGGACTCCGACGCGATCGCCGAGGCGATCATCGGGACATTCTCCGATAGGACCGGCGCGTGAGGCGACGTACAGCGCCTTTCGCCAGAACCGGAGTTTTCCAGCATCGGATCGTAAACTGACCCCACGGCTGGCGCTGCTAGATTCTGATTTCAGACGGTTGCTGACAACCACCCGATTAGTTGACACTAGGACTATAATATTCCTTAGTCGCAATCGAACGCCGCTGTAGCCGTGGTTGAAGATAAGCTCTTTGAAATCTATATTTTGCCGACTTGATAAGTTGTAAGTCATTGATCCTAAAGGGAAACAAGAGTTTAGTCACCGCCAACTCCTTTGTTTTGAATATTTTGTAAGTTAACCTTTTAGAATCAAAGATCTGGCAAAAAAACCGCCGTAACTCGATGATTTCAAAAGATCGATGGGGTACCCAATCCGATACTGAGTAGTAACTATCGTCAAAACGGTAAACTTGCAGATCCTGCAACTGCACAAGCACTTTTTCAAGCAGAATCGGCCCAGAAAAAAATATTCTGACTCGCACACCAGATGCCCTCAAATACAGCGGCAACTACAACAACGCTGGGAAAGTATCTCGACGCCCTTCCCGCCTGGGCGCGCGAACTTTCCGAGAAATACTACTCGCGTTCGTTCGCAATGTTCGTGCTCTACGGAAATGTGCGCGACCTGGTGCCGCTGCGCACTCAGGAAACCACCAGCTTTGTTCCGCTCGATGAATTTCTTTCCGGCGCGCTCTTTGGCCAGCGCGATGTGGTTCTGCATTACGACCGCGGCGGGCTGAACTTCGGCTCCGCCGATAGTCAGGCTGATTTCCGTCGCGCGCTCGAAGGCTATGACAGCTTTCACGGCACGACTTATTCGCAAGGCGGACTGCCGCGCAATCCCGATGCAGTCTTGAATTTGCTCGACAACTATCTGCGGCTGCGCATCGCGGACGGCAAGAAAATCGGCCTCGTGATTGATTTCGCCGAGACCATCGCTCCCGCCGGCGATGTTTCCAGCATGTCCGCCGACGATCGGAACGCGTTGGTTATCCTGAAGCGCTGGGCGCGCAATACCGCGTTCCTGAATGCGGATGTCACGATTTGTCTTATCTCCGAGAATCAGATCGAACTGAATCCAAGCATCGTTCAGCATCCCGGCGTTTCTTCCATCGGGATTCCTTTGCCGGACTATGCCGATCGGCTGGAATTTATTCGGGCGCAATTGAAAAATCATGAACTGCCCGCCGGCTCCGAAGTAACCGACGAGTCGCTGGCCACACTGGGAGCGGGTTTGAAGCGAGTGCAACTGCAGAGTCTGATCTCGCACGCGGTGCAGAACCAGCAACCGCTCACGCTCAAATTTCTGTCGAACCGTAAGAAGGACCTGATTGAAGCCGAGTCTGGCGGTTTGCTCGAGTTTGTGCAGAGCCGCTTTGATCTCTCGTTTGTCGCGGGCAACGATCAGGCGAAACGCAAGCTGCAGGATGCGGCCAAAGCAATCCGCGCCGGCAACACCGACGTTCTGCCCATGGGCTACGTAATCTGCGGGCCCGTCGGTACGGGGAAGACTTTTATCACCACCTGCTTTGCCGGCGAAGTTGGAATTCCGGCGGTAACCCTGAAGAATTTTCGCAGCATGTGGCAAGGCGTCACGGAAGGCAATCTGGAAAGAGTTCTCACGCTGCTGAAAGCGATGAGCCCAATCGCTGTGATTGTCGACGAGGCCGACGCTCAGCTTGGAGACCGCTCCAGTTCAGGCGACAGCGGCGTGGGCAATCGCGTGTTTGCGCAGATCGCGCAGTTCATGGGAAACACCGAGTACCGAGGCAAGGTGATTTGGTTTCTGCTAACGTGCCGTCCCGATCTGTTGCCCGTCGACCTGAAGCGTCAGGGCCGCGCGGAAGAACACATTGCTCTGTTTTATCCCGACACAGAGGAAGAACGTCTGGCGCTTCTGCGCGCCATGCAGAGGAAAATCGGCATGAAACCTTTCCCTCAGGATGTGGAAACGTTCTTCCTGTCGCTGGCCGGCAGTTTGTCGGGAGCCGATATCGAAGCCGTACTTGTGCGCAGCCACATGAGGAGCAGCCTGCTCAACAAGACCGCTGTCGACACAGACGACTTGAAGGCGGCGCTAGAAGATTTCATTCCACCGTACTATCCGACCGAAATCGATCTGCAGAATCTGGTGGCCGTGTTGGAATGCACCAGCAAGAGCCTGCTGCCGAAAAAATATCGCGATATGGACCGCAGCGAGTTGATCCGCCAAACGAATCAACTGCAAGCGCTCTCCCGGCAGAATGCAGACTAGAACTGGACTCACAAGTGCTTTTGGATAGGGCACGGCTTTAGCCGTGCCGTTCAGGACGTATAAAACCCTGGGCTTTAGCCTCTGAGGGCCAAACAGCCCGTTGGTTAAATCACAATTCCATCCATGCGGAAAGCGCGACGGGTTGGCGTAAAGCTCGGAATCGGCTGCGGTTTTAGCTGCGGAGCATTTTCGGCCCAGAAGGTTCTGAAGTCTCCCTTTTGTCCGGTGCGATAGAAGTGCAACAAATAGGCCTGGTCGCAGGCCGTGTAGTCGCAGAACCACTGGTCGATGTCGTCGCCCGATATGCCGATCTCATGGAGCATTGCGAGGCCGTAGCGCGCGGCCTCCCGTTCGTAGGCGATGACAGCAGGAATCAGATCCTCATTCACGGGAGGTTGATAGCGCCGGCCAATCTCAAACAAACTGGGGTCCACATTCCACTGCACCGTATGACCAAAAAGATGCGCTAACAGAAACAAGCGCTGCTCGTCGGTGACGGCATAATCGATATCGATTTCCGCGCCGTCGAGGTCGCCGGTGAGTGGATCGGGAATATCGCGCGTCACCACACGGATGCCGTAGAACGTCTCCAGATGATGCTGGACGCGGGCGGAGTATTCGCCGAACGGAATCTCCATGGGTCTATTGTATGCGGTCGATTGTATGCGGACTAATGCATGCGTATGCGGCGGCCGACGGAATTTCCGCAGGGCGCTAAGTGGCCAACGGAGTTTCCATCTGCTCTGCGGTTGCCCACCAGATGCCCGGTTCGGCGGGATTTTGGCGGCGCCGGTATTCGACTCCCAGGCGGTCGAGTTCACCTAGGACTTCGGCGATAGCCTGCTCCACGGAGGCTTTCACAGGTTTGCTCAAATCGCAGACCGGCTCGTATGACTCGCCTTCGATTCCTACCAGCAGCACATCGGCGGGCGCGACTCCGAACAGCTCGGCGCTGAGCAGCGCGTCGACCAGCGCGGGCGAGTGCGGATCCATGCGCACGGCGGGACTGTCGCGCATGATATCCGGTTTGCGGTAGAGCAGAACGGTTCCTGGATCCGCGTCGGTGTTGACCGAATCGATCATGATGACAGCATCGTTCGTGGTGAAATGATCGATCAGGTCAAGCGCCGGCGTGCCCAGATCGGCGACTTCGACGCCGGCGGCGAATTCGTAGCGGGCAGCGAGCAGGCGCGCCACGTAGGGGCCGACGCCGTCATCACCCAGCAGGACGTTGCCGATTCCGCCGATTAGGACTTTTCTCACAGCACTTTCACTTTGGCGATCTGGCGGCCCGACGGATCGAACGTGTGGCAAGCGCAGGCCATACAGGGATCGAAAGAGTGCACGGTACGCAAAACTTCCAACGGCTCCTCGGGCCGGGCGAGCGGCGTGTGCAGCAGCGATGCTTCGTAGGGACCGTGAGCGCCGGAGGCATCGCGCGGGCTGGCGTTCCAGGTGGAAGGCACTACCGCCTGATAGTTTTTGATCTTGCCGTCTTTGACCACGACCCAGTGGGAGAGGGTGCCACGCGGAGCCTCGTGGGTTCCGACGCCTTCGCTTTCGTGGCTATCAAAGACCGGCGGGTTGTGGACCGCGTAGTCGCCCTTGCCGACGTTGTCGATGAGCAATTGCAAATGCTTTTGCGCCAGTTCGGCCAGCATCGCGGCACGAATCGCGCGCGCGCCGTGGCGGCCGAGCGTCGACTCCAACATGCCCGGAGTCACCTGAATGTGGCCGACGGAGCCGATAGTTTCGATGGCGAGGCCCGCATATTTGCGCGTCAAGGGATGGCCTTGCGCATAACCGATCAGTACCTGCGCCAGCGGACCGACCTGCATGGGCGCGCCATTGAAACGGGGCGCCTTGACCCAGGAGTACTTTTTATCCCCGTCCCAGCCGGTGAAGTCGGGATCGGTTACTCCTTTATAGGGATGCAGTGGCTTGTCACCGTGATAGTAGGCGTGAGCCACATCTTCGCTGACGCCATCGCGGAAATCTTTGTCGGACGCGGTCTTGAAGGGGTGCACGCTGCCAATGTTCCCGTTCACAATGTAACCGCCGGGAAGATCGTAGGAAGATCCCGCGCTGTCCAGCGGGAGATCGGGGACGGCCAGGTAATTGTTAACCCCTTTGCCAATCTTGAACCAGTCAGGATACAAGGCAGCAACAGCGCAGACATCAACGAAGTAGACTTGGTTCACGAACTGGACAACCTCGGTCAGCAGCACGCGGATCGTCTCCAGTTTGTCCATGTCGAGGGCGCTGGTGCTGTCGAGGTCGATGGCGTTGGATACGCCGCCGACGGTCAGGTTCTGAATGTGCGGCGTCTTGCCTCCCAGGATTCCGACTACCTGCAGCGCCTTGCGCTGATATTCCAACGCCTGCATATAATGCGTGAAGGCGAGCAGGTTGACTTCGGGCGAGAGACGCATCGCAGGATGGCCCCAGTATCCGTTCATGAAAATGCCGAGCTGGCCGCTGGCGGCGACCGCTTTGACGCGATCCTGCGCCGCCTTGAACTCGGTCTTGGAATTGCGCGTCCAGGGCGAGAGGCTCTCCGCCAGTTTCGCGGTGGCGACGGGATCGGCCTTGGGAATCTCGAGAATATCAACCCAGTCGAGGGCGGAGAGTTGATAGAAGTGGACGATGTGGTCGTGCAACGCGTGGGCAATCAGAATGAGATTGCGAATGTACTGGGCGTTGAGCGGTATCTCGAGCTTCAGGGCGTCCTCCACGGAGCGCACGCTGGCCATGGCATGCACCGTAGTGCACACGCCGCAGAAACGCTGCGTGAAAAGCCAGGCATCGCGTGGGTCGCGGCCCTTAAGAATATTCTCGATACCTCGCCACATGGTGCAAGACGCCCATGCGTCGCTGACCGCATTGTTGTTCACTTCGACATCAATGCGAAGGTGGCCTTCAATTCTCGTGATTGGGTCAATCGTGATTCGGTTTGCCATTGAGACCTGCTCTTTAATCGGATTATCTAATCGGATTCAGTTGGTTCTGTATCGCCGAAAAATCCAAAATTGAAATATTTGGTCCAGTTGCTGTAGGGTCCGCGAGCCCTGAAATAGAGCGCCATGTTGTGCCATTCCTGGACGGGAGCCGGGAGAATGGCGAACAACTTCACCATGACGAGAAATATCGCGATGCCCGTCGAAGCGAAACCAATCGCGATCAGAAGTTCGATCACGGACGGGAAATAGGTCGCCTTGGGGCCGGGCATGTAGGCCAAGGTGGTGGGGCTGAAACGATAGAGCATGCCCCCTACCGAGCTGAGCGTGTAGCCGAGGAACATGGTTCGCAATTTGCGATCCTTGAGGGATTGGAGGAGCAGCCAGCCGCCATAACCAATCAGGAATGTTTCGATCCAGAAAATGAGGGCGTATTCGGTGGGGTGGAAGGCGGTGAACAGCGCGCCGCGGAAAAGGAGATCGAGATTGCGGATCACGAGCCAGGCGAAAATGATCCAGGCAGTGATGCGGGCGGCTTCTTCAAGGACGTCCCTGTCGATGGGCCGCTTCCAGACCAAGCAACACAACATAGTGACTCCGGCGACGCAGCCGAACGACATGAAGGAGGCAGCGCCGACGTAGAGCAAGGGGAGGAACGGGGTCTGCCACAAAGGATGAACCCGTTGTCCGCCGAGCAGCATCAAGGCACCGAGCGACGACTGGTGCATGCCGGGTAACAGGTACGCCAAGGCCACGATAAAGGGGAAGAATTTGTGCAGGGCGTGTTCGAGTTTCTCGACGACCGGCTGCAGGCGAACGTCGAAGTGCCAGAGCCGCTCCAGTATCGGCGGAATATTTTCCAGCGCCAGGGGGATGGAGGCATAGACCGACATACAGATGGCCACTTCCGCCATGGGCGAGTGTACGTTCCAATTCCAAGGGAACAGCACCCAATAAAAGTTCCAGGGGCGGCCTACATCGACGCCCAGCAGACACAGACCGCAGGCGTACGCCAGCATACTGGTCAGCAGGGCCATCCGCATCAGCGTGTGCAAACGCTTGCGGCCGAACACCCACGCGGCGATTCCGACGGCGAACGCGCCCGAACCCCACGCCGTCAGGACGACCACGTTGAACGTCTTCCAGATTCCCCAGCCGAACTTGTCGTTCATGCCGCTGGCCGGACCGAGACCGACTGCTTCGCGATAGATAGTTAAGAAACCCGACAATATAGCCAGGCCGACCAGAAGAAAAAAGAACTTGTTGAACACGGAGACGCCATAGACGGGGACGGCTCGCTCCCAGCGATTCTGGTTTGGCGCGGGCGGGAAAATCCCGGGCGGGTTGGTTAGAGTTGCAGTGCTCATAGTGTCGCCCTCACGATGTGTGCCGTCATATTTGGGCTCTCAGGCCAGTTTCCTTTTCCTGTTGGTGCGCTTCCTGCTCGTGCCCGTGCTGATTCCTGCGAATCACGGTCACCAGGGCGGCATACAACACGGCAGGCAGCGCGAAGTAGGAATATATGCGTTTCTGCCAGCGCAGGGTGGAGGAGGGGCCGGATTCCGGTCCGATGTCAGGCAAGCCTAGTTTGTCGAAGGGAACGCGAGAGAGATAAAGAGCCTGGGTGCCGCCGTTGTCGGTTTCGCCGTAGACGCGATCCTGATAGTAACGGCCGGGATTGTTCTTGATGCGGCGCTTGGCTTCGAGCAGCAAGGCCGTGCGCGGGCCAAAAATTACGGCGCCGACGGGACAGACGCTGGTGCATCCGGGCTTGAGTCCTTTGGCCAGGCGGTGGCTGCACAACTCGCATTTGGTAATGACCGGGTCCAATCCCAGCCATTGAAAGCGCGGCACTGAATAGGGACAGGCGATGGTGCAATAGCGGCAGCCGATGCACTTATCTCCATCCCAGTGCACAACGCCACTGTCTTGATCTTTGTAGAGCGCCTCGAAGGGGCACCCCGCGACGCAACCAGGATCGAAACATTGCATGCACTGGCGCTTGACAAAAGAGGATTGGGAACCATCTTCGGGCTTGTAGAGCTTGATAATGTTGCGGGTGAAAACGTTGAGGTCGGTGGGCGCCTGGTGCAGTCCATCGCGGCTGGTATCGGGCGGCGTGTTGTTCGCCTCGTTACAAGCTGCCTCGCAGGCTTTGCAGCCGATACACAAACTCGCGTCGTAGAGCAGCCCCAGAGGAGCACTAGGAATAGGGACTTCCTCTGCGTGAAGCATCTCGGCGCCGACCGTCAGTCCCACAGCCGCCGGCACCCCGGCTTTGGCGATATTCGTGATTAGTTCTCGCCGTGTGATCGCCACATCAGTCCTCTTTCTTCTCGGCTTGAGCGCGAGCGTTTTCGATTCGTTCCGCACCGGCCTCTTGACTGCTCTGGAAGCGTTGAGAGTAGACGTAGGTCGCGCCACCGAGCGCTCCCGCAACCGCGCCTACCAAGGCTGCGGCGCCGACAGTCGCGCCTCCGACAGAGCTGTAGATCGGGGGATAGGTATCGGGCGGCGTCGCGAGATGAATGGGGACGGTTTCGAAGGTACCCATTTTCCAAACCACATTTTTCTCGGTGCAGCCGAGGCAGGGGATTCCAGCTCCAATTGGCCAACAATCAGCAATCTCGTTGAAGTGGCGAGTAGAGCAGGCGGCGTGCGTGACCGGGCCCTTGCAGCCCATCTTGTACAGACACCAGCCCTTGCGGTGGCCTTCGTCGCCGAACGCACCGGCAAATCGTCCAGCGTCAAAGTGGGCGCGCCGCGGGCAATTTTCGTGAATCACCCGCTCATACGCGAACTTCGGACGGCCAACTTCGTCCAGTTGCGGTAGCTTGCCCATGGTGACGTATTCCAGAACCACGCCCAACAGGTTGTAAGGATTGGGCGGGCAACCGGGAAGGTTGACGATCGGTTTGCCGGTGATGAGGGAATCGACACCAACGGCACCGGTGGGATTGGGATCGGCGGAGGGCACACCACCCCACGAGGCGCAAGAGCCGATGGCGATGACTGCGGCGGCCTTGGAGGCAACTTCGCGCAGCACCTGAACGGCCGGCTTGCTGTTCAACTGCATGTAGACGCCGTCGTCCTTCATGGGAATCGCGCCTTCGACCACGAGCACATACTTGCCAGCGTTCGCGGCCATGGCGGAGCGCAACGCCGCTTCGGCTTGCGCGCCCGAGGCGGCCATCAGGGTTTCGTGGTAATCGAGGGAGATAACGTCCAGAATCAGGTGAGCAACATCTGGGGTGGAGGTCCGCAGCAGAGTCTCGGTGCATCCCGTACAGTCCTGGAAATGCAGCCAGATCACGGATGGCCGCTGGGTCTTGCCGATCGCTGCCGCAATCTCGAAAACCGACTTCTTGTTGGTTAGCGCCAATCCCGCGGGCGCGGTGACCATCAACATGCTGCATAACTGGATGAAACTTCTTCGGGAGACTCCGCTAGCCTCCAGATGCTCTGCGATTGTTGGTTGCTTGGACATTTTCGCGCCTTCCTCAGCACAGGCATTTCCCATGGTTCGCGGGCCGAAAAACTCTCACAAATCTGGGCTATCTTTATCCGTTTGGGCTGCAGGAGGACAAAAAGAGATTTAAACGAAGCCGGAGGTCGCGCGCTTTCAACTGGCAAGACTTAATAGTTGATAAGAAAATAAAGAATAAAATGCTTGCGTGGCGCACTCTCGGGGCTCTCTCCTCTCCGCCTGGGTCCCGGTTGTGCCAGCATCGCTTTCGACCGGCAACAACCCGGAGATGTAACGCTTCCTTTATCGCAATCATCCTTGTTTAGCGTCGATGACGTGCGTCACGCATTGATGTGACGGCGCTACATAAAAACGCAACACTTGGGGTTTGCCAAGAGATTCCGCTCTGCTGGGGTGAAGCGATGGTTTGGTTTGAGGAGGAGGGGAATTGGATGCTGCAAACAGCAGAAAATAAAGGACTAGGACAGAATTCCCTGCTAGGTTGGAAAGCGCGTTTAGCAATCAGGGCAAACAGCCGGAAAGTCTGCCAACGCCGCGTGGGATGGCCTCGGTGAAGGTCATGCGGATTCCGTGCTCGGGTCGCAGGATCACCATCGGGCGTGCTTCGATGGTCTGGCCCGGAACCAGACAGAAATCGTATTTTCGGAGCAGAACACTCAGAATCATGAGGATCTGCAGCACGGCATAGTTGCCGCCGATACAGCCGCGAGGCCCAGCCCCGAAGGGCAAATGAGTGAAGGGTGTTTGAAGCTTCTCCCTCACTTTGGTGAAGCGTTCCGGCTCGAAACTCTCCGGGTTCTCCCAGTACTGGGGAGAATGGTGCACGCCGTAAATGAACACAACGACTGTCGATCCCCGGGGTATATCGAAATCCCCTGCGTGGTCATCTGCGAGAGCCATTCGGTCGACCATCCAGAACGGCGGATAAAGGCGCAGCGCCTCCAATATCACTTGCGTTGTAAACTCGAACTTCGAAACGTCGGAGTAACTCAGAGCTCTTTCGCCCAGCACGGAGTCAAACTCCTGCCGAACCCTGTCGACACAATCCGGACGCGAGCTTAGCAGGTAGAGAAGCCACGATAAAGCATTCGACGACGTTTCATGGCCGGCGACCAGCAGTTGCATGCTCTCGCTGAGGACTAACTCATCGCTCATGCCGTGGCCGTCGCTGTAGCGAGCGTCCATCAGGATCTGCAGTAGATCGTGGCCGGGGTCCTCCTGGCGGCGGCGCTGAATGTAATCGAGAAGGACGCCGAAGGCGCGGTTTCTCATTTCCTCGTGTCGGCGCAACTCGCCGGAAATGGCAAACCATGGATTCAGGTAGGGCTGAATGGTTTGGCGAACCATGAATTCCTGGACGGTCGAGATGGCCAGGCTGATGAGGTCGATGTCTTCCTCTTTCAAGCGAGCGCCAAACAGAGATCGGCCTACCATCGCGAAGGTAATCTTCATCATGAGGGGGTAGATATCGACCGGGCCGATACGGGCTTGTCTGTCGAAATCCCGCAGCGAGTCGGCGAGAGAATCCTGCATGATGGAGGACAGAGCTTCGAGTTGCTTGCGTTCAAAACCACTCTGGATGAGACGCCTTTGCGTGCGCCATGCTTCTCCCTCAGTAGTGAGAAGACCCTTGCCCAGGAAATGGCCCATCCGCTTTTTCTGGATCTCGGACTTGTAGTAGTTCTCCGAATTCGTCTTCAGCACGTGCTGAATCACGGCGGGATTGGTGGTTACAATGGCCTCCTTGAGACCGCCAAAATAGAACCGAAAGGTGTCGCCATGGAGTTCGGTGTACTTCGAAAGAACCTGAATGGGGTTGTGGGCCATCGCTCGCGAATCCAGAAAGCAGCGGAATCGAGGGACGGCGGGCAGGCTTTGCGGCACGGTCACGCCTCGCTAGGTAGCATAGTCATAGGTATGAATTCAGGGTATGAATTCAGGTGCTCGAAAATTGATCTTCGTTTCCCAATTGCTTCAAAAGTAGCAGATGATGCTTGATCGCGCGCGTCATTGTGGGATGTTGTCGATAGGGCACGCCATACTCTTCCGCGGTCTCCTTCACAATACGCGTCAACGGAGCATAGTGAGTGTGGCACACAAAAGGGCACAGGTGATGGACGATATGGTGATTGAGCCCGCCAACCAGCCAACCTACTAGCGGGTTCGTCGTCGCGTAGTCGGCCGTGGTCGCGAAGATGTGATAGATCCCGTTGTCAAACTCGCTGCGGCTCGAGGGAAAGTAAGTGCTGTCGACCGAGTGCGTGGTCTGGAATACGAGGGCCACGCTCAAACCGATGATCAAGTGGGCAAGCACGAAAGCCAGAGCGACCAGCAGAGGCGATTTCCCCAGCAACACGACTGGCAAGATGAGCATGTAGGTGAGGTAGAACCCTTTGCCCGCAAAGAGGATGACGTATTCTCGCGCCGGATGTTTCGCCTGTCTCAGATAATCGTGGGAGGGGAAGAAAAAACACTCAAAGTCCCTCAGGAACACGTAATCGAGAGAAAATAGCGCGTACAAGAACAGCGCATAGATGTGCTGGAACCGCTGCAGCGGCACCCGGGGTTCGTGAGGCGTAAAGCGTAAGACACGGCGTCCAGTAAGCGCGTCGTCTTCCCCGTGGAGATTGATGCAGGAGTGGTGACCTCGATGATGGAGAATCCGCCACATGTAGGAACTGATGCCACAAACATCGAAAACATAGTTCAGGGCTTTGTTTACATGCCGCACTGAAGAGATGGCGTTGTGATTGCTGTCGTGGGCAATGTTCAGCAAAAGAAATGTCTGTGCGATAGCATTTAAAAGGTAGAGGGCGACGAACTTCCATGAATCCGGCTTGAGGGCGTAAAGAGCAATCCAGCTGCCCGCCAGCACTGCCAGGCCCACCGCAATTTTGATCCACATGGTGCGGTCGGCTTTGGGAGAAATGTTGCCGCTGGCAAAGAAATCGTCGAGGCGGCGACGCAAGACTTTCGGGAATGAAGAGGAGCACGCCGGGTCGTTCACGGAGTGCCGCAACGCGGCCTCCGACGGTACAAGACCATCTATCTGCGTGCTCAGACTGATAACCGCCTCATCTCCGAGAGCTGCCGGGCGCAGTGTCTGGCGCTGGCATCAGAAATTGATGTTAGCCCTAAGACTTGAGGAAGATCAAGAAAATTTCGGAGCGCCCGGAACCGTCGTCAGGGCCATCTTCTCGGAAGGGACGAAGGGGAAACACCTTCCCAGCTTTCGAAATCTCTGCTAAGATAAGCCGCTCAATGGTATGGTACAAAGACGGTTTGAGTCGGGCGATCCGACGCCCGGCGGGGCTTGCCCTTTATGGGCTTCGAGGCACTGCGGCCTCTTTAGGTTTTCTTTGCGGAATTTTCACATTCAACACAGGAGGTTAGCGAATGGCGGTGCCACCGCCATGAGTACAGAACCGATCTATGATGCCTTCGATTTTGGACACGCTGGATAGTTTTGGAGATCAGCACCCGGAGAGAGTTCTCTATTCGTACATCGACGTGAACGGCGATGAGATTGGAGCCTATTCCTACGAGTCGTTTCTCCACCGGACGAAGGTGATCGCCGGACATTTGCGCAAGGAGCTCGGTTTCACGTCGCAGGACCGTGTTCTGCTCGCCTACCCGCCGGGTCTGGAAATGATTTGTGCGTTTTTTGGCTGCGTCCGCGCCGGATTGATCCCCGTGCCCGTCTATCCCCCCAGTTCTCGTGGCTTCCAGGGCGCCCTGTACAAAATGGTACACATCGCAAAGGATTGCCAGGCGACCGGCATTTTAACCAGCCGAGACTACCTCGGATCCCTGAAGACAAATCTTGCCCGAAGCGGAGTCTCGGCATCGGGAGTCGACGTCGACTACATTTCCAGTCTTCGCTGGGTTGTAACCGAAGACTTCGAGGACAAGATTTCGGACGAAACCTTCAACGGCGCTTCGAAGATTCTGTTTCTCCAGTACACGTCGGGCTCGACTCGCGACCCTAAAGGCGTGATGGTCACGCACGAAAACATACTGCATAATTGCCCGCTCGTGATCGACCATCCAGCCCCCGTAGTCGTATCCTGGCTTCCGCAGTATCACGACATGGGACTGATTGGGTGCTACCTCTACCCCGCCCTTACCGGCGGCACGACCTACGGCTTCGCTCCCACCGATTTCATCCAGCGCCCGACCCTGTGGTTCGACGCGATCAAGACTTACGGGGCCAGCGCCTCAGCCGCGCCCAACTTCGCTTTCGACTATTGCTTGCGCGCCGGGCGCCTTTCCAAGGAGAGTTTGGAGACTTGCGATCTTAGCTCGCTCCGCTTGCTGATGGTTGCCGCCGAACCGGTCAAACCGGACACGTATGCACGGTTTCTGCAGGCCTTTCAGCCCTACGGACTTAAGTCGGAAAGTTTTTCTGTCGCGTACGGGCTG
>JBEKED010000076.1:0-13217 GCA_050014035.1 Terriglobales bacterium
GTGGGACGAGCCGTTCTTTACGGGAACTGGTTTTCCGCGCGTGTTCTATCTGATGTATCACTTGTACCGGCAGTATTTCCCGTTGATTGCGCTCACAACCTATTCGAAGGTGATGGCGGAGAAGAGCAGCAGTTAGCTTTTGGCTCTTAGCTGTTAGCTTGCCCTTTTTTTTGCACCGGTTTGCTAAGAGCTAACAGCTAAAAGCTAAGAGCTGGACCTTGAAAGCTTTCGTCACCGGCGCCACAGGATTTCTGGGCAGTCACGTTGCGCGCGTTTTGGCGGAACAGGGAGCCGACTTGCGGCTGCTGGTGCGACCTACCAGCGATCTGCGCAACTTGGACGGACTGAATGCTGATCGCGTCGTTGGGGATTTGCGCGACTCCGCTTCTTTGGAGAAGGCGCTGACGGGCTGTGACGTTGTTTTTCATGTTGCGGCCGACTATCGGCTGTGGGTGCGTGACCCCGACGAGATGTATCGTTCGAATGTCGAGGGCACGCGCTCGTTGCTCAAAGCGGCTCGGAAACAAGGCGTGCGGCGCGTGGTGTATACGTCGAGTGTGGCGACCATGGGCTTCATCTCGAACCACGCAACTGCCGAGCTGCGCTCGGCTGGGCAGGTGAGGGCACCTGCCCCTACGCAAACCGGGACTGCCACGAGCAGGGTCGCGGATGAAGAGAGTCCAGTGTCACTGGCGGACATGATCGGGCCTTACAAGCGTTCGAAGTTCATGGCGGAGCAGGTGGCGGTCGACGCGGCGCGGTCTGGAGTCGATGTGGTGATTGTGAATCCTTCGACGCCGATCGGGGAACGGGATATCAAGCCGACTCCTACTGGGCGAATCGTCGTCGATTTCCTCAAGCGGAAGTTTCCGGCGTACATGGAAACTGGCTTGAACCTGGTGGATGCGACCGAGTGCGCGCGCGGCCACGTGCAGGCGCTGGAAAAAGGGAGATCGGGCGAGCGCTACATTTTGGGCGGAGAGAATCTTACGCTGAAAGAGATTCTCGACCGACTGGCCGCTATTACTGGCTTGCCCTCGCCGACGGTGAAGGTGCCCTACCTGGTTGCGCTGGCGGGTGGAATTTTTTATGAAATGGTGTCGGGTCGGCTTCTGGGCCGCGAGCCGCGCGCGACCATTGACGAAGTGCGCATGGCACGCAAGATGATGTTTGTAAATTCGGCCAAAGCAGAACGGGAACTGGGCTGGCGCGCGGTTCCGGTGGACGGCGCGCTGCGGCGGTCGGTGGAGTGGTTCCGGGCGAACGGCTATGTGTAGAAAGAAGATTGCGATCGCTATTATTGCGGCAATGGAACGAGAAGTACGACCGCTGATCCGAAGCTGGAAGATGCGGATGATCGAGCACGATGGGCGGCGCTATCGTCTTTTTGAAAATGGCGAGGCGGCCGTGGTGTGCGGCGGAATAGGAGCCGAAGCCGCGCGGCGCGCTACCGAAGCGGTGATCCGAGAAGTGAAGCCGCTGCGCGTGCTCTCGGTTGGTTTTGCCGGAGCGGTGGATGGATCGCTGCCGGGGCAGGTTGTCGAACCGCGAATCGTGATCAATGCAGCGGATGGGGTTCGTACAGACGTTGGTTCAGGTGAGGGGATTCTCGTAACTTCCGCGACTGTGGCTGGCAAGGAACAGAAAGCGCGACTCGGCAAGGTTTATGGCGCGAGTGCGGTGGATATGGAAGCGGCCGCCGTCGCGCAGGGAGCGCAGGCACGTGGAGTTGAGTTCGGTGCTTTGAAAGCGATCTCCGACGATGCCGATTCCGAATTGCCGGCGATGGAGCGTTTTGTAGCCGGCGATGGAAGTTTCCGTTCGCTTGCTTTTGCTTGCCATGTGGCGCTGCGCCCGTGGCTATGGGGGACTACCGTTGCGCTGGCGCGAAATAGTTCCAAGGCGAGCAGGGCTCTTTGCGACGCGATTGCGAGTTACCTCAGCCGCGAGACTCCGAGTAGTCAAACTTTGCCTGCTGAGCTTTTGGTGGCTGAATCGAAGCGTTAATAAGTGAAGCAATAAATTTGCTATGGCAATTGCTCGAACATCGTCTTTGACCGTCGAAAAGACCGTCGAAAAAGAAAGCTGCGAGATACCTTCCACCATGCAGGCAGTGGTCTATCACGGCATCAACGATGTGCGGATGGAAGAAGTGCCGGTGCCGGAAATCGGGCCCGGGGAAATTCTGGTTCGCGTGCACACTTGCGGAATTTGCGGAACAGACCTCAAGAAGATTGCTACGGGCTCGCACTCCGCGCCGCGTATTTTTGGGCACGAAACTGCTGGCGTGGTCGCGAAAGTCGGGGAAGGCGTTCGCAAGTTCAGCGTTGGCGATCGCGTGTTGGTGTTTCACCACATCCCGTGCGGAGAATGTTACTACTGCCGCCACAAGACTTTTGCGCAATGCGCGACTTACAAGAAAGTCGGGTGCACGGCCGGGTTTGAGCCGTCGGGCGGTGGATTTGCGGAATACGTGCGGGTGATGGACTGGATTGTCGATAAGGGAACCGTGCGCATTCCGGATGGCACCAGTTTTGAGCAGGCTAGCTTTGCAGAGCCGGTAAATACCTGCATCAAAGGTATTGAGACCCTTCGCCTGGAGGCTGGGGAGACGGTCTTGGTGATGGGGCAGGGTCCGATTGGGCTAATCCTGGCGACTCTGGCGAAGCGGGCGGGCGCTCGCGTGATTACTTCCGATTTGTATCCGGAGAGGCTTACAATAGCTCATAGCTTCGGCCTCAACCTGACAATTGACGCTTCCAAGTCTGACGGTGTGCAAACGGTGCGCGGAATGACTGAGGGGCGCGGGGCGGATGCCGTGATTTTGGCCGTCGGCGGGACCGGCTTGATTCGTCCCGCTATGGATGCGGCGCGGCCGGGAGGCCGGGTGTTGCTGTTTGCGCAAACGGTGCGGGACGAGGTGACTATTGATCCGGCAGCCGTATGCGTGGATGAGAAGGCGTTGCTGGGCTCTTACAGTGCATCGGTGGAATTGCAGGAGGAGTCGGTGCGGTTCGTGATGAACCGTGAGATGGATCTGGAACGACTTATCAGCCACCGTTTCTCGCTGGCAAGCGGTGTGGAAGCGCTGCAACTGGCTGCTCATCCTCGACCGGACTCGATGAAGATCGTGATCCAGCCGGGCGGAAGTTTTAGCTAGTGGAGCGGCGGGCGTCTTCGCCCGTCTAAAGTGAAGTTAAGGGCCGAGCGGGACGGCCGGTGCTCCACCGGCGATTGATAGGGTGCGGAGGGCGTGGGAAGGACATCGACTGTGGATTTGAATGGCAAGATGACGGCTGCCGTGCTGTACGGCAAAGAAGACGTCAAGATTGAGAAAGTGCCGATCCCGCGCGTGGGCGAAGGCGAAGTTCTGGTTAAGGTTAACGTGGCGCTCACCTGCGGCACCGATTTGAAGGTGTATCAGCGCGGCTACCACGCGCGCATGATTGTGCCTCCAGCTTTGTTCGGGCACGAACTGGCGGGTACGATCGAGGAAATCGGAGGGGGAGTTCGCGGCTTCAAGAAAGGCATGCGCGTGGTCGCGCTCAATTCGGCGCCCTGCGGCATGTGCTTCTATTGTTCGAAGCACCAGCTGAATCTGTGCGAGGATTTGTTGTTTAACAATGGCGCGTATGCGGAGTACATCCGGATACCGCGGCGCATTGTAGAAACGAATATGCTCGTCGTGCCTTCGAATGTGACCTTCGAAGATGCCGCGATGACGGAGCCGCTGGCGTGCGTTCTGCGTGGCTTGCATGAAACTGGAGTCGAGATTGGCGACACGGTGGCGATCATCGGCGGCGGGCCGATTGGCCTGATGTTTGTGCAGGTGGCAAAAGCTATCGGGTGCAACGTAATTGCCGTCGTCAAGCGCGACTCGCAGGTTTTATTAGCGCGCAAAAAAGGGGCGCACGAGGTAGTGCAGATCTCCAAGGTCAAAGATCCGGTGGAGGCGGTGCGCGAGTTGAGTCCAGAGAGGCGCGGCGCCGATGTGGCGATCGAAGCGGTGGGGCGTCCCGAAGCCTGGGAGTGGGCGGTGCAGATGGTACGCAAAGGTGGCACCGTGAATTTCTTCGGCGGGTGCGCGGCGGGAACCAAGGTGCAGTTGGACACGAACCGCTTGCACTACTCGGAAATTACCTTGAAGGCGACTTTTCACCATACACCGGAGACGGTGCGCCGGGCTTTTAATTTGATTGCCGAGAAGAAAGTTTGCGGCAACGACTACATTACCGGCGAAGCGCCGCTTTCGCGGTTGCAGGAAGTGCTGCGCCACATGCTGAACCGCAACGGGGACATCAAGACTGCGATTATCCCGGGTCACTAGCGTCGCGGCCGATTAGTTCGAGACATAAATCTAAATTAGGGTTGTCATCCTGAGCGAAGCGAAGGACCTGCTTCTTTCCCGGTGCTAGAGAAAGCAGGTCCTTCGCTTCGCTCAGGATGACAATTTGAATTTATTGGCCATTTTATTAATGACTGCTGCCAGCCATCCCCCGACGGTGTCGCTCTCTTCTGCGTGGAGTGCGCTGCCGCCGGAGTATGCCATCCCTCACCACGCGCCTTCGGAGGCCGAAGCGCGGGAGTATTGCCGACGCTTGGCGCGCTCGCATTACGAGAATTTTTCCGTGGCATCGTGGTTTCTTCCGGAACGCCTGCGGCAGCATTTTTTTAACGTCTACGCCTATTGCCGCATCTCGGACGACTTGGGCGACGAGGTCGGCGACACCGCCGCATCTCTGCAGTTGCTCGATCAGTGGGAGACAGAGCTGAACGCGTGCTACGAGGATCATCCCCGGCATCCTGTATTTGTTGCTCTGGCTGAAACCGTGCGCAAGTTTGAGATTCCGAAACATGAGTTCGCGGATCTGCTGACGGCGTTTCGACAGGACCAAAGCATCTGCCGCTACCCAACGTTTAATGATCTGCTGGGCTATTGCCGTTATTCCGCGAACCCGGTTGGGCATCTGGTGCTTTACCTCTGCGGATACCGCGATGCCGAGCGCCAGTTGCTTTCCGATTACACCTGCACCGCGCTCCAACTTGCCAACTTCTGGCAGGACGTGAGCGCCGATTTTAACAGAGGGCGAATCTATCTTCCGCTCGAAGACCTTCGGCGTTTCGGCGTGAGCGAAGAGGGAATCCGCGACGGCGAAAACACTGCTGCGTTTCGCGCGATGATGCAGTTTGAGGTCGAACGCGCGCGCGAATGGTTTATGCAGGGCCTGCCGCTCGCCGCGAAAGTCGAGAGCGCGCTGGCCATCGACATCGAACTCTTCAGCCGGGGCGGGCAGGAAATTCTGAACGCCATCGAGCGGCAAGATTACGCGGTGCTGGGCAGACGTCCCGCGATTTCGAAGACCCGCAAGCTGGCTCTTGTGGCGCGGGCGGCGCTGGGGAAGCTGCGGGGGAATCGGCTGCAGAAGGCGCCGGAAAAAGAGAAAGAACGATGAGCACCGCCGTGGGGAATCCGCCGGTACAATTTGCGCCTACGGCTTCGCAGCTCGACATGGCATACTCCGTGTGCCGGCACATCGCGCGCTCGGCGGCGAAGAATTTCTATTACGGGTTCGTGGTGCTGCCGCAGCGAAAACGAAATGCCATAAGCGCAGTGTATGCGTTCATGCGGCGCTGCGACGACATTGTCGATGACAACACGCTGAGCGCTGACGAGCGCCAGAACAAGCTCGCGGAATGGCTAGACAAAGTGCACCGGGCTCTGGCGGCGCAGCCGACCGACGATCCGGTGCTGCTGGCGCTGACCGATGCGCAGCGCGCTTACCAGATTCCGATTGGACTTCTCGACCAGCTTGCGTTCGGTACCGCCGCGGATCTTGAGTCGCGCCACGCGGAGTTGTCTGCCAATGTGCCGCTCGTCGCGCGCTACCAGACTTTTGAGGAATTGCGCCAGTATTGTTATGGCGTGGCCTCAGTCGTGGGTCTTGTCTGCATCAAGATTTTTGGCTATCGCGACCCTGCGGCGGAGTCGCTTGCCGAACGCTGCGGTCTGGCATTTCAGCTAACGAACATTATTCGCGACGTGAAGGAAGACGTCGCCATGGGCCGCGTTTACTTTCCGCAAGAGGATCTGGCGCAGTGTGGTCTCTCGGTCGCCGATCTGGCCGCTCCGAATGTTGACGCTGCCCGCATCCGTCCGCTGCTGGCGCTGGAAGCCGACCGCGCTCGCGACTGCTACCGCGCCGGAGAAGAACTGATCCCTCTGGTGCATGAAGACAGCCAGCCAGCTCTATGGGTGCTGATTACTATCTATCGCCGCGTACTCGAGAAAATTGCTTTGAAACAATATGACGTATTCAGCGAGCGCGTCCGATTAACGGTTCGCGAGAAGGTTACAGTTCTTGGGAAGGGAATCGTGAAGCGTCTGGTGTGATGCCGCCCCGATTCATCCTGCTACGACTCATCTTGATGCGACTCATTCTGATTTGACACATACTTCCACAGTCGTGATCGCCGGCGGTGGGCTGGCCGGCCTCGCCGCTGGCTGCGCTCTCGCCGAAGCCGGGTTTCGCGTTTCGCTCTTTGAGCGCCGTCCTTATCTGGGCGGGCGCGCTTCTTCTTATCAGCATCCCGGCACCGGCGAAATTGTCGACAATTGCCAGCACGTGTTGTTCGCCTGCTGTACCAATCTGCTCGATTTCTACCGCCGCATCGCTGTGGAAAAGAACATCCGCTGGTACGACACGATGACATTCATCGAACCGGGCGGGCGCAGTTCGGTTCTGAAGGGATCGTTCCTGCCGGCTCCTTTGCATACGACGCCGTCGTTCCTCGCCTTTCCGTTTTTGGATGCGTCCGATAAATTGGCGATCGCGCGCGCCATGGCAGCCATGATTCCGCTGCCACTGCGCGACACGGAAGAATCGTTCCTGAAGTGGCTGCAGCGTCATGGGCAGACAGAGAATGCGATTCAGCGGTTTTGGAAACCGGTGCTGATCAGCGCGCTCAGCGAGGATCTCGACCTGATTTCCGTTGCCTACGCCGGTCAGGTGGTGCGCGAGTCGATGAAGTCGAAGAATGCCCGGGAAATGGGGATCCCCAGCATTCCGCTGTCGGAACTGTACACTTCGGCGGCCGATTATATTACCTCCCGCGGAGGAGCGGTTCGACTGCGCGCGGCCGTGGAGTCATTTCGGCCGGAGGCGTCTGAAGTTCGTGTCACGGCCAACGGAGATGAGCAGGGCTTCGATTATCTGGTTTCGGCCGTTCCCTTTGACGGGTTGGCGCGCCTCCTGCCGGAGACGCCCGCGGCCGCGCCGCTGGCGGCGATGGTGGCTCAGTTTCAGACATCTCCCATTACCGGGATTCACCTCTGGTTCGACCGCCAGATCAGCGATCTGGATCACGCGGTCCTGCTGGATCGCACGATTCAATGGATGTTTCATAAATCGCGCCTCATTGAGGCGCGGGAAAACGGAAGCGGGAGCTATATCGAACTGGTGGTGAGCGGATCAAAAAGCCTGGTGGAAAAATCGAAAAATGAAATCGTCGAAATGGCGGTGCGAGAAACGCAAGAGTTTTTTCCCGCTGCGCGCGAAGCGAAACTGCTGAAATCAACGGTCATCAAGGAAGTGCACGCGACGTATTCGCCACGCCCGGGAATCGACCAGTACCGGCCCCGGCCGGAGACCGCATGGCCGCGCGTTTTTCTCGCCGGCGATTTTACCGCGACCGGTTGGCCCGCTACCATGGAAGGCGCCGTGCGCAGCGGCTATCGGGCAGCGGAGGCACTCAGTCGGTTTGCAGGCGGCAGGACGGCGAGCTTTCTAGTCCCCGATCTGGCGCCAAGCGGCTTCATGCGGCTGTTTGGATGAGATTTAACTTCGTCGGCTGAAGTACTTTACGACGCACCTTCGTGACCCGTTACTTCAGTTTCCAATCCTGGTTACCCTGATGTCTTGCTAAAGAAAACTGGCCCGGTACACGATCTTATCAACATGCCTGAGAATCCGGCCGACCGTGATCGTTCAGACAACGATCGTTCAGCCGACGATCGTTCAGCCGACAATCGTTCAGCCGACAATCGTTCAAACCATGATCGTTTAGGGAACGGCGGTCTCGACAACGATCGCCGCCGCAGTGCGCGATTTGTCTGCGGTGGTTTTGCGAAGATCAGCCAGCTGCCTTCCGATGGCATTTTTGTTCCGGCAAGAATTCGCGACCTGAGCCTTCATGGATGCTGCGTGGATACTACGGTGCCGATTGACTGCGGCACGCGGGCTGAAATTGTGGTGCGCGTGAATGCGGCTTCATTCCGGGCAGTGGGTGAGGTCAGGGCGGTTCGGGGCCGCTCCGTTACCGGGGTGGAGTTTACTCACCTGAGCGCGGGTGGCAGAGACCTGCTCGCGGATATGATCACGGATTTAGCCAAGTTGCAGGCGATTACGACCAAGCTCAGAGATGTCCGCCGCGAGATGGATGGGGAGTCGTTCAGAAAAGAATTGGAAGCCGGGAAACGTCAGGCGGCAATATTGAGTGAGCGCTTTCCTTCGTTCGGCGACATTTTGCAGGCAGAGATTTCGGGAGAAGCGTTCATGGAAAGTGGAGGACAACCTCGATCCGCCGGTCAGGATCGGATTAGCGGAGAGTCGCTCGTGATCACCGTCAACTTGTTTGGGTAGCGCGTTTCAGAATGCCATCAGGGCCACGCCGGCTGCTACCAGCAACGCCGCCATCCAACGCCGTCGCCCCACGCGTTCCTGCAGAAAGATGCGCGCGGCCACCGCGTTGAACACGAAGGTGAGCGAGGCGGATGCGGGAGCAACCAGACTAAGATTGCCCCACGAAAGGCCGAACAGCAGGCTGTAGAAGGCGACCGCCATGGCCAGCACTCCGAGAGCAAAGGTGGGCGTTGTAAGCACGCGGCCCACGACGACCAAGGGGCCGCGGCTCTTCCAGAGCTCACCGACGTCGCCCACGCGTTTCATGGAGTAGGAAAGCAGCACGTCTCCCGTGGTCGATGCCACACTGACTAGCCCAATCGCGGCCCACGCGTAGAGGTCGCTCATGACTTCGCCTCGGGGAACACAGTACGGCTGGGAACGTCCGCAATCTCGCCATGGTGAATGGGCGTGACCGAGGGGCCGGCAGCTACGAAGCCCACGCCGGCGGCGATCAGCCCGATTCCCAGCCAGCGTGTCCACGAGATGACTTCATGAAAACCGAAATGGGCGACCAAAGCGACGAGCACATATCCCAGCGATGTGGCGGGCAAGACATAGGTGAGGTCGGCCCACGAAAGCGCAGCCATGTAGCAAGAAAAAAACGCCAGCAACAAAAGTATTCCCGTAGCTACCCAAGGATTAAGGATGGCCAGGAGCAGGTCGGAAGGATTGTGTAGCGAGACGTTTACGTTGCCGAGACCTTTCATGCCGCGAGCCAGCAGGGAATCACCCACGGTGGCGAAGACGGCGACTCCCGCCAGAACGAGGTATTTGCGAAAGGTCACTGAAGTATTGAATCATTGAGACATTGCATCATTGAGACATTTGGAAACTCAAGGGCCTTTGACCTTTAGATTCAATGTCTAAATGACACAATGATTCAATGCTTCTTCCTAGGCTTTGGCTGGTGCCGGCGCAGGCGCTTCATCCTTGCGGTGTTCCTTGGCCCACTTGTTGCGCTGCGAGCGCAGTTTCAGGAAGGTGCGTGCTTCCTTGTACAGGCGCTTGCGGTCGGCGCTGTCGAACATCGCTTTGCGCAGAATGCGGTAGGCGGCCTTAGGACGGAAATAATACTGATCGTAGAAATGGTGGACCGCTTCCATCAGCTCGGCCGCGGGCAGGCCGGGATACTCGATTTGCACCATCTGGTGGCCGCCATCGTCTACCATCTTCGACTCGCTGGTGATGAAGCCGTTTTTCATGGCGAACTCGTGCAGTTCCGTGCCGGGGTAAGCGTGCGCCACCGAAACCTGAATCGTTTCCACGTCCAGTTCCTTGGCGAAGTTGATTGTGTTCTTGATGGTCTCGCGAGATTCCCCGGGCAGGCCGAGGATGAAATCGCCGTGGACGACCAGTCCGAGCTTGTGGCAATCCTTGGTGAACTGGCGGGCGCGCTCGACCGTCGCGCCTTTCTTGATGTTCTTCAGAATCTGCGCGTCGCCGGATTCATAGCCTACGATCAGCAGGCGGCATCCGGCCTCTTTCATCGCCTTGAGTGTTTCGAAGTCGGTGGTGACTCGCGAGGTGCAGGACCAGGTCAGACCCAGCGGCTTCAGCTTGGCGCACAATTCTACGGTGCGGGCCTTCTGTAAGTTGAACGTGTCGTCGTCGAAGAAAAATTCTTTTACGTAGGGCCAGTACTCTTTGGCCTTGGCCATTTCACGCGCCACGTCGTCTGTGGAGCGTTTGCGCCACGGGTGTCCGCTGAGGGTCTGCGGCCAGAGGCAGAAGGTGCACTGTGCCGGGCATCCACGAGTGGTATACAGAGCTACATAGGGCTGCAGCAGGAAGGGCACGTTGTAGCGCCGCACATCGAGATCGCGGCGGTAAACGTCGGTGACGTGCGGCAGGGCATCAAGGTCCTGGATTGTAGGCCGGTCGGCGTTATGCACGACCGCTCCATTCTTGCGGTACGAGATGCCCAGAATATCTTCAATCGGCTTGCCCTGCGCGTATTCGACGATGGAGTAGTCAAACTCCTTGCGGCAGACGACGTCGATCACTTTGGAATCCATTAAAGATTTTTCGGGCTGCACGCTGACGTGAGGTCCAACGAAAGCGATCTTGATGTGCGGGTTGCTGTCTTTAATGGCCTCGGCAATGCGGACGTCGCCGACAAAGCCCGGGGTGCTGGTGAAGAGCACGAGCAATTCGTAGTCGTTGCAGGTGCGAATCGTTTCCTCCGCCGTGATGTGGTGGGGCGGGGCGTCGAGAAGGCGCGCGCCTTCGAGCATTCCGGTCGGATACGCGAGCCAGACGGGATACCAGTACGATTCGATTTCGCGCGTTGCCGGCCAGCGCGAACCTGCGCCTCCGTCGAAATTCTCAAACGAAGGCGGATTCAAAAACAATGTTTTCAAGGGCATAGTGTGAGCTTCCATTTTACCATTGTTGGATGCGCAAAAACCCGGGGCGACGCTACCATTCAGGTACATTGCCAGCGATGGCCAAAGCGTGGAAATACTTCTCCAAGTGTGCCTTAGCGGCACCCGAAACCGCAAAAGAACGTTGCTGAGCGTCGTTCCTGCGCATTAAGGCGCGAGAATCGGGGAGCGGCTGGTATTTACAAACCGTTCATCTTCCGTTGATAACGTGCAAGGCGACAGTCAGGGTCCGCTAAGTACCAATCCGCCAGACGGCGCGTCTGAAGCAGCCGTTCGGAGATTGAACATCAGCCTTAATGTCATTCCAGGTCCGCGTTATGTCCCAGTTTCCAAACCCGATCGCGTCACAGCCCGTGGCGTCTCTGCTTGCCTTGGCCACTCAGTTGCTGAAGGCTGGGCGACCAGCCGATGCGATCGCTCCGTTGCGCGACGCAGCGCGGCTGCAGCCGTCCAACTCCATCATCCAACACGATCTCGGCCTCGCATGCCTCGAGGTGGGCCGCGTACCGGATGCCATCGCGGCATTGCAGCGTGCCGTCGCCAGCGACCCGCGCTACACCGATGCATATTTCCGCCTGGGAATCGCCTTGGAGAAGATGGGCAATCTCGGCGGGGCAATCGCTGCGTACGATCGCGCCACCAAGTTGCAGCCGTCGTTGGCTGAGGCGTGGTTTCGTGCTGGCGCCCTGGTATACACACTCGGCCATCGCGAGGAGGCGATCGGCTGTTTCCGCCGCGCGGCGGGGAGCGCGGCTCGGACTAGTTATGGCCGCCTGGCTAAGGCGCGGGCGCTGCTGATTGAGGAGCGCAATCAGGAGGCCGAACAAGTGTTGCGAGAGGCGCTGGCGGCCGATCCGGAGAACGCCATGGCGTATGACTTGCTGGGCAATCTGCACTCTGAGCTCGGCCGTTTCGACGAGGCCCGCGCCTGCTTCGAACGCGCGGTCGCGATTGCGCCGCTGCTGGCGGGAAGCTACTACGATCTGGTGCGATGTCGCCCCGTCACCAGCGCTGATGGCGGTTTGATGCGGGCGATGCAAGCTGCGTTGAACACGCCGGGGCTGGACGCATCGCATCGTCATCGCCTTCACCTCGCGATGGGCAAGGCGGCCGACGACCTGGGCGACTACTCGCTGGCCATGCAGCATCTTGACGCGGCAGACGCGGTGCGTCGCAGCTCGGTGCCGTTCGACTCGGCGGCGTTTGCCACCGAGATCGACCGCATGATTGGCCGCTGTACGCCGGAATGGATCGCGCAGGCACACGAGCTCGGCAGCTCGGATGCGACGCCGGTGCTGATCGTCGGCATGCCGCGATCCGGCACAACTCTGGTCGAGCAGATCGTCTCCATGCATCCTGAGGTTCGAGCGGGCGACGAGTTGAACTTCTGGAACGCGTGCGGGGCGGACTGGCTTCGTTGCGGCTTCTCCGGGAACGCCGCGACCGGAAGCGAGAAGCCAGTCGTTCTCAATGACTTCCTCCTCAATGACTTCGTCGGCAAGGCGGCGAAGGATTACCTGCGCGTGCTGCGCAAGATCGCGCCTGAGGCGGCGCGAGTGACTGACAAGATGCCGTTCAACTTCCTCTGGGCAGGGCTGATTCACTTGGCATTTCCGCGCGCACTGATCATCCATTGCCGTCGCGCTGCGGTCGACACGGCGTTGTCGATTCATCAAACTCATTTCCATCCGAGCCTGGCGTTTCCGACCGGAGGCGCCGAACTGGTGGAGTATTTCCGGTGCTACAGGCGGCTCACCGACCATTGGCGACGCGTGCTGCCGGCGGATCGCTTCATCGAGGTCGATTACGCGGAACTGACACGCGCGCCTGAACCAGTTATTCGGCGCATCATCGCGGCCTGCGGCTTGGCTTGGGACGATGCGTGCTTGCGGCCGGAAAGCAATCCGCGGGCGGTGAAGACTCCGAGCAAGTGGCAGACGCGGCAACCGATCTATCGAACGTCGGTCGAGCGCTGGAGACGCTACGAACCTTGGTTGGGGCCGCTGCGCGGGCTCGTCGATTTTGAACAGAATCACGACGAGTCGTGAGCGAAAATAAAGTTTCGATTGCAGTTGGGGCTGCGAATGGGCTGCGGTCGAAATTGGCTGATGTTTACTGGTTAGTATCGAAATACCCCTGCAATCGATCTTTG
>JBEKED010000077.1:0-13181 GCA_050014035.1 Terriglobales bacterium
TGCGGCAGGCCGCTGTTGTTTGGATCGTCGCTGTAGGGCTCAAGCAACGCGGCCGTCTTCGTGCCGAGCGAACCATCCATGAAGCCTTTGAGCATTCCCGTGTGGAGCATGTTGTCGGACGCGGGATGCGAATCGCGCTTGCGGTTCAACTCCTCAATCGAGTCGTCGAAATTCAGCCACTCGGAAATTCTTGCCGTCAGCTTTCCTTCGCGCTCCAGTTCTTCGTAAATCTGGAAGTCGTCCCACTGCGAGTAGTCTTGCGCGGAGGTGATGCCGTGACTGGCGAGATCGGCCAGCGCCAGTTCGATGGCTTGCCGCCGCTTCTCGGGCGTTGGCTTGGGAATGACTGCCAGCACCGCCAGTTGCGCTTTCTCGCGCAGAATACCGTTGGGCGTGCCTGTGTCATCGCGATCGATCCTCCCCGCGTCGGGATCGCGACTGGCGATGCTGATGCTGGCCAATTGCAAGGCGAGTGTGTTGGCCACGCCGATGTGTCCGTCTACACGAGCGAGATAGACCGGATGTTTGCCGCTCACTTCATCCAGATCCCACCTCGTGGGCAGAACCTTGACCGGCCACAGAGTCTCGTCCCAGCCTTCACCGACTACCCATTCACCGGGTTCGGCCGCTTCGCACTTGGCGCGCAGGCGTTCGCGAAACTCATCGAGAGATTTTGCGCCGACCAGGTCCACATTCATTTTCTCCAGGCCAGCGCTGGCCAGGTGCATGTGGGCATCATTGAATCCGGGCATGACGAAGTGGCCACCGAGATCGATAATCTTGGTCTCCGGCCCTTTCAACTTCATGATCTCGTCACGCGTTCCCACGCCGAGGATGCGGTCGCCAACCACGGCCAGCGCCTCTGCGCGCTTGCCGGATCCGAGGGACGCCGTGGTATCGACCGTGCCGGTGTAGATGTTGCCGTGGGTAAAGATCAGGTCCGCCCTGGGCTTCGGAGGGTGCTGCATCGAGGTGTCGTTCTGCGCCGACATGCTAGAGGCCACGGCCAACAGTAGCATCGGGACAACTTGCTTCATCATTCACTTACTCCCGACAATGTGAGCATTGTAAGCAGGATGCGCCTCAGGCCGAGGTCTCGTCCATTGCAGTCGAACCATTCTTGCAACGTGTGCGCGCCGCCGCCCGAGCCGCCACCTCCGATGGCAATCGCCTCGCGGCCGAGCGAAAGCGGGACGTTGGCATCGGTCGACGCCCGCTGCACTTGCGCTGTATTACCCAGTTGTGCGTCCACGGCGCGAATCACCTTCAGTAAACGCGCATCCCGCGGCAGTTCGCCTGCTGGACGATTTCCGATCTCGACCACCTCACTCTGTACCAGCCGGCTCTGCACCATGCGGCTCTGTATTGGCTGATCCGGCGCCAGTTGCGGCGTGCGGATTCCCTGTCGTGCGGTGGAGCGATTTTCGGCGGCGACGGCCTGGTCGAGCGCGACGCGCAGAGCTCGCTCCAGGCGGTCAATTTCGGCCATTGAAGTAGAGCGCAGATCGACTCGCATGCTGGCCGATTCTGGAATCGAATTGACCGATGTTCCGCCCCGAATCACGCCTACGTTGAACGTTGTTTTCGGGGTGGCGGGCACGGGCGTTTGGCTGAAGGCCTCGATCGTACGGGAGAGCACAATGATGGGATTGGGCGCGCCGAAATCAGTCCAGGAGTGTCCTCCGGGACCGCGCACGATCACTTCGAAACGGCGGCTGCCCAAGGCCTCGGCCACGATGGTATCCGCTCCGGCGCCATCGACAACGACGCTGTAGGCAATTGCGTCGCGCCAACGCGGCGTCGCGAAAACGTGACGCATGCCGCGCAGATCGCCTTCACCTTCCTCTCCAACATTGCCAATGAAGACATAGGGCAGCGCGTGCGCAATGCGGGCGCTCGCGAGCACACTGGCCACGGCCAGCATCGCCGCGATGCCCGCGCCGTTATCGGAGACTCCGGGGCCATACAGGCGGCTGCCCTGCTGCCGGATGTTCAACGGCGTGGCCGCCGGAAACACGGTATCGATGTGCGCGCTGAGGGCAACGTATCGGCTGCCGTAGCCGGGGCGAACGCCGAACACGTTGCCGACTTCGTCGAGGTGGACATCGGTGAGCCCGAGCTCGCGAAAGCGGTCAGCCAGCCAGGCGGCCCGGGTCGCTTCTCCGAAGGGAGGCGCGGCCAGGCGCGTGGCTTCCATTTGCCAGAGCGCGAACTGCGATTCCTGGGCGCGGAAGCGGTCGAATGCGGCACGCACTTGCGGCGAGCCGGCGATTCGCGCCACTTCCTCCTGCACGGGGGGATATGTTTCAGATGCTGGCGAGATGGGCTCCATCGTTGCGCCTATCTTATAACGGAAGGCGCGGACGTGAGGGGAGGTGCAAGATCGGGGTCGTTGGTCGCTGGTCGTTGGTCGTTAGTCGGTAGGTCAAAACCGGGCATAGTGGGTCGGTTTGAATGCGTTTTGAAAGGGCACGGATTAGGGCGGCGGGCAAAGAATGCCTTCTTGCCGCCGTGTGTTACCTCAGCGGCTGAAGCCGGCGTTCAAAGAAGCCCGATCTCGCAGCGGTGAACCGCTGCGCCACCTAAAGGCAGAAGCAAAATCATCAGCGCACGCCGGGCAAGGCCTCGGCGGGATTCGCTTCCAGCCTTTGCATGGCGCTTAAGATTGTGGCGATTACGTTTTCGTCGCCGACTACCGTGTTGATCATCATGTGATAGAGACCGCGCGTCGGCCATTCGGCATTGAAGTAGTGCTTGATGTAGGCCATGCGCTCCTTGTCTACGTTTTCCACCAGATCTTCGGCCTCTTCGCGGCTTTTGCCCAGCGCCAGTAGGCGGCGGATCTTTTCGTCGTGTGGAGCGTAGGTGAAGACGCTGAAAGTGTCCGCGCGATCGCGCAGAAAAAACGGGCCGCCGCGCCCGACGATCACGGCATTGCCTTCCGCCGCAATCTTGCCCATGATTTCTTCCACCATGGCCATCATGTGATCGGTATCGAAGGCGCGAGAGTTGGAAAGTGCCATGCCGCGTTCGTAACTGCCGCGCCAGAAAGCTTTCGTCAGACGATAGAGGGTGCTGTCGACGCGCTCGTCGCATAAGGCGACCGCCGATTCCTCCACCTGGGCGCGCTCGGCAATCTCGCTGGTCAGTTGCTCGTCCCACAGCTTCCAACCCAAGCGGCGGGCCAGTTCGCAGGCAATGCCTCCACCGCCGCAGCCAAATTCTCGTTCCAGAGCAATCATGCGAAACATCGCCCAACCTCCTTCAGTTCTGCGATGGAGCGACGGGCGTCTCGCCCGGCCTTCCATTAGTGGACCGCGATCTCGCCTGCCAGCTTTGCTTTCTTGATCAGAAACACAAACGGAACCAAACAAGCAATCACGACACCGAGCACCCAGAAATTATCGATGTAGGCCAGCATGGTCGATTGCCGGATCACATTGGCCTGCAGCATCGCGTAGGCATGCTGTTGCGCGGAAACGCCTCCGGAACCGGTTCCCGCGCCGCCACCCGAAAAAATACCGGTCATTCCGCGAAGCGTCGACTGAAACTGGGGATTGGCGGCGTTCACTTTCTCCACCAGTTGCACCTGATGAAACTGGGCGCGGCGAGCGAGGCCGGTGGTGACAAAAGAAATTCCCACGCTGCCGCCAATGTTTCGGGCAAGGTTCATCAAACCGGACGCGGCGTTGTTCTTGTCGCGCGGCAAAGTGGAATAGGCGGCGGTGTTAATGGGCACGAACAGGAACGCGAGCCCCAGAGCCTGATAGACGCGCGCCATCATCACTGTGTGGAAATCGACGGCCAGGTCGAAGGTCGTCATGTGGAAGAGCGAAAACGTGAGCATGCACAATCCAAACATCAACAGATACCGCGGGCTGTATCGCGAAAGCAGAAATCCCACCAACGGCATGGCCAGCATAATGGTGAAACCGCCCGGCATAAGCGCCAAGCCGGACCGTTCGGCAGTGTAGCCGAGCATGGTCTGCATAAACAGCGGCAGCAGGAGCGTGCTGCCGAGCAAGGCAAAGCCGAGCATGAACATCAGGAAGTTGGCGGTGGCGAAGCTGCGCACGCGAAATAGATGCAGGTCGATGATGGGGTCTTTGTGATGCCATTCCCAGAAGATGACAAAGATCAGCGAGGCGGCGGAGATCACGCTTAGCCATACGATGAAGTGCGATTCGAACCAGTCGTCGCGCTGTCCTTTGTCGAGGACCACTTGCAGAGTGCCGAGGCCGAGCGCGACGAAACCGAGTCCGGTGTAGTCGATGCGAGTTTCACTGAGCTTGCGGCGCTTGAAATAGGGAGGATCCTGAATCAGCCGCGATGTCAGCAAAAGCGAAACAATCCCAACCGGGATGTTGATGAAGAAAATCCAGCGCCAGGTAAAGTTGTCGGTGATATAACCGCCAAGCGTAGGACCGATGGCCGGAGCCATCACGACGGCAATGCCATAGACGGCGAATGCCATGCCGCGCTTCGCCGGAGCAAAAGTATCGGCGAGGATTGCCTGCTCGCTCGGCTGCAAGCCGCCTCCGCCCACTCCTTGAAGAATACGAAAAAAGATCAGCATGCCGAGGTTGGGGGCCAGTCCGCACAGAAACGAACTGATCGTAAACAGCGCGACACAGCCCATATAAAAATTCTTGCGGCCGACGATCGAAGAGACCCAGCCACTCAACGGCAGCACAATGGCGTTCGAGACGAGATAGGAAGTCAGTACCCAGGTGCTCTCGTCCTGCCCGGCGGAAAGACTGCCGGCGATGTGGGGCAAGGCGACGTTGGCGATGCTGGTATCGAGCACCTCCATGAACGTGGCCAGGGTCACGGTCAGAGCGATGATCCACGGATTGACCGCGGGACGCCATGCGGCGGCGTCATTCATGGTGATGGAAGCAGCGCCCATTCGCTATCTCAACCCTCGGCTGCGAGCCAGTTCATTGAGAGATTGAATCATTGAGAGATTGAATCATTGAGACATTGAATCACTTAAAACCAACTCTCTGACGGTTCAGTCTCTTAATGATTCAATCTCTCAATGATCATGACTCAATGATTCAATGTCTCTACTTAATCCAAACCTTCGGCACGACCGACATACCGGGGCGGAGTTCGTGGCCCTTGATCTCGCCCGGATCGAACACGATCTTCATCGGGATGCGCTGCACCACTTTGACGTAGTTGCCGGTGGCGTTTTCGGGAGGCAGCAGGCTGAAGCGTTCTCCACTGGCGCCGGCGATCGAGTCAACATGACCTTTGTAGGTTTTGCCGGTGGCATCGACTTGAATTTCTGCCGGCTGGCCGGGCTTCATCTTGCTCAGCTGGGTCTCCTTGAAGTTCGCCGTCACCCAGATGTTCTTTTCATCGAGCGGAATGATCATCATCATGACCTGGCCGGGCTGCACATTTTGACCGACTTCGACGGTGCGGTTGCTGACCGCTCCGCTGACCGGCGCAATTATTTTGGTGTACTGGAGATTCAGTTCCGCCTGATCCAGTTCCGCCTTCTTCTGCTCTGTGATGGCCTGCGCCGACTGCGAGCGCGCCTGGATAACCCGCATGGTGTGCGTCCGGTTGCCGGCGTTGCGAAGATCGGCGTTGGCTTGTTCCAGTTTGCTCTGCGCTTGTTTGATCTGCGCCGCGTAAGCGTCGGCATTGGCGCGTGCGGCTTGCAGCGCGGCAGCGGCAGCTTGTGCGCTGTCGACGGCCTGATCGTACTGCATCTGCGAAATCTCTTCCTTGTCGATCAGAAGTTTGTAGCGTTGCAGATCGTTCTGCGCTTTGGTGTTGTTGGCATCGGCTTCTGCGACCTGCGACTTGGCTGCGTCAAACTGCTGGCGGGCGGCCTCGATCGCAGCCTGCGCACCGGAGACGCCACTCTCGGCGCCGCTGACCTGGCTGGAAGTGCTTACGTCGGTGATGGGAACGTTGATGCCGGCAGCGGAGGCTTGCGCCTGCGCGTCGGCATATTCGGCGCGCGCTTTTGCCACTGCGACTTCGTAGTCGGCGGGATCGATTTCCACCAGCACGGTTCCCTGTTCCACGTATTGGTTGTCTTCGACGTTGAGCTTGATGACATGGCCGCTGACGCGGGCGCTTACCGAGTTCACGTGGCCGTCAATCTGCGCGTCGTCGGTGGATTCGTAGCTGCCGAGGTAGCGCCACAGAAAGAAGGCCGCGACCGCGATCACGAGCGCGGCAAAAATGAATGCCCACTTCGCGCGCGGACTGCCTAAGAGCGCGGCTCGCCGCCGATAACGCGCTTCGCTGTCCGGCACAGGCTGGGACGGCGGCGATTGCGACTGCGGCGCACGCCCCTCCGCCGGCGATTTGGGCTCGGTTACAACACTGCTGGTTGGTTCCATAGTCTACTTCTTCCCTTTCAAGTATTCGCGAATGCCCTCTTCGGCTCGTCCCAGGGCGCGAGCATAAGAGACCTTGGCCAGATTGTGCAGGTACAGGCTCGAAATCAAACTCTCATGCGCCGACGCCAGAGCCTCCTGCGCCTGCACCACCTCGAGGTTGTCGGTGACCCCGGCAGAGAATCGATCGCGCGATTGGGCAAGCGCCTGCTCGGCCAGATTCACCGAACTCTGGGCTACTTCCACCTCGTCGCTGGTGGACTTAAGGTCGAGCAGGGCGTTGCGAACGTCCTGGTCGATCTGGGCGCGGACGTCCGCCATTTGCGCTTGCGCCTGCCTCAGGCTGGCCTCGGCCTTCAGCACATCGCCGTGCACTTTGCCGCCCTGGAAGATGGGGATGTTCAACGTGCCCATGAGCAGGTAGGTAGGCAGAACGTCGCCCGGCGACGAACCGATTTCGCCCCAATTACCCGCCACATCCACGGTAGGAAAATACCCCGCGGTAGCGGCGCTGCGTTCGAGCTGCGCGGCCAGCAGACGTTCGTGCGCCGCTTTGTAATCGGAACGGAAAGAATAGGCGCGTTGCAAGCTGGTTTCAAGATCCGGAATGGGATAAGGCTCGTAAGGAGCTTTCTCGGCAAGTTCAAATTCCTGGCCCGGCGCGAGTCCAATGACACGTGCCAGGGAAATTTTCTGCTTGGCGAAATCGGCCGTGGCTGCGATCAGTTGCTGCCGGCGAGTCTGGTATTCGACCTGAGCCCGAAGCGTGTCGATGGCCGGAGCAACGCCGGCCTGCTGTTGCGCCAACGCCTTGTCGTAGAGCGCCTTGGCCGTTTCCACTTGCGCCTGCGCGGTTTCCACGCGGGCTGCGCCGGCAATTGCCACAAGATAGGCATTACCGGTCGCCAGTACGACCAGGTCGCGCGCGTCCTTGAGATTGAAACGTGCCAGGCTTTCACCAATTACAGAGGAGCGGTATTTCTGGATCGACTTCCAGTCGAAAACCCGCTGCGTGGCGGAAACGCGCGCGTCAAAGTAGTCAAAGGGGCCGATGACTTTAGGAAGCGTAATACCCGGGAACAGGGAGCCGCTGAATCCCAGCGCTTGCAGGCTCTCTTTCTGCTTGACCTCCTGCACATCCGCATTGAAATTGGGCAGCAGGTCGCTGAGCTTTTGCCATTTCTCTCCCCGGGCTTCGATGGTGTTGTACTCCGACAAAAGACCGGCGAGGTTCTGGCGCAAGGCACGGTCGATCGCGTCGCTGAAAGTTAGCGGCAGAACTCCGGGAGTGGGTTTGGCTTCGGGCACGCTGCCGAACACCGGATTCTGCGCCGAGGTTGGAACCTGTGCAGGTAGAAACTGCGGGGTTTGAACCGGCGTCGTCCCGCTGGTCGAACTCGTGCTCGAACTAGAAGTAGAATTTTGAGCTAAGCACAGGCCTGAGAAGATGACGGGCGCGACCAGTAACACAATCCGCAAAGAAAATGCGCGCAGGCGCGGGTATCGACGGTTGGAACGGTTCGCGAAAGCCATGGAACCTGGGTTCTCTCCTTATCAGCGAGAAGATCAGCAAGAAGGAAATCATAAGTCTTTTGCACTCTTCTTGGCTAAGCTGAGATGCAAGTTATTGAGTCGGCGGACGATAGAGCACGGGCTTTGTACGCCGGGCAGGCGTCTTCGCACCAATGTCCGTGACCTTGGTCATCTTGTGTAACTTGAAACCAAAGTTCAATCTGGATGCGAGCCAAGCACTTCCCCGCGACGGAAGTCGGCGCGAGGGAAGTCCTACGTATGAGCGAAGACACGAAACTTGCGCCCAAAGGTTCGGACTGGACGCGGCTGCTCACCGATCCCGACCTGGTCAGCCATCTCGGACACCTGCTCCAGACCTATCGCGAGGTGCCTGCGGAACGGCGGGAAGCGGCGCTGCTGCTTGCGATGCGCGAAATTAAAGACGCAGCCGTCAAAACCCGCGAAGCTGGGAAAACGGCACCGATTGCCGCTGCACCGGCGCCCACCACCGAACTGCAACATCCCGAAGCAATTGAGGAAACGCCCCCGTTCGAGGCGGATTTGCTGACGGCGCAGTTTGAGGCGGATCGCCGACGTTTTCACCGGATCAAATGCTATGTCGCGGTAGAAATTCATGTGGAGGGTGTAGGCGAGCCAGTCTGGGGCAATCTGGCAAATGTAGGCCGTGGGGGTTGCCTGGTAGAGACCGCGAGTGCCGTGCCCGCCGGCAAGGCTTTGGAGATCGGTTTGTGGGTTGCGAGCGGCAAGATCTGGGTGAAAGGCGTCATTTTGACTGGGGTCGCAACCCGCAGCGCGTCGTTTGGCGTGCGCGTGAAATTCTCTGAGGCGGAACTGTCGGAAAAAGAACATCTGCGGGAATTTCTCAAATTTGTCGAAAGCACCGCCCGCAAGTCGCAGAGCGGAAAAGCCTATGTGGCCCAACTAAAGACGTAGGGCTCTTCTTTCCGGCCTGTTTCCGGCCGGGCTTGCCAGCAACTTTTCTCGTGATTGGGGTTCATTCTGAATGAGGGCAATCAGTATGGAAATGCCTTTGCTTAGACGCCGTTTACCGGTGGCATTGGCGTTGCTCGTAGTGGCGGGGCTTACTACCCAGTTCGCTCTCGGCCGGAAAAAAGATCATGCCGGAACGCCAACGGGGATGGATCAGCAGAAGCGCGCCCTTCACGCTCTGAATCGTTTGACGTTCGGTCCGCGGCCTGGAGAAGTAGAGCGTGTCTCAGCGATGGGCGTCGACAAGTGGATCGACCTCCAACTCCATCCCGACACAATTGATGACTCGGCGCTCGAGGCCAGGCTGGCTCCGTTCCTTACTTTGCAGATGGGGACAACCGAAATCGTTGAGAGGTTCCCTCCCAACCAGTTGATTAAGCAGATTGCCGAGGGTAAGGCCACTTTGCCGCGTGACCCCACCCGGCGCGCCGTTTATGAAACCCAACTCCAGCGCTACGAAGACAAGCAGGCGAAAAAAGAGGCAGCAACGCTCGTGGTGAGCGACGCGCAGAATGCTCCCGCGTGTAGAGTCGGAGCTTGCCCCGTCTCCGCTGATAACGCCCCCGCCGCCGATCAGGACCAAATGCAGCGCGAAGAACGCTGGCAACTGCTGTTGAAAACGCAGGAACTTCTCGATCTTCCCGCCGACGAGCGCATGCAAGCCATTCTGCAGATGTCGCCCGAAGACCGGCGGGCGCTGGCCTCGACAGTCAAGGGCGCCAAGGCGGATGCGCTGCTGGAGGGCATGAACGCCCAGCAAAAAGAAACGATGCAGGCGCTTAAGAATCCCGAGCAGGTGGTCGCCGACGAATTGATGCAAGCCAAGCTGCTGCGCGCGATCTATAGTGAGCGGCAACTCGACGAAGTGATGACCGACTTCTGGATCAACCACTTCAACGTGTTCATCAACAAAGGCGCCGACCGTTATCTGCTGACCGGCTACGAGCGCGACGCGATTCGTCCGCACGTGCTGGGAAAATTCGAAGACCTGCTGCTCGCGACCGCCAAGAGCCCGGCCATGATGTTCTATCTCGATAACTGGCTGAGCGTGGGGCCGGATTCGGACATCGCGCTGGGCATCGCCCCGCACCGGCGCGGCGACGGCTCGCCGAAGAACGGTCTTCCGCCTACAAAGGGCAAGGGCAAGCAGGCGAGCGGACTGAACGAAAATTACGGCCGCGAACTGATGGAGTTGCACACGCTCAGCGTCAACGGAGGCTACTCGCAGAAAGATGTCACTGAGGTAGCCAAGGTTTTTACCGGATGGACGCTTGATCCTCCGAAAAAAGGCGGCGGCTTTAGGTTCGAACCGCGCATGCACGAACCCGGAGACAAGATCGTCCTGGGACATCGCATCCAGGAGAACGGCGAGAACGAGGGACTGGAAGTGCTGCACCTGCTGGCGCACAATCCAAAGACGGCGCACTTCATTTCGCAAAAACTGGCCATGCGTTTTGTCTCGGACAATCCTCCTCCAGCGTTAGTCGATCGCATGACGCAAACCTTTCTAAAAAAAGACGGCGACATTCGCGAAGTCTTGCGCACTCTGTTCAAGTCGCCCGAGTTCTGGTCGCAGGATGCTTACCGCGCCAAAGTGAAAACGCCGCTCGAGTTTGTAGTCTCAGCCGCGCGCGCCACTGGAGCAGAGGTAGAGAACGCCCGCGCGCTCGTCGGCGCACTCAGCAACATGGGCATGATGCCCTATGGCATGATGCCGCCGACTGGCTACTCCATGAAGGCTGACACGTGGGTGAACTCGTCGGCGCTCCTGGGGCGCATGAATTTCGCGCTGAGCCTGGCCGCAGGAAAAGTTCGCGGAGTAAAAGTAGCCATCAGCCTGTTGTCGAGATCCACGGCCTCAGCCCCGTCGGACGCGCAACAGGCATTGGCAGCCTTGGAAGATTCGCTTCTGTCAGGCGATCTTTCCAGGCAAACGCACGATACCATTAGCAAGCAACTGGAAGACCCCGCGATCAGCCAGCGGCGACTGGATGATCCCAAGCGTCCGCCCAATGTGGCGGCGATTGCGGGATTGATACTGGGGTCGCCGGAGTTTCAGAGAAGATAGCTGCGAGGCTCTTAGCTTTTGGCTCTTAACCCTTAGCCAGGAGCCCGGAGCTAGCAGCCAGGAGCCGTTTCTTATGTCCATCACTCGACGTATTTTTTTACGTAATGGCGCGCTGGCTGTAGTGGGAACGACCGCGCTCCCAAGTTTTCTGACGCGCGCTGCCTTTGGCGCCGCCGATCCCGGCATTCGCAACAAGCGGCTGGTCGTGATCTTCCAGCGCGGCGCGGCCGACGGGCTCAACATCGTGGTGCCTCACGCCGAGGCGAGTTACTACGCCATGCGGCCGACCATCAGCATTCCCAAGAAATCCGTTCTCGATCTTGACGGGTTTTTCGGGCTGCATCCGGCGATGGCGTCTTTCGAGCCGCTCTGGAAGCAGAAGCATCTCGCCATTGTGCACGCTGCCGGATCGCCCGATCCCACGCGCTCGCACTTCGATGCGCAGGACTTCATGGAATCCGGCACGCCCGGTGTAAAGATTACCGACGATGGCTGGCTCAATCGCGCGCTGCATGAACTTCCCGTCGTATCTGGAAACGTCTCTGGAAACGACAAGTCGGCATTTCGCGCCATTGCGCTCGGGCCCTCGCTGCCGCGCATTCTCTCCGGCAAGGAGCCGGCAATCGCGGTCAACAACGTGAACGATTTTTCGGTGGGCGGAAAAAATCCCAACGCCGCGCCGATGTCGAATACTTTCGAAGCCATGTACGACCACTCGGTCGACACCGTGTTGCACGGCACCGGCCAGGAAACTTTCGATGCGGTCAAGACTCTGAAGGCGTCCGATCCCTCACACTACACACCGGCGGCCAACGCAAACTATCCCAAGGGACGCTTCGGCGACAGCCTGAAGCAACTCGCGCAACTGATCAAAGCAAACCTCGGCGTGCAAGTGGCATTCGCCGACATCGGAGGCTGGGATCACCACGTCAATGAAGGCAGCACGCAGGGACAGATCGCTAACGTGCTCGGCGATTTCTCGCAATCGATCGCCGCCTTCTGGACTGATCTCGGCGATCTGGGAGAAGACACGGTGGTAGTAACTATGTCCGAATTCGGCCGCACCGCGCGCGAAAATGGCAACCGCGGCACCGACCACGGCCACGCCAACGTAATGTTCGTCCTCGGCGGCCCGGTAAGGGGCGGCAAGGTCTATGGCCGCTGGCCGGGACTCGACCAGTCGCAACTCTACGAAGGCCGTGATCTAGCGCTGACAACGGACTTCCGGACAGTGCTCGGCGAAGTCGTGTCGCGATATCTTGGGAACAAAGATTTGAAGACGGTGTTTCCGGGATTCGACGAGCAGTCGGCGCAATTCGTAAGATTCCTGGGCTAGAACCGCTCGCGTAGGGGCGGACGCATTCGTCCGCCGGGCGAAGCCCGGCAGTACTAACTTTCCGTCACAATGGCAACGGATGCCGAACATCCGAGACGATCTGCACCGGCCATTACCATGGCCCGGGCGGTTTGAAAGTCTTTGATGCTCCCGGCAGCCTTGATCTTGACTCGTTCGCCAGTTACTCTCCTCATCAAGACCACATCTTCGACCGTGGCCCCGCCCCCGACAAAACCGGTGGACGTTTTTACAAAAGCCGCTCCCGCTCGTTCAGCCAGCAAGCAGCCCAGGACTTTTTGATATTCGTCGAGCAGGAATGTTTCGAGGATCACCTTCACCGGAATGCGACCAGCCGCCTCGACCACGGCGCGAATGTCGGTGAAAACTGCTTCGTATTCTCCGGCTTTCAGCGCGCCAATGGAGATGACCATATCGACTTCGTCCGCGCCATTCTCGATTACCGCCCTGGTTTCTGCCGCCTTTGTTTTCGAGAGATTTGCCCCTAAGGGAAACCCTACAACCGTAATGACGGCGCGTCCGGAGCCAGCCAACTGCTGTTTCGCTCCCGCGACGTATACCGGGTTTACGCAAACACCCCGGAATCCAAAGCGCTTGACTTCTTCACAAAGGGTCACGACGGTGCGCCGAGTAGCGTCCGGTTTCAGGGCAGTATGTTCGATATATTGCGCGAGGTCGCGCGGGCGCTCGACGGTCGCCAGCCTCGATCGCTGCACCTCGGCGATCGACTGGATGGTAGAGATGCGAGAGCGATCAAGATCTTGGGCCGCTTTGACCAGTAGCTCCGCAAAGACGCAAACATTTGGTTCAGGAGGGCCCATCTTCGTGACGAACATCTACCCTTCAAAGCTCGATCAGCACGTCGCCGTCC
>JBEKED010000078.1:0-13174 GCA_050014035.1 Terriglobales bacterium
TGCAACGTCCGCCGTGCTCAGGGGAAGTGGCGTGCCCCCCGCTTCGGACAATTTCAGAACGCAGGTGTCGTGTCTTAGATCGAATCCGACGACAGAGGAAATTTTGTAGGATACCCCATCGGACAACGACTTTACATAACCTTGAGAGGCCCGTTTGAGCACATGGAGATTCGTTGCGATGAGTCCCGCCTTGAAGAAGAAGCCGCTGCCCTGCGCGATCGCATTGCCTTCGTGATCTTGTGTCAGAACGACAACGAGCGATTTACGGACTTGGGCGACCAGCTCACGAGTTGCAAGAGACGGTTTCCGTTGCCCTTGCGTTGCAGTCTGGGCAGTGGCGATGAACTGCGTTCCGCACACGAACAGCAAGAGAGTCGCCGCGCACGGTTTCCACTCTCCAAGCCTCATAGGTGTGATTGTGCTCTTTAGTGGAACCGCGGACAACGGGAAATTCTTGCGACGGCGCTGCCGAGCTTCGCTCGGCTGGACGGGCGAGGACGCCCGTCTCTCCACAAGCGGCGGCTATTCTTCCGGTTCCTCAGCGTCATTAACCACGTCGACGACGAGGCTGCGGATATTGAACACCAGCTTCTGACCGCCGTCGGGTTGAAACGTCACTCGCATGGGAGTGCGCTCCCAGACTGGCGCCGGGCATTCCGAGTCGGGATCGTCGTCTCCGCCAGGCTCGCCTGCATCTTTTTTCAGGATGGGCTTGCGTCGTCCCACCTGCGCCACGACTGCATAAAGCTTCTTGCCATCTTCGGAGACGCCGCAATAGGCGATGTAGTCGCGATACCAGCTCGCGGTCGAATAGAAAGGATCGAACTCGGGCAAGTTGAGTTGCGAGACGCGTCCGGTGAGGCGGTCGACGAGCAGCCAGCCGCCACGTTGCCACTGCCAGCGCGGGGCGTTGGAATTGGAATTGGCGCCGGCATTTTCAGTAGGCAGCGCATCGTTCACGCGAAAGGCGCGGCGCACCACAAACAGCCGGTCGGTCAATTCATGTGGATTTCCAGTGGTGTATTCCTTGAGCCGCGTATCCACGAATAACGGACGCACTTTCAGATCGAGCATCTTCTGTCCCGTGGCGTTAGGCCATTTGGCGGAAATCCATTTTCCAAAAGTGATGACATGCGGCTTCGAAACGGCAACGCATTCGCTCCCGGCAGATCCGAGCACGATAAACATCAGAAACCACATCGGCAAAAGCTTCCGGTGCCTCATGATCCAAGCCTGCCACGAGCCCTGATATGGCCGCTATGACGCTTGAACACAAAAAATGTTCAGTTTTGCCCCGCCCTGCTTCCGGACACCTTAGACCCGGCCCGCTGGCGCAGTTCCCAAGCCTGTGGGAAACTGTGACCATGAGTCTTCCGCCCGGACCGCGACGGACAACCCTTTCCCCGCATGGACGCTCTTATTCGGATATGCGTTCGGATATGCGCGATCTCCTGGGCGCCCGCCGGAAACAATCGATTCTGGTGGTTGACGACAGTATTGTGAATGCGGCGCTGCTCAAGGAGTTGCTGGTCAGCCGCGGCTATCCCACGGTTGCGGTGCAGAATGCCGCGGCAGCCGAGGCGGAAATTCGGCGCGAGGCTCCCGACCTGATTTTGCTCGACGTGGTCATGCCCGGCAAGAGCGGCTACGAATTGTGCCGTGAACTCAAAGCGGATTCCAAGACGCGCCTGATTCCGATCGTCATGATCACCGGCCTGAGCGATCGCGAAGACCGCCTGCAGGGAATTGAAGCGGGCGCGGACGATTTTCTAACCAAGCCGATTTCTCCCGAGGAATTGTTTGCGCGGGTGAATTCGTTGCTGAAGCTCAAGGAGTTCACCGACGAACTAGAAACAGCCGATTCAGTGCTCTGCACGCTGGGTCTGAGCGTGGAGGCCCGCGACCCTTACACCGAGGGCCACTGTGAGCGGCTGTCGCGCGATGCAGTGGATCTGGGTCGCTTTCTTGGACTGGACGAAGAAAGTATTGTGGCTCTGCGGCGAGGTGGGTACCTGCACGACCTGGGAAAAATCGCGGTGCCCGATGAAATCCTGAAAAAGGGCAGCGACCTGACCCCAGCGGAGTGGGAGATCATGAAGCAACATCCGGTGACCGGCGAGAAGATCTGCCGTCCGTTGCGCTCGTTGCGACTGGTGCTCCCGATCATCCGGCATCATCACGAACACTCCGACGGCAGCGGCTATCCCGATGGGCTTCGGGCTGGCGAGATTCCGCTCCTGCCGCGCATTCTGCAGGTCGTGGACATCTACGATGCCTTGCGCACGGCGCGTCCCTATAAGCCGGCGCTCGGCCACGAGCAGGCCGCGCTCACCATGCGCGCCGAGGCACGAAGCGGACTTTGGGATCAGGAGTTGGTTGCAGATTTCTTCAAAATGCTCGACCAACGCCGGCAAGTGGCATGAATCATCGAAACATTGAATCATTGAATGATTGAGTCATTGCCTTGTTACCTCAACCGTTCGATGACTCGTCGTCGAAATGATTCAATGTTTCAATGACTCAATGATTCAATGTCTCTGACTTACAGCTTCGTCATTCCCGCATATAACGAACGCACCCGCATCCGGCCGACGCTCGATGCGCTTCTCCGCTACATACAAGAACAAAACTGGGACGCTGAAATTCTGGTTGTGAATGACGGCTCGATCGACGATACGGCGCAGATCGTGCGCGAATATGGCAAGTTGCATCCCCAGATTCTGCTGCTGGAGAACCCCGGAAATCGTGGCAAAGGTTACAGCGTGCGCAATGGGATGCTGCATGCGCGCGGCGATGTTTGCCTGTTCAGCGATGCCGATCTTTCTTCGCCGATAGAAGAGGCGCGGAAACTCTTCGACGCCATCGCCCGCGGCGCTGACATTGCGATCGGGTCGCGCTGGCTCCGGGTGGAAATGCAGACCGAACGGCAGCCGCTCTACCGGCAGGTATTTGGACGAATCTTCAATCTGGCGTTGCGCGTGATTCTGGGCTTGCATTTCGCCGATACACAATGCGGATTTAAAGCTTTTCGCCGCGACGCTGCGCAACGCATTTTTCCTTTGCAGAGAATTGAACGCTGGGGATGGGATCCGGAGATTCTTTTCTTAGCCCGTCGCGCCGGTTTGCAGGTGGAAGAAGTTCCAGTTCTGTGGGCGCACAGCGAAGGCACGCGGCTGCACCCATTTCGCGACGGAATAAAAATGTTCGTCGAGGTCTTGCGCGTCCGCTGGTACGCCATGGCTGGAGACTACGCCGCTAGTGCGGTGCCTTCCGCCGGAAAGTTGTAGTTGGCTTTCCACCGTTCTCTCCCGCCCCCTGTGGTAAGGCCCTTGACTTACGAGGCGGTGGCCGCGGACGCAGACGCGGCCAAGCGCACGAACTCAGCGATTTGCGCGCCCATTTCTTCGGTGGAAACGGTGCGCTCATCGGTACGCGCCAGATCGCGGGTGCGGAAGCCTCCGCTCAAGATTGCGGTCACTCCCGCCTCCACGCACTCCGCTTCCTTGGGTAAATGAAAAGAATGCCGCAGCATCAGCGCCACCGAGAGGATCGCTCCGAGGGGATTGGCAATTCCCTGGCCGGCGATGTCGGGAGCGGAGCCATGGACCGGTTCGTAGAGACCGACCGGCCCTCCAATGCTCGCCGAAGCGAGCAGGCCGAGCGAGCCCACAACTCCCCCCGCCAGGTCGGACAGCATGTCGCCGAACATATTTTCGGCGAGGATCACATCGAACTCCGTCGGCCTGAGAACCAGCGCCATGGCGGCGGAGTCCACGTACTGATGACAGAGGTGCACGTCGGGAAAATCGCGCCCGACGCTGGTGACGACTTCGCGCCACAGACGGGAGCACTCGAGAACATTCGACTTATCCACGGAAAGCACGCGCCGCCGCCGGGTACCGGCCAGTTGAAATGCGACGCGCGCAATGCGCTCGATCTCGGGCTCGGTGTAACGCATGGTGTTCACCGCCCGACGCTCGCCGGGAACGCCTTCGATGGAACGCGGTTGCCCGAAGTAGAGCCCACCGAGCAGTTCGCGCACAATCAGAATATCGGTTCCCTTAACCACCTCTTCGCGCAGCGGTGAACAGCCCGTCAGCATGGGATAAAACACAGCCGGACGCAGATTGGCGAACGCTCCCAATTCCCGCCGGAGGCACAAGAGTCCGAATTCGGGGCGAAGTTCGCGTGGATTGTGATCGAAGGCGGGATTGCCCACGGCTCCAAAGAGCACAGCATGCGAAGCCAGGCAGGCTTGAACGGTCGCGTCGGGCAAGGGGTTGCCGAACTTTTCCAGCGCGACGCCGCCAATTTCTTTTTCGTCGAGTTCTAGATCGTGGCCAAAGCCGTCGGCCACTTCTTCCAGAACACAAATGGCTTGGGACATAACTTCAGGACCAATGCCGTCGCCGGGGAGGGAGGTGACGCGGAGTTCCATGGAGATCTCGCTTTGTTCAGCAAATATATACGAGGAAGCCCGCCTGCGAAAAGTCCTCTTAGGACTTTTACATTTCATTCACGGTCGGCGCCGTGATTCGTGCTCCGGCGTTTGGAAACAAAACCCGCCAGGAATTAAACGGTTCGGAGTCAGACACCCCAAAGATAGTCTTCTTGCTCGGCGTGATGCTCAGCGAAGGGAGCACCGCTAAACCAGTTGGTAGGAGGTGTACCACCGGGTCGCCCCTCCGCTTGGCTATCGCTGCCTGTTGGTTGAGCGGCACGGGACTCGCTGGAACCGGCGCCAGCGGCCGCGGTGGCAGCGCGCGGTAACGGCAAAGTGGCTGTGGCCGGCGGAAACTTCCTGCCCGGGTCGGCGGCCGTCGCGCCGAGGCCGACACCGCCTCGCACCACGTCTTCGATCAGCTCCAGCAAATGGCTGTCCTGCACCTTCTTGATGCGGTCGGCAAGAACCACAAATCGGCGATAGACCTCGTCCAGTTCGCGGCGTTCAAACTGGTGTCCCAGTTGCTCGCAACGCAGGGCCAACGCGTGCCGCCCGGAGTGCTTGCCCAGCACCAGCCGCGAATCGGGCACGCCCACCGATTGCGGCGTCATGATTTCATACGTCAGCGCATTCTTGAGCATGCCATCCTGGTGAATTCCGGCCTCATGCGCAAAGGCATTGCGGCCCGTGATGGCCTTGTTCGGTTGTACCGGCACGCGGGTGATCTCGGCCAACGCCTGGCTTGAAGCATACAGTTGCTCGCTGGCGACGCCGGTTTCATAGGGATAACGGTCGCTGCGTACGCGCATGGCCATGACGACTTCTTCGAGCGCGGCATTGCCCGCGCGCTCGCCAATGCCGTTGATGGTGCACTCGACCTGGCGCGCACCGTTTTGCACTCCCGCGAGCGAGTTCGCAACCGCCAAACCGAGGTCGTTGTGGCAATGCGTGGAGATCGTTACTTTCTCGATGCCAGCCACATTCTCACGTAACGCCCGAATGAGTTGTCCATACTCCTCAGGCATGGTGTAGCCGACCGTGTCGGGAATGTTGACCGTAGTGGCTCCCGCTGCGATGACCGCTTCGACTACCTGGCATAAAAACCGCACATCGGTGCGGGTGGCATCTTCGGGCGAGAATTCCACGTCGGCGCACACTGATTTGGCGAACACAGACTTGGCATGACGAACCGCCTCGCGCGCCTGCTCCAGGCACTGCTCGCGCGTGATGCGCAGCTTGTGTTGCAGATGAATGTCCGAGGTTGCCAGAAAAACGTGAATGCGCGGCCGCGCCGCCCCCTGCAACGCCTGCCAGGCCCGGTCGACGTCGCCCTTGCAGGCGCGAGCCAGGCCCGCAATGACCGGACGCCGTACCGTGGCGGCGATCCGTTGTACCGCTTCAAAATCGCCATCGGAGGCGATCGGAAACCCAGCCTCAATCACATCGACCCCAAGGCAATCGAGTTGCTGGGCCAGGTGCAGCTTTTCCTGCACATTCATACTGCAGCCCGGCGACTGCTCGCCGTCCCGAAGCGTGGTGTCGAAAATAGTGATGCGCGGCCGATCCATGAATTCCCCCTCCAGAAATGAGTATGTGTGGGTTAACTCTATTGGCCGAAGGCGTTAAAGGAAAGATTATTATAGTTACAATAGTATTAGAGGCGATGATAGTATTAGATTCACTTATGCAAGATGGCCTATGTGTGAGGGAGGCTCTTAGCTTTTGGCTCTTAGCCCTTGGCTCTGCGAGCCCAGATTCGCCAAGGACACTTCCGCGTCAATGGCCAAGAGCTAAGAGCTAAGCGAAGAGCTGATTTCATGGACCTATCGCAACTGGAAGTTTTCCTGACCGTAGCCCGCGAGCGCCGTTTTTCCCGAGCCGCCGAAAAGCTATTTCGCACCCAATCGGCAGTCAGCCAGACGATCCGCAAACTGGAACTGGATATAGGCGAGCCCCTCTTCGACCGTTCCTCGCGCGACGGCGTACTGACCGACGCCGGACGAGTTCTCCAGGAATACGCGGAACAGTTGCTCAATCTGCGGCAGGATGCGCAGACCGCGCTCGTGGAAATGCGGGAATTGCAAAAAGGCAAACTGGTAATCGCCGCCAATGAACTGACTGCGCTCTACTTGTTGCCGGTGCTAGGCGAGTTTCGCCGCCTGCATCCCGCGATCAAGATCACGGTCCGGCGCTCGCTTGGAAGTCAAATTCCCGACGATGTGCTCAAGCACAACGTGGAACTCGGCATCCTCTCCTACCATCCGCAAGAGCCCCACTTGCGCTCGGCGGTTGTTTACCTGGACGAGTTGGCGCTGATTGTCCCTCCCGGTCATCCGCTGGCCTCGGCCGGCGAGGTTAGCGTTCGGCAACTGGGTGCGGAGTCGTTCGTTGCCCACATTGTCGCCTCTCCGTATCGCGATTTGGTGATCGAGTCGTTCCGCCGCCACAAAACTCCCCTGCACATGGACGTGGAACTCCCCACCCTGCAAGCCATCAAGCGCTTCGTCTGCATGGGGAAAGGTGTGGCCCTGGTTCCCGAGATCAGCGTGGAAAGCGAGATCGCCCGCGGCGAGCTGGTGCGCGTTCCGGTGCGCGATCTGCACTTTCAGCGCAAGCTACGCCTGGTATACCGTCAGGAATCGATGCTCTCGCACGCCGGAAGAGCATTCTTGAAAGTGGCCGAACAAGTGGCCAAAGACCGAGGCGGACGCTATCGCTTCCAGCGCGAAAAATAAACGCGTTTCAAATCGCTCCGAGTAGTTCGAATCCAGAGTCTCCGCCGCGAAAGAACTCGTGCGGCTCCTGCTTCGCAGAAAATCCCGAATCTGCCGAAATGCTGTGCCGCTCATTTGACTGTTGACAACACTATACCTTGCAATACATAGTATCTCGCAATGAAAGAGCGCGACGCGCGCGAGCTGGAGACTGGGGACAAGTGGGAGGTCCAACTCCGCAAGGGATGCTTGGAGTTGGCCATCCTGGCTGCGTTGTGGGATGGAAAGCGCTATGGGCTTGAAATTCTTCGGCGGCTGGAGAGCGATTCGGATTTGATCGTTTCGGAAGGCACCGTGTATCCGCTGCTCAGCCGGTTGAAGGCGCTTGGGCTTTTGCGCAGCGAGTGGGTCGAGTCCGAGGGGGGACATCCACGGAAATACTACGCCCTCACTCCGGCAGGGAAACGGCGGGCGGTGGAGATGGCTGAGATCTGGGCGCAATTCTCGTCGAGCATGAGCAAGCTGCTCGCTCCACTCTCGTAGCGAGCATGAAGAAAGGGAGAATGATGACCGTGGCCGGCGATGCGCAGCAAAAGATCGATTCTTACCTGGGCAGATTGCGCGGGCGATTGCGCGGCGTAAACGAGGCCGAGGTGCGGGAGATTGTCGACGAACTGCGCAGCCACATTCTGGATAAGGCCGCCGCTTCGGAAGAGGCGCGCGGAGAAATCACGCCCGCTGCAGTGGAAGCAGCGCTGGCCGCACTGGGCCCTGCCGACGAACTGGCCAGCCAGTACATGACCGACACGCTGCTGGCGCGAGCCGAGGTTAGCCGGTCGCCGGTGCAGATTCTCAGGAGTCTATTCCGCTGGGCAAGTCTAAGCGTCGTTGGCTTTTTAGTGCTGCTTGGGTCGGTGCTCGGATATTTCTTTGGAGCCGTTTTCATACTGGTCGCGGTGGCGAAACTGTTTCATCCGCAAACGGCGGGCTTGTGGCTTCTTCCAAGCGCCGCGGGCGACTCCGAAATCTCGTTTCGACTTGGCTTCGGGACTGTCCCGGCAGGAGGGCGGGATCTGCTCGGCTGGTGGATGGTGCCCATCGGCTGGCTGGCTGGCGGCGCATTGGTGATGTTGACCACTTATGTTGCGGTTTGGTTCGTGCGGCAATACCGGAGGTCGCTGGCGTTGCCTCGTAGCTGATCCGGCCGGAAACCGCGCGGATACACGGGAGCTAGTTATGAGTGGATTTAACAGCAGCGAGAGCTTGGGGACAGAAGTACAGGAAAGCGCTAGTCCAGAAGCGGGAGGCGGCGCGCTCAACTGGCGGCAAAGCAAATGGCTGGCGGTAGGCGAGTTGGTTATCGTCGGCCTGATTTTCTGGGCGGACTTTCGGCATCTGATCTTTTTCAGTAAGACTCCGTACCTGCTGCTGTTTGGATGGGTCTCGCTTCGCGTGCGGAAATTGCGCTGGCGCGATGTGGGGCTTAGTCGCTTTCGCAACTGGAAAGCTACGCTGGTATGCGGGATTGCGGCTGGGCTAGCACTGGAAGGATTTGAATTGTTCGTCAGCCAACCGATTTTGGTGAGGCTGCTGCGGAAGCAACCGGACCTGGAAGATTTTCGGCCGTTGGTCGGGAACCTGAAAGTGACCCTGATCTTCATTGCGCTGGCCTGGCTGCTTGCGGCCTTTGGCGAAGAGATGGTTTACCGCGGGTACTTGATGAATCGCGTCGCCGACCTGTTCAACCGCACTCGCCGCGCCTGGATCGTCAGCCTGATTGTCGTTCACGCCGCCTTTGGACTGGCCCACGCGTATCAAGGGTGGACAGGCATCATCGACGAAGGTCTGATGGGAATTTTACTGGGAGTAATCTACCTGCGCACGGGTCGCAACCTGGCTGTGCCGATAGTCGCGCATGGAATTTCGGACAGCATCGACATGGTGCTCTTCTTCCTCGGAAAGTATCCTGGCATGTAGCGTTGGTCACTGCGTCGCCCGTCCGGGTCGTCCCTGCTTTGGGCCAGGTCGTCCCAGGCTTGGGGTGAATTCGCCCAGCATGTGCGTTACCCTACTCGCGTGCATACCTCCGTGCCGCGTCCGCCGGGCATTTTCCGCACGTCGGTGAATTCCGCCGCGGTCGTCCTGATATTCGGCCTGCTGAAATTCTGGTATCTCTATCTTGACGATCTGGCGCGCGATCGCAGCGGAACCTTCGGCCGGCGCGCCCTGGAAGAAACAACCGGAATACTTGCGGCGATCGTGCTCGTTCCCGCGGCCGTGTGGATGAGCCAGAAGTTCCGCTTCGGCGAGCAGCCTTGGATGCGCATTGCTCCCATCCATCTGGGCGCCGCGATTGTTCTCTCGATCGTGCACACCACACTGATGGCGGTTTCGCGCGCCATCGTCTTTCCCCTGGTCGGAATGGGAAGCTACGACTACGGCGTCATGGGCTGGCGATACCCGATGGAGTTTTCCAACTTCGTGGTGATCTACGCCATCTTCGTGGGCGCGCTCAATCTGCTGGATTATTACCGCGAGCTGCGCAATCGGCAGATCGTGGCGGCGGAACTGGAGGCGCGGCTGGCGCAGACCCAGCTGCAGAACTTGCAACTGCAGCTGCAACCACATTTTCTTTTTAATGCGCTGAATACCATTTCGTCGGTGATGTATGAAGACATCGCTCGCGCCGACGCCATGCTGGCGCAACTGAGCGAACTGCTGCGCCGCACTTTGCGCCGACCGGATGCGCAACAGGTCCCGCTCGAAGACGAGATAGAAACGGTGCGCATGTACCTGGGAATCATGCAGGAACGCTTCGGAGAAGACCTGCGCGTCGAGGTCGCGATGGATGCGGATGTGGCGCGAATGCTGGTTCCGCAACTGCTATTGCAACCGCTGGTGGAAAATTCGATTCGTCATGCCGCCGGGCGGACGCCGCTGGAGGTTACGATCCGCGCGGCACAGAGCGATGGCGAGCTGCTGCTGCGCGTCAGCGACAACGGTCCCGGATTGCAGGGCGGGCCGCTAGAAAAAGGAATCGGGCTCAGCAACACGGCCGATCGCCTGGCCGCGCTTTATGGCCCGCGCCACACTTTGCGCTTCGACAACAGCCCGGAAGGCGGGCTGACCGTTTCCGTGCGCATACCGTTGCAGCTGGCGACCGCATGACGACTCTGCGCGTTTTCGTTGTCGATGACGAAGCACCGGCACGGCGCAAGGTGCTGCGCTTTCTGGCGAGCGATTCGGAAGTGGAAGTGGTTGGCGAAGCGGCGAATGGGCGCGACGCGGTGACGGGGATTCGGCGGACGCATCCTGATTTGCTTTTGCTTGACGTGCAGATGCCGGATTTTGACGGGTTCGAGGTGGTGAAGCAGCTTGCGCCTCCGCTGCCGCGAATTGTGTTTGTTACCGCGTTCGATGAGTACGCGATCCGGGCATTCGATGTGCACGCTTTCGGATACCTGCTGAAACCCTTTGACCAGCCGCGCTTTCAGAAGGTATTGGACGACGCCAAGGAGCAGGCGCGTGCCCACGGCAATTCCAGTTCCGAAGAAGGCTTGCGCAAACTGCTGGCTGAGGTGGAAGTGGCGCGGCGGGGACCGACTCGGCTGGCCGTCGAGGATGGCGAACGGATTTTTTTCGTAACGCCCGGCGAAATCGACTGGATCGAGAGCGAGCGCAACTACTTGCTGATTCATGCCGGCGCCAAGACTTATACCATCCGCGGAACGTTGGACGCGATGGAGGAGCGGCTCGACCGCGCCGAATTTGTGCGCATCAACCGCTCGGCCATGGTGCGCGTGGACGCGGTGCGCGAACTGCAGAAATGGTTCCACGGCGAGTACAAGGTGATGCTGAAATCCGGCGCCAGCTTGAGGTGGACGCGGCGGTATCTGGGACGACAGGCGCAAATTCTGCAGAAGCTGTAGGCCTACCGCATCACGTGATCCGTCGGCGGTCCCGGTTGTCCCCTCACTTGGCCCACATGTCCCATGCAGATTGTTTTCGGTCTTACTTCCTGCCAGATTACTGAGAGTTAACGACGCTTTTTAACTAACTCACGGGGGCATTCACTTGGCTGCAACAGAAAATTACCTGTCCGAAGATCACGCGCCTGAACCTGGCACTCTGTCGCATTCCGAAGCGAATGCATCCGAAGCTTTGCCTCGGCTTGCGGTTGGCGTGATGGCCGCGCTCTGTGCGGCTAAGGTGCTCTTGCACGTCTTCACCAGCGTCCGGCAATACGGGTACTTTCGCGACGAGCTTTATTACCTCGACATGGCGCGCCATCTCGATTGGGGGTACGTGGATGCCGCGCCGCTCATCGCCGTGTATGCCAAGATCGCGCTGCTGATGGGCGGTTCGCTCTGGGCGCTGCGGATTTTGCCGGCCCTGGCGGGCGCGGCGCTGATCGCGCTCACCATGTTGATCGTGCGCGAACTTGGCGGCGGACGCTATGCGCAGTTGCTGGCGGGTGTCTGCATACTTCTCTGCCCCGCCGTTCTCTCCATCGACAGTCTGCTCACCATGAATGCCTTCGAGCCCTTGTTCTGGATGGGCTGCATTTGGGTCATCGCGCGCATCCTGCGCACGGGGGACTCGCGGCTCTGGCTATGGTTCGGCGTGCTGGCCGGACTGGGGCTTGAGAACAAGCACTCTACGCTGTCTTTCGGGTTTGCGGTTACGGTCGCGCTGCTGCTGACCGGGCATCGCCGCGAGTTCGCGCGGCGGTGGATCTGGATCGCGGGCGCCATTGCGGTTGCGCTTTTTCTGCCGAATATCATCTGGCAGATTCGTCACCACTTTCCGACCATCGAAGATTTGGCCAACGTGCGCCGCGAGGGCAAGAACGTGGTGCTCGGACCGCTGGCGTTTGTGAAGGAACAGATCATCGCCACGTATCCGGTGATGTTGCCGGTTTGGGTGTCGGGGCTGGTATGGTTTCTGCGCGACCGCCGCTGGCGCGTGCTGGGGCTGACCTTTGTTGTCTTCTTCGTGTTGATGGAAGTCGCGCACGGCAAGAATTACTACGTGTTCCCGATTTATCCAATGCTGTTCGCGGGCGGCGCGGTGGTGGTTGAGCGCGCCATCGAGCACTGGCTCGGAAACCGCGCGGCGTGGACACAGGCGGCGGTGGTCGCGGTAATTTTTCTGGCGGCGCTTCCCGCCATCCCGATGGTGACCTGGATGCTTCCACCGGAGCGGCTTCTGGCTTATCAAAATGCTATCGGCTTCAAGCCCGCCAAGGCCGAGGTGCACCACGAGTCGTTGTTGCCGCAGCCGGTTGCCGATCAGTTTGGATGGCCGGAGATGGTGAATGAGGTCGCCGGCATCTACAACTCGCTGCCACGTGAGCAGCGCGCGGAGACCGGCATCTGGGCTGGGAATTACGGCGAGGCGGGGGCGATCAATTTGTTTGGTCCGAAGCTGGGGCTCCCTCGCGCTTATTCGCGGCACCAGAATCATTGGTACTGGGGGCCGCCGCCGCAGGTCTACAAGAACCTTATCGTGATCGAGTGGAGCCTTGACGACGTGCGCGACAACTGCACTTCATTTCAGGCCTTCAACCATTATGAACGCTTTGGCATGGGTGAGGAGAATACGCCGATTTATCTTTGCCGCGGGGTCGAGTTCGACATTCAGAAGATTTGGTGGCACTCGCATCACTGGAACTGAGCCACTGGGCGTCAGATGTCGGCTAACCAAATCGTCGCTGCCCGAATGCGATCCGTATAATATGTAGCCATGCTGACTCGTATCCACATCGACAACTTCCGCAGTTTTGTTAACTTCGACTACAGACCGGAGCGGAAGCAGCTACTGCTCGGCCCAAATGGCAGCGGCAAGTCGTCGCTGCTCGACGCGATTCGGTATGTTAAGCGGTTTATAGGGGGAGATGAGAATCCGTTCACGCAGTCTACCAGGACCCGGTGGCAGGATAAACCGCTCCAGGTCGCGGAGGTTGAGGCTTCTTTAGAAGGTCAGAAGTACGAATACCGGGTCGAGATTCGGTTTG
>JBEKED010000079.1:0-13170 GCA_050014035.1 Terriglobales bacterium
GCTTCTTCCACTTTCTTCCCGCCTCAAAATGCAGTAGCGTATCATCGTGGTGCCGAATGGGTGGTGCGGAACTGGATTCATCGCATCCTGATACCGACAATCGGTGTGGGCGTGGGGGTTGATCCCCATTTGAGGGACGCTCGGTGTCTGAAGCAAAAGCTACTTTGTCTGCCGGAGATGTAGTCGGCAATTACAAAATCCTCGGTCTGGCCGGAGCCGGTGGGATGGGCGTGGTGTATCGCGCGCTCGACGTGAAGCTCGAGCGCACGGTCGCGCTCAAGTTCCTTCCCGAGCACGTCGTTTCCAGCAGCGAAGACAAAGAGCGGTTTCTGCGCGAAGCCCGCACCGCCTCTTCGCTCGACCATCCCAACATCGGCGTGATTCACGGCCTCGAGGAAACCAGCGACGGTCGCTCCTTCATCGTGATGGCGTATTACGCCGGCGAACCGCTCTCGCGGAAGATGCGCCGCGATCCCATCCCCATGGCTGAAGCGGTCGACATTGCCATCCAGATCGGGGAGGGCCTCGCCGCCGCGCATGCCGGCGCCGTGGTCCACCGCGACATCAAGCCTTCGAATGTCATCCTGACCCAGCATGGAGTTGCCAAGATCGTCGACTTCGGCCTGGCGCGCCTCGCGTCTTCGGGCACCAGCACGCAAAGCATGAGCACGGCCGGAACCGTCGGCTACATGTCGCCTGAGCAAACCGTCGGCAAGCTTGTCGATCAGCGCACCGATATATGGTCGCTGGGCATCGTGCTGACGGAAATGGTGACCGGAAAGAATCCGTTTTCCCGCGACACACCGGCGGGAACGATCTTTGCCATCCTGAACGAAGCGCCGCCGCCGATGGACGAGCTCATCCCCATCGATCTCTTGCGCGTGATGTACCGGGCATTGTCCAAGGAACCGGCCACGCGCTATCAGAGTTGCCGCGAGTTGGTGGCCGACCTGAAGGAGGTGCGCGAACATCTCGATCCCACGGCGACCGCGCTTGGAACCGGCAGTCGGCCGCCGTCTGGAACGTCGCGTCCGTCTTCTCGCTCATCCTCTCGCTCATCCTCCCAGGCCTCGAATCTGAGCGTGGCGGAACTCAGAAAGCAGATTGAACAGGCGTCGCGTCCGGTGTGGAGCACCGCCGCTGCTCCGTCGCCAAGCTGGTACCGCTGGGCATTGGCAGCCGCTGTGGCCGTGGTAGTGCTGGCCGTGCTGTCGTTTCTGCCGCCAGTGCGCGACCGCGTAGCAGGATGGTTTGGCCATGAAGTCGACCACATTGCCGTGCTGCCCTTTGAGAATGTCGGTACTGATCCGGCGAAGGTTGACGCGGCCGATCAGGCGGTTTCGGACGGACTAATGGACAGCCTCTCCAGCCGTCTGACGAACCTGGAGACGGGCAAGCAGTCGCTCTGGGTGGTGCCGGCGCGTGAGGTGCGCGCGCGCAAGGTTGCCGACGCGGGTTCGGCGCTCCGCGAACTGGGAGCAACGGTCGTAGTGGAAGGCAGTCTGCGGCGCGACGGCCAGATGATCCAGCTCACGGTGAATCTGGTCAACACGAAGAATCTGCGGCAGGTCGGCTCGGTGACTTTGGAAGACCGCGCCGGAGACTTCTCCACGCTCGAAGATGAGACGGTCGCCCGCATCGCCAAGCTGATGCGCATCGAGGCTACGCCAGAGATGCTGCGTGGTAGCGGCCCGGTCAATTCTGCCGCATATGTACTCTATCTGAAGGCGCTCGGCTACACCCAACGCTACGACAAAGCGGGAAACCTCGATCTGGCCATCGCGGCGCTCGACGACGCCGTAAAGGCAGATCCTCATTTTGCCCTGGGATTCGCCCAGTTGGGCGAAGCGTATCGCCTGAAATACTCGATGGACAAGGACAGCAAGTGGATCGACGAAGCTCTTGCGAATTGCCAGAAAGCCCAGCAACTCGACGATCGCCTGCCCGCCGTCTATGTCACCCTCGGAAAGATCCACCGCAGCACCGGAAAATACGACCTCGCCTTGCAGGAGAATCAACGCGCGCTGCAACTCGACCCGCGCAACGCGGACGCTATCGTCGGCCTGGCCAGATCCTACGACAGCGCCGGACGCACTGCCGATGCCGAGGCCGCCTTCAAGAAGGCGATCGCGCTTCGTCCCGATTTCTGGGATGGTTACAACTCCTACGGTGCTTTCCTGGATAACCACGAGCGCTACGAAGAAGCCGTGGCACAATATCGCCACGCCATCCAGCTTACTCCTGACAACGCGGCGCTCTATCTAAATTTAGGCGCCGCCTACAGCGACATGGGCGAAAAGCACTACGCCGACGCTGAGCAGATGCTGCGGAAATCAATTGCCCTCGAGCCCACTTACCCCGCCTACGCCAACCTCGGATATCTCTACCTCCAGGAGCAAAAGTATGCCGAATGCGCTGCCGCAACGGAGAAAGCCCTGCAACTGAACGACAAGGATTATGTGGTGTGGGCCAACCTGGCAATTGCCTATGATGGCCTCAAAGAAAATGATAAAGCTGGCCAGGCGCGCGACCGCGAAATCCCCCTGCTCGAACAGGCGGCCCTGGACACCCCGCGAGACGCCACGGCGCAGTCCAAGCTAGGCCTGCTCTATGCCAAGAAAAAGTTGCGCGAAAAGGCCATTTCTCGCATACAATCAGCGCTCGCTCTTTCCCCGGACGACCCCAACGTCCTGGCGATCGTGGGCATGGCCTACGAAGACTTGGGGGATCGCGCTCAGGCGTTACAGTACATCGAAAAGAGCTTGCAGAAAGGGTATGCCCTTGCGGATCTGAAGAATACCCCAGACCTGCAAGCATTGTTCTCGGATCCGAGCTTTAAGCCCCGTGGTAAGTAAGCAAATTCGATTTCAAAGGAGCCAGCCATGGCCGCAGCACCCAACCTTCCGTTGTCCGCAGCAGAAACGTGGGACATCACCATCGATAGTACGTACACTCCCTCGAGACAGGGCATCATCGTCAACCAGGGAGATCAAATCAATTTTGAAAACGAATCCGGAGTCGACATTATCATTGAGTTCCAAACCAACGGTAGCGGACAGCAGGTGTATCCCCCGATGAACTTGCCGGTCAGCAATGGAGGTTCCAATGGTTTCACCGCACCCAACGCTAACTGCGCCGGTAACTATTACATCTACAATTCGGATGTAACCCCGCCCGCCCAGCTAAGCGGCCCCTTTGCGATTCAGGTAGGCACGGGCGCGATGATCGTCACCGTATCGGGATCTTTCACCAGCCCCAACTACAGTCCTGAAACCGTGGCCGTTCCTCTCGGTGCTACTCTAGCGCGGTCGGGCAATCTGCAACTGGACACCTCTTCCGCGGTCTTTGCTATCTCATGGCTGAAAAGCGACGACCCGTTTACTCCGCCCATTACTCAAACCGATGGCTCTTCTCACACGGTTACTCCCGGTTCTGACCTTACCACCTACACATATTATGGCGGACCGAATCCGAACGAGAACCCGGCCGGCGGCAAGGTAATCGTGCAGAGTTAGTAACGCTGCTTGCTGAACTCGGTGGAGCGCCGGGCATTCCCGCCCGGCCACCACCGCACGAGACAGACGGGATGCCCGTCGCCCCACCCCTGCGCTCTGCTAAACTTTCCAGTTTCCTGCTTCTTAGGCAATCTTTCGTCGGGCAATCTGTCGGCAAGCAACCCTGTGCGAGGTAATTATGGCGATCCATCTTGTAGGAGTAATCGGCGCAGGCACCATGGGCAATGGCATAGCCCACGTCCTGGCGCGCAGCGGATTTAACGTCATCCTCTGCGACGTGGAGCAGCGTTTTCTCGATCGCGGACTGGCCACGATAGCCAAGAACCTCGATCGTGAACTAGCGAAAAACAAAATTACGGCGGACGACAAGACCTCCACCCTGGCGCAGATTACGCCAGTGTTGGAACGGGCAAAACTTGCCGATTGCGATCTGGTGATCGAGGCGGCGACCGAAAAGTTAGCCATCAAAACGGAGATCTTCCGCGACCTCGATCGCATCACCAGGCCCGAGGTCATTCTGGCCACGAATACGTCGTCGATTTCGATTACCAAGCTGGGAGCGTTGACCAGCCGTGCCCACCAAGTCATCGGCATGCACTTCTTCAATCCCGTGCCCGTGATGAAACTCGTGGAAGTAATTCGCGGCCTGGCGACTTCGCAACCTACGTTTGAAACCGTTCGCGACTTGGCCGTGAAACTCGACAAAACGCCGGTCGAGGTGAATGATGCGCCGGGCTTTGTCTCGAACCGTGTGCTCATGCCGCTGCTCAACGAGGCCATGTACGCCGTGATGGAAGGCGTTGCCACACCCGCAGCCGTCGATGAGGTCTTCAAACTCGGAATGGCGCATCCCATGGGCCCGCTCACGCTCGCCGATTTTATCGGCCTCGACGTCTGTCTCGACATCATGCGCGTGCTCCAGGATGGCCTCGGCGATCCCAAGTACCGCCCCTGTCCGCTGCTGATTAAGATGGTGGATGCGGGCTGGCTCGGGCGCAAGAGCGGTCGCGGGTTCTACACTTACTCGTAGAGAAAGCTGCGAGTCTCCGAGCTAAACGTTGCTCGCGGCTCGCAGCTCGCAGCCCATCACCAATCCGAGTTGAAACCGAGTTCATACCGAGTTCAAACCGAGTTCAAACTATGACCACATCCGGGAGCGAAATTCTTCCGCAGCGAAGATCTGCCGCCGACCCTCTCTACTATCTGCTGGCCGTGCTGGCCGGAGTGTTGGCGGGCTGGCTCGACATCAAAGTCGGCGATCTCCTATTGACCGCAACCGTCGTCCTCGCCGCCAACATGCTGCTGGGGTTTCTGAGCCCGCGCCGTCCCTGGCGTTGGGTCGTCCTGGTCGGAGTGTTTGTGCCCGTGGTTGAATGGCTGGCCTATTACTTTCTTTCGGAGAAGCCGACCCGAGCGCAGATCTACGAATCCTTTCTCGCCTTCGTGCCCGGAATTGCTGGCGCCTTCGGAGGATCGGTGGCGCGAGGCGTAGTCGACAACCTGTTCGGAAAAAAGTAATCAAAGCGTAACCTCAACTTCAACTTCCAGCCGTCGCGGCGCTCCCCGGCCCCAACCAAAGTTTTCCCTGTGTTCCTCCGCGCCCGCGGTGGTGAAGCACTTGACTGTCCTCGATCTCACTCAAGCGAAAGGACAATAGCCAATTCACACAACGCCGGCCAATTGGGCCGGTCCGTTTCCTCCCCAGAAAGCCGCGACGTTACGTTAGTTATCTTTGCCTACGCCATTCGGTACCCAACAATCGCTAGTGTGACCGGTACTTTGGCCCAACTCGTGAACCCGGTGCGGAAAAACAGCCGCACCCTTCTCGTGTTCCTTTGCCTGCTGCTCGCACCCGCCCTGACCCAGGCTAAACAATTGATCATTGTGGCCGACAAGACCAGCACCACCACCAACCTTACGGCCAGCGAATTGGCGGGTATGTTTAATGCACGCATCCGCACCTGGCAGGATGGCAAGCCGGTCACCGTCGTCATGCGCGATCCCGCTACCGAAGATGCGCAACTGATTCTGCGCCGCATCCTGAACATGACATCCGATCAGGCCCGCGCCTTCATCCAGTCGCATCGTGGAGTGATCGTCATCGCCGCCAGTGATGACGAAATTGTACATATCGTATCCATCACCCGCGGAGCCATCGGCGTCATCGACCTCTATTCGCTCACCAAGGATGTCAACGTGCTGAAGATTGACGGCAAACTGCCGCTGCAACCCGGCTATCTCTTGAAAGGGAACTAACAGATGAAACTAACAATGACCCGCCGCTGGATTCGCGTCCCGTCTTTCCTGATCGTGTTCATCATCGCCCTGCTTGCCGCGCCTACCGCCGCTGCGCCCAGGAAGTCCGCGCCCAAAAAGCCGGAGGCGCCCGCCGCTTTGCAGTTCACCACCAGTTCCCCGGAAGCCCGCCAGTTGGTCGAAAAGGCTCAAGTCCTCTACCTCGACAAGGTCGAACAGACCGAAGCCATCGAAATGCTGCGCAAGGCGGTGAAACTTGATCCCGCCTTCGCCATGGGCCACGAACTTCTCGCCCAGATCAGTCTCGACTCGGCCGAGCAGTTGCGCGAGCAAGCCCTCGCCTTCAAGTACCGCGACGGAGCCAGCACTCCCGAACGCGTCGCCATCGAATGGTACCAGGATGCCTATGACCACAAACTCCTCTCGGCCATCACCGAAATGAACGACCTGCTGGCGCAGCTTCCAAGCGACCGGACCGTAGTCTGGATGACCACCTGGTGGCTGATGACGCAGCAGCAATACGATCGCGCCCTCGCGGTGTACGAGCGTTCCGGCATTAAGGATTCTCCCGGCTTATTGAACAACATGGCATATAACTATGCCTATGTGCGCCGTTTCGACAAGGCCTTCGAACTCATGGATCAATACGTCGCCGCACTGCCCCACGATTCCAATCCGCAGGACTCGTACGCGGAAATCCTGCGCCTGGCCGGCCGCTTCGACGCCGCCATCGACCACTACCGCGCCTCGCTCGCCATTGATCCCGAGTTCTATGCTTCGCAGTTTGGACTGGCGGATACGTACGCGCTGAAAGGCGACGAGGTTCGCGCCCGCCGCGAGTACGAAGCAGGATTCCGCAGATTTCCGCTTCCCGAGCAGCAGCGCGTCCTGTGGCGCACTCGCGAAGCCGCCACCTTCGTCCGCGAAGGCGATTTTGAATGGGCCGACCGTGCCTTTCAAGCGATAGCCTTCGAGGCTCACGCCAGCCATACCAGCCTCGCCGAAGCGGACACCTACCGGCAAATGGCGATGTATCAGGAAGACTCCACCCACGCCTTGGAACTGCTAAGCCAAGCCGATGCCGCCGCTGCCGCGGGAGAGAATGCCAACCACACCGCGATTGAGCAGATCACCGCGCAGATTTTGCGCGCTCGCGTGGAAGTCGCCATCAAGATGGGCAATGACAAAATTGCGAAATCGAGCCTTGAAGCGCTGACAAAAATGTCGGAAGATTCCAACGACAAGGTCATCGACCTAGCCTACAACGGAGCGCTCGGAGCGCTGCTCGTTTCCCAGCAGAAATACGGTGAAGCCATTCCGCACCTCGATGAAGACGCCAATAACCCGCTCTCACTGAAACTGCTGGCCATTGCGTACGGCAAGACCGGCGACACCGCCGCCGCCCAGCGCACGCTGGACGTGCTCTCCAACCTCAACGACCCAACCCTCGAACAGGCGCTGGTTGTCCCAGCCCTCCGGCAGTGCGCCCAGGATCCCGCCTGCGCCGGCAAAGTGAGCAGCGCTGCGATCAAGGTGCCGCACACGCTCTGATCCTGATCGCTGATCTTTTTCCTGATCGGCGACGCCAGTCCCCAGGACCTGGACAAGCTAAGCGAGTTGCTTAAGCGTGTTGGCTAAGGGTCGTCTGGATTTGCCGTTTTTCGATTTCCCCTGGCGGTTCCAATCGCCCAGATTCAGGGCAACATCCATGCAGGCAGCGCGAAGTTCGTCCGCTAGAGCGCGGTCGACCATGGTGCGGGCGACAATCATGCCTCCGATGGATAGGGCAGCTATGCTCTGCGCCGTGGTGCGGCGACTGCGGCCATGCCGGGGCAAACTCCGCTCCAGGACGCTTACCATCGCCTGGAACACGGTCTCGAACGCGCGCCTCGCGCGGACCCCGCTGCGGGCGACGTCGGTCGGCAGCGCGACCATGGGACACGAGTTCTCGACGTCCTCGTAGTGTTGGCGCGACAGATAGGCGCGGACAACTTGTGCACCCACGTCGGTCGATGACAGATCAACGTGCACGCCTTCCCAGCAGTTTTTCCAATCGGGGTCGGTCAGGAAGCAGCCCAAGACCTCGGTATACAGATCGCTCTTGCTGTTGAAGTAACTGTAGAACCCACCGTGCGTCAGGCCCGCCCCGGCCATGATCTGGTGCAGGGAGACATTTTCGAATCCGTGGCGATTGAAAAGTTTGCGCGCGCTGTCGATGATGTTCTTCTTCACGGTGGCGCGATGACCGGTGGGGTAGGGCATGAAGACTCCTTGTCTGGTGCTGAAGTCTGGCGCTGAAGTATGGCGCGAACCAACTTACCTGTCCACCGAAATATTATCTTGAACATATTTTGCTGCGATGGTCTTATGCGAGCCAGGTGGAAGCCAAACTTTCAGGAGGATGATCAAGATGATGATCAAGATGACGATGAGCGACAAAGCGAATTCGACAGCCCCAGCCGGCAGATCCACGCGGCGACAGGCGATCGCTGGCGTGGCCATGGCAATCGGCGGCTTGACGCTAGGTTTACCGAAGACTGCGGCGGCGGCCGACGAGGAAATATCTCATACCGCGGAAGCAATCCATCAGGAGCCTGTGTTCAAAGCCAGCCGGAAGCGCGTTTACGAAGCGCTCATTGACACCAGGCAGTTCGATCAGGTCGTCCAACTGAGCGGCGCGATGAAGGATATGGCCCCTGGTAGCAAGCCCACAGAGATCAATCGCGAGGTGGGCGGCGCGTTCTCACTGTTCGGCGGATATATCACCGGGCGCCAGATCGAACTCGTGCCCAACGAACGGATTGTCCAGGCCTGGCGGGTGGGCAGGTGGGATCCGGGGGTTTATTCGATTGCGAAGTTCGAGCTGGTGGAGCAGGGCTCCGGGACCAGGATCGTTTTCGACCATACCGGCTTTCCTAAAGGCGAGGCGGAACATCTGGCGTCGGGCTGGAAGTCGCACTATTGGGAGCCGCTCGCGAAGTTGCTCGCTTAGGCGCTGCGCGGAATCCCGATGCGCTGGCCGAAAAACTCACGCTTTGATTTTGTTTTGAGAGGGTACGGCGTCACAGGTTGCGGAAAAACGACGCCAGCGCAGGAAATAGGGAAGGGCACGACCTTGGTCGTGCCGCTAAATCGCCGAAAACAGGTTTGCGCTTTAGCGCCTGAGGGACGCCAATTTTTCAAGCTGCAACACTACCGCCAGTCCCACCAAAGGTACCAGTAATTGAAAAAGTGTTGTCCTTTCCACAGCCTGTAGGGGTAAGCTTACGCCTATATGGCAGTGTCGGTGTCGGTGCTTGCCAGTGGCAGTCGAGGGAACTGCGCGCTGGTGGCAACAACTACAACGCGCATTCTGGTGGATGCCGGCCTTTCCGCGCGCGAAACTTTCAAGCGGCTGCGCGCACTCCATGATCGTGATGGTGATCGCAACGGCGAACCCACCGGCGAAATCTCCGCCATCCTGATTACGCACGAGCACTCCGACCACGTTGCCGGACTCCAACGTCTGGCGGCCAAGCTGAACGTGCCTGTCTTCTTGACCGCGCCCACGCATCATGCCTGGAGCCGCGCCGTGCGCGAGAACGACGCCCAAGGCGCCATTCCCGAACTTCCGAAGGCCGAACACTTCTCCGCCGGGCGCGGCTTTCGCGTAGGCGATATCGAGGTTATGCCGTTTACCATTCCCCATGACGCCGTCGATCCGGTGGGCTTCACCTTTCGCGCGGAAGGCGTCAAGATCGGCTTTGCCACCGACCTGGGCTACATGCCGGCCAGCGTGCGGAACCATCTCCGCGGTTGCAGCGTATTAGTCATGGAATCGAATCACGATGTGGAGATGTTGCGCTCGGGTCCCTATCCGTGGTCGGTGAAGCAACGGGTGATGAGCCGGGTCGGGCATCTTTCGAACGATGCCCTCGCGGAATTTTTCTCCAACGATTATGATGGAGGGGCCGAGTACGTAATTCTGGCGCATCTGTCTGAACAAAATAATCATCCCGAAATCGCGCGAGCCGCGGCTGAACAAGCGCTCGGCGCCCGTCAGGGACTGTGGCGCAACCGTGTGCTGCTGGCAACCCAGACGGAAGTTCTCGAGTCCATCCGGTTATAGACTTTTCGGTTTTAGCCCCTTGGTCTTAGCCTCTGGTCTTAGCCGCTGGTTTAGCCTCCGGTTTAACCTCTTATGAGCGAGTGTGTGGAACCGATTGTCGGCAAAATCCTAGCTGGATGGCGCTACGATATTTCCGGCCTCGCTCCCGAGATGCGCGGCGATTACGAATTGCATTTCGCCGATTGCGAGCACTGCCGCAGCCGCCAGAAACTCCATCGCATTATCGACATTTCTCTGATCGTGCTGGCTTCGGCCTCGGCCGCTGTTTTTCTGCTGGCCTTTGCCGTGATCCGCCATTTTGGGCCGCGCAATGCCGTCTGGTTCGAAGTGGGCGCGCTCGCCGGCTTTGCCTTGTCCGCGCTCATCTGGCTGGTGGTAGCCGTGGCCACTCCCGCACCCACTGCCGTAGTTGACGTGGCCATGATCGGAGCGCGCCATGTGCACGACCGTCTCCCGGCCGAGATCCGCGACCGTCTGCCGGAAGAAATACGGGCGAAGCTTACGGGGTCGTGAGAATTTGTTGGTTTTTTTTCTAAATTGATGATGTTCGCATCGAAAATTCTTGGGATTCTGCTGCCCTTAGCGGTAATGATCGCCCCCTCGACGACGGGCGCTTTGGCGGATGCTGGTCACGCTTCCGCGCCGTTGGCGGTACCCGGCGACCCCCCGGCAGCTTGCCACATGCACGTTGACAACACTCTTCCTGATTCATCGCTTCCTCATCCTCCCCGGCCAGCACCCGCCAGCTACCAGTGTTGTCTGACTGGTCATAATGCGGCGGTTGTGCAGACTTCCTTATCGCCGAAACCCTGCAATGAATGTGCGCGAGTCGCGGTCCAAATCGAGCCCGCGCTGGCGTTGTCCTCCAGTGGCGTTGAAGCCTCGATCTTTCTCTCCGCAGGCCCGCCCCGTACAACTCCACTGCGGATCTAGTCTCCTTTCTTTACCTCAGATCAAGAACTTCGGAGCAAAAACTTTATTTTGCACTCTTGATTCTCTCGTGCAGAAGGAGCGAAAGCTTGCGCACGCTGATTTTCAGTTTCCTTGCCATGGCAATGTCGGTATCGTCCGCAGGAGCGCAGGTCGGAGTTGTGACAGATGATCCGGCAGAATCGAAGACGGACATGCCGGGTATGGACATGTCGCAGCCTGGGCCGGACTGGATGCCGTCGCCCGACAACGGCTCAGGCACGGGATGGCAACCTGCCTCGACCGCCGGCCACATGTGGATGAAGTCCGTCGGAGCCTGGGATCTGATGGCCCATGGCGTGATCTTTCTGGATTACAACCAGCAGGGCGGCCCGCGCGGCGAAGGCAAAGCCGAGTCCGTGAACTGGCTCATGTTGATGGAGCAGCACAAACTCGGCCGCGGCAAAATCCTCTTTCGCGAAATGTTTTCCGCCGAGTCGCTGACCTCGCCGCATCCCGGCTTTCCCGAGCTTTTTCAGACGGGCGAAACTTACCATGGCCAGCCCCTGGTAGACCATCAGCATCCGCACAACGTCTTTGCCGAACTCTCGTTGTATTACATAGCTCCGCTCAACCACAAGGTTTCCTGCCTATTCTATGGAGGCCCCGCAGCCGAACCGGCGCTTGGACCCGTGGTCTATCTGCACCGCGCTTCCGCGGCGGAGTTGCCCCTGGCCCCGCTGTCGCATCATTTGCAGGATTCCACGCATACCAGCTTCGGAGCGGTGACCACGGGCCTTGACGTCGAGCGGTTCAGGATTGAGGGCTCGCTGTTCAATGGCCGCGAGCCGGATGAGAAGCGTTACACGATCCAATTCGCGTCGCTCGATTCCTGGTCGGCGCGCCTGAGTGTCGCGGCATCGCGTAACTGGACGGCGCAGTACAGTTACGGACGCCTGGAGCATCCCGAAGCTCTGGAACCCGGCAGCCAGCGCCGGCAGACGGCTTCGGTGGAATATGTGCGTCCGTTTGCGCGAGGGTCGTGGGCAACTTCGATGATCTGGGGACGGGTCCACAAAGTATTCGACGATCACAATCTCAATGGCTATTTGCTGGAGACGACAGCCAACTTCAAACTGCGCAATTACGCGTTTTCGAGAGTGGAACTCGTCGACAAGGATGAATTATTTCCCAACAATCCGTCGTTTCCGAGCTACCGTATCGGAGCCTACACGTTCGGTGGAGCGCGCGACCTTCTCCAGAGCCGGCTTTGGCAGTTGGCTCTGGGCGCCGATTTTACGTTCTACTCAAAGCCCGCAACTCTTGATCCAGCCTATGGCAGAAACCCTGTATCGTTCCAGATCTTTCTTAGAGTTCGACCGGCGATGAGCCATCACGAGCCTTAAGAGATGTTTCTGCCGCCGAGACTGTGAAGACGCGAAGCATCATGTGAGCTCCATTTCTCAAAAGATCTGGCGAAGAACAGCCTGAACCCGACCAGCTAAGTCGTTGATTTATAAATGCGTTACAGGTAAGTTGTTATTCTTCAAAGACCTGGCGAAAATAAGCTTTAGGTTTCCGAGATAAATCATTGATTTATAAATACTTTACATCTAATCCCTTATTCCTCAAAGACGTGGGAAAAATCAACCGCTAAGTCTCTGATTCCAAAAGACAGCACCAGGAGGGGTCTTCAGGTTCAGAAGGCACTCCCTGCGCTAGGGAAACCTCAACCACCAGGAACCGACGTCCCAAAAGGAAAACCGTAGCGCGAAACTCACCCAGGAAAGCTCCACCACCAAAGACACTCACCCGCACGAAGGAAAACGGTGAACGAGTAAAGACATTACCTGCCGATATTGACCGACGACAAGCTTCGGGGTAGAGTTCAATTGCTAGGGTCCTTCGCCCCCCACCTTGGCTTGTGCACCTGACTGCATGCGTCCTGCCTGGTCCAAACTCGCGATCGTTCTCTGTCTCTGCGTGTTGGTGACGGTCGCGTGGGCAGCACCGCCGCAATTCTCCAGTCAGAAGCGAGTCGGCCTCACCAGCGGCGATCAGTGGGAACCGTCCATTACGGCCGATGGTTCGGGACGGATCTACGTTCTTTATCCGCACTACGGCCATGTGCCCGATTGCAAGGACTGCAGCGTCCCCACCATGCTGCTGGTAGCGAGCGTTGATAATGGCAAGACCTGGCAGGCTCCCCGCGTAATGCTCGAAACGGGATCGGGCCAGTTTGATGCCCAGATTGCCGTCGACCCCGCCGATCGCCACACCGTCTACGCGGCCTGGCTGCAGAACGGGAAACGCGCAGTCATGCTCGCCAAGTCGGTCGACTCGGGCGCGACGTGGAATTTTACGATTGCGGTGCGCAGCGAA
>JBEKED010000080.1:0-13165 GCA_050014035.1 Terriglobales bacterium
TGAAGCGGTACCACTTGTTGTATCCGCTATAGAGCCAGACCGCCAGCACTCCGCCGGGCTTCAGATACTTGCCGAGCACTTTGACCGCTGCCTCGCAGTCGGGCGTGTGATGCAGCACGCCGACGCTATAAATAACGTCAAAGCTTTCCGGCGCAAACGGAAGCGCGAATACATCCGCCTGGAAGGCAACGAAATCACGGTCGGCCAGATTCTTGGCGGCCACTTCGGCGGCGGCACTCAGATCGATGCCAACGACGCGCGCTCCCCAGCGCGTGGCTACTTCGGCAAAGCGGCCCATGCCGCAACCTACATCGAGCACGAGTTTGCCGGCGAGTTCCTCGGGCCGCAGCGCCGTCTTCATGCGGAAGTTGTTCTCGGACTCGCGAACCTCATCGTGGTCGAGCTGCGTTTTCTGATAGCGATGCCACTGAAAGCCAAAACTGGCGGCGTACTGCTCCGCATCGACGAAACGTGCGATCCCGTTAACCTTGGGATACGCCCGCTTGCACGCCGCGCACACGTAGCCTCCGCCATCGTCGCTATCGAGCTTCGAGCCACAGCTCAGACAACGCAAAATGACCTGCAAGTCAGCGGACAGGGGCGACTGGACTGGTTCTGTCGCGATCGGCATAGACCTCCAGGAAATGGCGCGCCTTCGTCGGTGGCGGGGTGTTCACCGGGCCAGCGCCTTTCTCACGATCTTGTTCTTTAATCGTCTGCAACAGCGTTGCCGTAAACGCGACGGCAAAGTAAGGGAAGTACTGGTAAGTCTCGGGGGCAAAGAGCGCTCCGACGACGAAGCCGACGAGCGAACTGCTGAGGGCTCCGACAAAGAGCACGATGTCGGGATCGAGATCGGTCCGCTTGCGCAGGATCTTGAGGTTCACAAAGGCACAGCGGAAAAACATCAGATAAATAATGGCGACGGGAATGCCGCCTTCGGCGGCGACCTGCAGATAGGTCATGTGCACGTCGTGCCAGATCAGCGAATAGGTGGGAAAGTTCTGCACGCCGATGCCAAGAATCGGGTAGTTCTCAATGGCGTCGAGCGCGCGACCCATCAGGAACATGCGGGCCTGGTAAGAACCATAGGCGTTCTCTTCGGAAGTACTGCCGCCTTCCAGGGCCTCGAAGCGATCGTAGAGTTTGCCGCCAACAGTGACCGCGATGAGCACGCCGAGCAAGACCGTCGCCACCAGCAGGTACATGCGCTTGCCTTTGATGGCGAAGTAGTAGAGAGTCACGCTTCCGCAAATCACCAGGTCGATAAAGCCGGCGCGGGATGCGGTTTCGAAAATGGTGATCAACATGATCAGCATTCCCAAACCCCACGCCGCCTTGACCACCATGTTTTTCGCCGTGACCATGAAAGCCAGGGCAAAGGGCAGCGACAAAACGATGGCAAAGGCCAGATCGTTGGGATTGGAATAGAGGCCGCCGATCGCTCCGTTCAGCCGGGGAATATCGTGGCCCTTGATCAGCGCAGCAACACAAATCACTACGACCGAAGCTGCCTGCACGAAAATGATTCGCCGCAGGCGATCAAACGTGGTGATGAGCAGGAAGACCAGGGACCACGCCACGATAATCTTGGAAAACTCGATGGTGCGGGAAACCGCGCCGCCTCTCCAGACGGGCGAGAGAAATCCGCCCAGGAACAGCAGGCCAATCATGGTGACGAGCAATCGGCCTTCCTTGGGAATGTCCTTAAGAGTGCGCTTGGTGCGCCCGATGCTTCGGAACAAGCCCCACAGGGCTAAGATCGCGGTGATCTTGGCGAGCGGAATTAACGAGAGACCAGGCGTCCAGTCTCCAGGCCGCGCGCAGTAGACCAGGAAAAAAGCGCTCAGCCAGAAAAACGCACCCTTGGTTGGGTCCGCTGCCTGGAAGGACGCACGACTTCCCGTCATTTGCGCCGGTGTTAAGTTGCCGTTATCGCCTGTGGCCAAGGATCCCTCTTTATTCTTTCATTCTTGCTATGCCGAGCGCGCCGGAACCGCACCGGCGGCAGCAGATTTCTTTTCGGCTACGGCTTGCAGCACTTCGCTGAAGCGCTGGCCGATGGCGGGCCAGTCGTAGCGTGCCGCGGTCTCGGCCGCTGCCTTTTCATAGCGCCGCCGCAAATCGCGATCCCTTAACAGCATGATCGCCGCCTGGGAGAATGCCCGGGCGTCGTCGGCCAGAATAATGTCGCGGCCGTGCTGCACATCCAATCCTTCGGCGCCCACCGTCGTCGAAACCACCGCTTTCGCTGCCGCCATGGCTTCGTAGATTTTCAGGCGCGTGCCGCCGCCAATCCGCAGGGGCACGATGACTACCGCCGATTGGCGCAAATGCTCTACGACCGAGGGCACGCGTCCCGTAACTTCGACCGATTCCGAAGCCCACTTTTCGACGCGACGAACCGGATTGCGCCCCACGATGCGCAATCGCGCCTCCGGCACTTCCGCCATGATCGTAGGCCACACTTCGCGGCAAAAATATTCCACCCCGTCTATATTCGGCTCCCAATCCATGGCGCCGATGAAGGTGACGAGCGGCGCAGGTTCCGGCGCGTTGCTATTGGATGCTTCGGGATCGGGCGCGTACTGCGCCAGATCGACTCCGGTGGGAACCACGGTAATGCGATCGCCGTCCACCCATTGCATCATGATCGAGCGATCGTTTTCCGAGACCGCAATCACATGCTGAAACCCGCGCACCGCGCTCCGTTCGTAACGCAGCATCTTGCGAAATTCCATGCCGTACATCAGCTGCTTTGCGGGATTGCGTGCAGTTTCGGCATGGCGCCGCCAGATTTCACTCTCCACGTTATGCTGGAACAGCACGCTCGGAATGCTGTGGCGTGCCGGAAAATTCACGGCCGCATCCAGAAAATCGCACACCGCTACGTCAAAACGCTCCTCGCGGAACCATCTTCGTAGCCGCTCCCGCACTCCGGCATGGGCAAAACGGCTGACGGCGTACGGTGGCTCCGCGCCCAGATGCCCCAGAAAGTCGAGGCCGCGCGCCACTCCCGCCAGTTCTTTTTTGCCGGTGCATTCGGCAACGGCTCCGGGCAACTCGCGTTGCAAGTCGTGCTCGTAGCTCGGGTCGGGCTTTCCTCCATAGTAGGAATAGAACGTCAGCTCATGCCGCATCGACAGATATCGCAGCACGTGATAGGTGCGGATATTGCCGCCGTTCTGCACGGGCAGGAGCTTGTCGGCCTTCACCCAGAGGATTCTCATAGCGTCAGCGAATCCAGACCGCTTTCCTTCCGGTAGCAAAATTCACGAACGCGACCAGCGCGGCCGAATTCAACACCACGAAGGTACGCGCGGCGTCGGCCAGCCGCGAGAGCGGGCCCACCTTGACCCCTCCCAGCGCCGCCAGGCTGAGCACGTAAAACGCAAGCTGCGCGACCAGTGCGGCCCGGTAAAAAGGCTGGGGCAGAAACATCGAAGCCACGAGCAGCGCCAACAATGCGAACGGCACAACCAGGCGCGAGAGTTTATGGCTCACGAACTCGAACCGAATCGCGTTTTCGGAACTCAACAGCCAGGGCGCCAGTTGCAGCAACTGATAATTCCCGCTGAGGGTGCGGACCTTCCGGGAAAATTCGCGGCTATCGCCGAGGTCTGGCACATCCCACGCCCGGGCGCGCGAATCGAAGATCACGCGCGCTCCCTTGCGAACCACCTGCATGGGCAACAAAACGTCGTCCAGAATGGTGCCCTCGGGCAAAGGATCGAGAAGGGCGCGGCGGGCGCAATAGATCGCACCGGTTGCCCCGGCGACCGAGCCCGAGGCTGACTCCAGTTCGCGAATCTTCTTCTCGATGCGCCAGTACAAACCCATTCCCTTCCCTGTTTCTCCGCACGACGGATCGCCCAGCATCAGTTCGCCGCTGGCCGCTCCCACGTCGGGGTCGCCAAAATTCTCGATCAGCAAGCGCAGCGCGCCCGGCTCAATCTGCTGCCGGGCATCGGTGAAAAGCAGCACTTCGCCGCGCGCCGACTGCATGGCATCGTTCAGGCCAGCGGCCTTGCCTTGCGACACTGCTTTCATGACCACCCGCACCTGCGGATTACGCGCAAACCCGGCAAGAATGGCCGCCGTTCCATCGCTCGACCCATCGGACACGACTACAACTTCCAGCTTCTCCGGCGGATAGTCGAGGGTCAGCAGGTTCTCCAGCTTGCGCGCGATCACCGCCTCTTCATTTCGTACCACCATCACCGCTGAAACCGCAGGCTCGCTCGAACTGCGCCGTACCGGACGCGGCGACCATCGGCTGCGCAGCCACAGCCACGCCGGATACCCCAGGTAGGAGTAACCGACCACCGACACCGCCAGCCAGAATACCCATTTCATTTTCACTGCGCGCCCCGGCCCAGGATCACGATCTTCACCGTCTGAAACATGATCAGCAGGTCCAGACCAATGGAGGCATGCTTGATGTAGTACAGGTCGTACTGTAGTTTTTCGCGAGCATCCTCGATCGTGCTGCCGTACTTGTATTTGATCTGCGCCCATCCCGTGACTCCGGGACGCACCATGTGGCGCACGCCGTAATACGGGATCTCTTTGGACAGGCCCTCGATGAATTCCGGACGTTCGGGACGCGGGCCGACGAAGGCCATATCGCCCTTGAGCACACACCACAACTGGGGAATCTCATCCAGTCGTGACATGCGCAGAAACCTGCCCACGCGCGTGATTCGTGGGTCATTGTCGGCCGCCCATTGCGCACCGCTGCTGGACTCGGCATCCTGGCGCATGGTGCGGAACTTCACCACCTTGAACAGGCGTCCCCGCTTGCCCACGCGCGTCTGGGTGTAGAACACAGGCCCCTCGGAATCAAGGCGGACGGCCAGCGCAACGAAAGGCAGCAAAGGGAGCGCGAGCAGCAGACCTATGAGCGAAATGATGATGGATAGCACGCGCCGAACCAGCACGAAAACAGCGCTCCGGCGAAAGCCTTCGTTAAACACCAGCCAGCTCGGGTAAAGGTTTTCGACTTCGATTTTGCCGGAAATCTTTTCGAGCCACGAAGCGGCCTCTTCGATCTTGACGCCCTGCATCCGCAGTTCGAGCAGTTCCTTCATCGGAGTGGTGCCGCGGCGATCGGGCACGGCGACAATCACGCGATGCACTTTCTGCTTCTTGACCACGTCCATCAGGTGAGCGGCGACGGCTTCCCGGGTGACCGCGCCTTCGAGTTTGCCCGTCCAACTGGCAATCTCCACGCCAATCTCCGGATTCTGGCGCAGGCCCTGCACCAGGCGCTGGGCGCGCTCGCCCGTCCCGACAACATAGACGCGTTCCACCAGGATCGGCAACTGCACCAGCCAGCCATAACCCAGCCGCCATCCGAAAAGAGCCAGCGCAACGATCAGCAGACCGAGCGGCGTGGAACCGTTGCCGAGCAGGAAGTCGGGACGGAACAGGCTGATGCCGGCCATCACGAACGCCAAGAGGCCGGGGACCATCAGCAAGCGAAAGTAGAGTTCCCCCCGCGTGTTCAGCCGGGCCGTATCGTAGAGATCGAACCAATGCGAGCACAGCAACACGACGGCGGTGAGCACGAATATCTTGGAGAAGCCGTGATTGTAATAAAGCTCAATGTAGCTGTCTTCCTGATAGACCACCAGCGCCGCCACCAGAAACGAGGTCCAAACGATCAGGGCCTCTCCCAGCAGCAGGACGAGTGTTCGAATCGGGTAGTAAACATGAAACAGCCGAATCAATGGGACCTCGGTTCATTTCAGGCCGGGCTGGTTACGGCCTCGCCATAGTAGTACTTGGAACGTTGCACTTTTTCGGAACCGTTCAGCACAACTCCGAGCAGCAGCTTGTCGGGAAATTCTTCGCGGGCGCGTCGCGCCAGATCGGCAGGCGTAACCGACGCGCGCACAACCATGAGAATGCCGTCGCAGGCCCCCGCGACCAGGGTCGCATCCGAGACCGGGATGACGGGCGAAGAGTCGAGAATGATCCAGTCGAATAAGGGCTCGACGCGCTGCAGAAACAGCTTCAGACGGCCGTTGGCCAGCAGTTCCGGGGCGCTGGCAACCGTCCGGCCCGCGGGCAGGAAGAATAGATTTTCCATGGAGCCGCGTTGCAACGGGGCAAACTCATCGCATTCGCCCAATAAGTATTCGGCCAATCCCGGCGCCTGCGAGGCTCCGAAGTGGCGGTGCATCCCAGGATTGCGCAGATCGGCGTCGATCACCAGGGCGCGGCGTCCGTGCTGCCGCACTAAAACCTGGGCCAGATTGGCCGCTACGAAAGACTTCCCTTCTTTCGGAAGCGCGCTGGTCACGAGCAAACGCTTGAGCGGCATCTTCTCCCGGATCTGGTAAAGGCGCGAGCGCAGCGTGCGAAACTCTTCCGCGCCGAGTCGGCTGTCGTCCTCCTGAAAGAAAAGCATGGTGCGCGGATCGGGGGTCCATTGGCTTTGCGGGCAGCGCGCCAGCAGCGATTCATAATTCATGCCAGCGCTCATGCCGGGCATGCCCGTGGTTCCCACGGACTGCAGGGTTGGTTGCAGCGACGGCATGTTGTCCCGTGGCGATTCCTGCTGGTCTAAAGTGGGCTCGGAGTGCGTCCCCGTGGAGGTTGCTCTTTCTTGTTCGGCGCGTTTTAAAGCGTCATGGATACGGCTCATAGTTTCCCTTCCTTGGGGAGATCTTGCTGTTCGGATTGACGCAACCGGTCGGCGAGCGTTGCCAGCGTGCGCAAGGCTTCGACCAGATCAAACTTTTCCGACGACGGAACCGGCGCCATCATGGCCGCAGCGGCGTTGCCATCGCTCAAATCGAAATCGCGGGCCACCGCGTCAACCACATCGGCCGCGACTGTCTTCTTCTGATCCACGAATGCGCTCACCAGGCAGTGCTCCGCCAGCAGGTTGATGATGCGCGGAATGCCCACCGAATACCGGAAAAGGGCGGTGATGGCTTCCGGCTCGAAAATCGGTTCGCCATTCGAACCTGCGATCCGCAGGCGCTGGGTGACGTAGGACTTGGTTTCTTCAAGGTTGAGCGGATGGGTCTTGGCGCGCAGCGTCAAGCGCTGCCGCAATTGCCGCAGCTGCGGCTGCTTCAAGCGCTGTTCCAGTTCCGGCTGTCCGACGAGGACGATCTGCATCAGCTTCTCGGTGAAGGTCTCGAGGTTGGTAAGCATGCGGATTTCTTCGAGCACCTCATCGCTGAGGTTCTGCGCTTCATCGACCACCAGCACCGCCGTCTCTCCCGCACGATAGCGATCAAGCAACCAGTTGTAGAGACGCTGCAGAATCTGGCTCTTCGACTGACCGTCGCAGGGAATGCCGAAATCGGCCATCATGAAATCGAGAAACTGGGGCACGTCCATACGCGAGTTGAAAATGAAGGCGGTGGCTACCTGCTGCATGCGCAGCCATTCCATCAATTTGTTGATCAGCGTGGTTTTCCCCGTGCCCACCTCGCCGGTCAGCAGTACGAAGCCCTTGCGGCTTTGTATGCCATAGGTAAGGCAGGCCAACGCCTCTTCCGTGTGCCGCGTCAGAAACAGGTAGCGCGGGTCCGGATTGACGTTAAACGGGTTGGCACGAAGTCCAAAAAATTCTTTGTACATAGGCTTGCTCTATTCTTTCCTGAGCTAGACCCCTACCTGCTCGTGATCTTTATCCTTATCCTTGGGCGCGGCCGTATCACCCCGGCCCCAGAAGCGTCGCCGTCCGTTGCCATTGCTGCGTTCGCCTTCGTCATCATCTCCCAGCCAGGGTACGGAAATCAGCAGGGGCAGATCCATGGCGGCGGTAGCATCTTTTTCGGTACGGATTGACTTGTCGCTAAACTCCAGAAAAATGGCGACGAGGAAGCCGAACGCCAAGCCGACACCACCTCCGGCAGCGGCCAGCAGCGGACGCACCGGGAAACTCGGAGACTCCGCCAAGCTCGCAGGGGCCGCAATGTGCATCTGCTCGCCTTCCTGCTGGTTTTCCATGTTCGTGCCCAGCCCAGCGGCGCTTCTCTTGGCCAGCAGATCCCGGTAGAAAGCCTGCGCGGTATCGTTATCGCGCGTGAGCGTCTTATACTCTTCCTCGATATTCGGGCTCATAGCGCTGCGAGTCTGGTAGAGGTTGATAGAGGCCTGCAGCTTCTTCTGGTCCTGCGTTGCCTGGTCGATCACGTTCTGGTACTGATGGATCTGCAGACGGATCTGCCGAATCTCAGGTGGTTCGGAATTGGCGCTGGAAGCCTCGCCGCTGTCCGCGGTGGTGCCGGCGGCGCTGGCGGTGTTGATTTCCTTGAGTTTTTTCTCGACCTCGGCAATGTCAGCTTTGGTCTTGATCACATCCGGGTAATCGTCGGTATAGCGCGCCTGCAGTTGCAGTAATTGCCCCCTCAGCAGAGTCAATGTTTGCTGCAGGGTCTGCGGATTTTCAGCGGACAACGAACTCTTCCATGCGGCAAGTTGCTGCCCCAGCATGCCTTCGGCGTAGGTTTTATCCTGTTGCGCTCGCGCCAGGGTTTGGGTCGTGGCGTCGAGCTGCGTGTTCAGCGACATCAACATGCGCGTGTTGTTGTCGATGTCGGTGGGCAACTGTCCTATGTATTGTCTCTTGAACGCGGCCAGCTTTTCATCCTGAGCGTCCACCGTGCGTTTGGCGTCCTCCAGTTGTCGGCTGAGAAAGTCAATGGTGCTGCTCGCAACTTCGGAACGAGAGATCAGGTTCTGATCCACCATCAGCTGGGTCACGGCATTGCAGATCTTCTGGGCACGGACGCCGTCGCTATCGGTGTAAGCGACGTTGAAGCCCGGAACCGGCTCGCTGCCCGCCGTGGGTTTTTTCTTGGCGCCAGCTGCCGCGGCCGCGCTCATCGAGGTCATCACCGGATCGACATGCACATTTTGCACGATGCCCGAGATTGTCTTGCCTTCGTCAGCGGCCTTGAACAATTTTGGGTCAGTTGTCTCCAGGCCCTGAATCAGGGGACGCAGAAATTTGGGACTCAGGACACGCTCTTGCAGGCTTTGCACACGCTCGGCAAAATCGGCGGTAATGACCGGCTGAACGTACTGATCGGGAACTTTCTGCCCCTCCACCAGAACCGTGGACGTGGAGGTGTATCTCGCCGGCAGGAATGGGGCATAGGAGACCAGAAAGCCGGTCAGCGGGGCCACCAGGGCTGGGATCAAAATAACCTTCAGGCGCCGCCGTAGCATTGCCACATAATCGTCAGTCGTCAGTTCGCGTTCGCTCATATACAGTTCACCAATCCGGCCGCTTGGAGCGGCCAAAAATTATTCGATACGCAACGGCGCGGGGTGCCATTCCAGCCCAATGCCGCCTACTTGCCGAGATGAAATCCTGCCGCAAGAACCGACCACGCAAATCGGTTCACTGAAGCCTTCCTCGCCGAAGCGATAGCCGGCAATAAATTCCCAGGTGCGCCCGATGTGTTTGCGAAGAATGGCGGAGGCCGAACCTGAGTCGTAGCTGCCCGCACTAATGGCATTCCCCGTGGTCTGGATTCTGGTGTTATGGGCATAGCCCAAGTCGCCGTAGAAAACCCAAGTGCGTCCCAGTGGCCGTATGTAGCCGAGCCGAGCCGCCTGAACATTGGCGCCAACATAAAAGCCCGAGCCCGTCGAGCTGAATTTTTCGTAGGAGAGCAGCACATCCGCACGGCCCATGTGGTAGCGCAGTTGCGCCCGCGCGCTCAGCGACCAACGCGAGAGGTAGCCACCCTGCTCCAGTTCCGTGTACTGCGGACCGGCTGAAATCAGCAAGTTCAACCTGCCAGTGATGGCATGGCTCCAGCGCCCGTTGATAATGTGGATATAGATCTGGCCGCCGGTAACCTGCGGAAATTGAAACAGCTGAAAAGCGTAAATAGCGCCGACCTGATCGTGACGCCCCAGCAGATGGGTATACCCGGACTCAACCGTGACCGCGTCGCTATTGATCAGTTGATTAGTGGGATCGAAAAAATGAGCGTTGCTGAATCCGCCCGCGAAGGTGAGCGCGGAGCGCGGGCTGATGGCTTGCACCACGTCCAGAATTGCCAAATTCGTGAGCCGGGGAGTATTGCCAACCGCGCCAAACAGACCGGTGCCGAAAAGATGGGTGCCGGGTATGGCTCCCCCCGCCATTCCGCTGCCGCCGCCCGTCGCAATTCCGAACCCCGGAGCGCCACCAAAGGCGCCGATTTCAAACGAACCGTCGGGCAAATAATTGAAGGCGTCGCGGACCGCTAAAGCGCCGGTGCGCCAGCGCGTGACGCCCTCGAAGCCCACGGCTTGTAGAGACCTCACCTCAAAAGGCGTGCTATAGAAGGCTCCGCCGCCAATGTACTCCAGAAAAAGATCGCTCTTGGGCCAGAACTGTTGCAGGTCGAAAGCGCCAATAATCCGGCTGACGGACTGCACGCCACTGGGCCCGAGAAGATTGGACCCGTTGGTATCCGCCGATTCGCTCACCTGGAGCGCCGTCGAGATGAAGCTGCGGTTGGCCGTGTGCAGGTCGAGCGAAGGCTCGTCCAGCCCCGTCACCGGCGGATTCTCCGGACTCAGGATGGGCGCGCTCTGGCCGAAAGCCGGCGCCGGAGTGGTATCGGGCTGCGATTGCGAACTACTCTGGGCAGCCGCGCCGATACTCAACCCTAGAACCAGCAATGCCAAGCGGATTGTTCGTATTTTTCCCATGCTCTTCACTGGCAAATTCCTAACCCCGACCGCGTTTCTTTAGGGCACGACAATCGTGTCTCCCGGCTGCAGTTCGTAATTCTGTGCCAGATCGCCCTTGACCAGTCTGCGATAGTTCACCGGCAGCTTCTGCTGTTTGCCGTTCTCGGTGCGCAGGACATAAATGCCCTTGGTCTTGGCATACGCGTTAATTCCGGCGCTGGACAAGGCTTGCAGAACAGTCATGTTCGGCAGCATCGTCGCCGCTCCCGGCCGCAACACCTCGCCGACCAGGTAAATCCGTTTGCTGTTGATGGTGGCCACCACTACCGTGACGTGCGGGTCGGCAATGTATTTTCTCAGCTTCTCCGTCACCACCCCGCCAAGTTGCTCGGGCGTCAGGCCTGAGGCCTGCACATCGTTGAGCAAGGGAAGCGAAATCTTGCCATCGGGACGCACCGGCAAAGTAGCGCTCAGGTCGGCTTCTTTCCACACCGCCACGTGCAGCACATCGTCCGGACCAATGACATAATCGGGCCCGGCTGCGCTCTTCGGCATCGGCATTGTGGTTTTGTCGGGAGCGGTCTTGCCGGAAGCGGAACTGGCCATCGCGGGACTTTCCGCGGGCTGGGCAGGCGCATCCTGCGCCCATGCCATGCCGCCGATCAGAACCAGGGCCGCCACCGCCCCTCTCCATGTCAGTTTCATATTTTCTATTCCTCTATTCCTCTCAATGTTTCAAAGTTTCAAGGTTGCAAGCTTCAATCGCGAAACCTTGCGTCTTTGAAACCTTGCAACTCTGAAACCTGGCATCATGCCCCGTACTCTTGGAACCCGATCTGTTTCAACTTGTACAGCAGCGCCTTGTAGCTTATCTGCAACTCCTGCGCGGCCCGGCGACGGTTCCAGCGCGTGCGCGTCAGCACCTGCAGGATGATCTCCCTCTCTGCCTCGCGGGAAGCGGCGCGCGCCGCGTCCTTCAAAGAAATCTTTTCTCCGTTGCCGCCGCGATTTACTCGCCGCAAAAGCGAACGCAGGCCGCCCATGGCGAGCGCTTCATCGCCCAGCGCGACAATGGCTCGCGCCGCGTCTTTCAGTTCGCGAATGTTTCCCGGCCAGCTATATTCCAGAAAAAAGCTTTGGGTTTCGGCGCTGAGCATGGGCACCGCCCGGCAGAAATCACGGGCAGCGGCCGACAGAAACCAGTCGCGCAGAACGGGGATATCTTCTTTGCGCTGCCGTAAGGGAGGCAGCCGCAAGCAGACGCCGCTAATTCCATAGTATAGGTCCTCGCGAAACTTGCCCGCCTTGACCTCGGGCTCCAGTTCGCTCGAGGTTCCGCAGATGAAGCGCGGCTCCCGGTGCTGGTCATTGTTATTGTTATTGTTATTGTTCTGCTCCGAATGATGGTTACCGTTGCCATGGTCATGCAAGCCGATCTGGCGAACCAGCTCTTTCTGGGCCTCAGCGGTGAGGTTTTCCACATCCTGAAGATAGACGGTTCCGCCTTGATTGGAGCCTTGGCCGTTGCAGCCCGCAGCCAGAATTTCTGCGCTGGTTTCGCTACCCTGGTAAACCTGAAAAGATTCCGCCGCGCGCCGCGAAAGCGCGTGAATGCGCGCCGCCGCAGCCGCTTTGCCGGAACCGTGCTCGGCCACCACCAGCACCGGAACGTCATTCTGCGACAACTCGCGGATCACCGCTTCGACCGTGCGCATCCCGGCGCTGACGCTTTCCAGCCAAATACGAGCGCCATTTGGCGGGGTTCCAGCCGTTGCCAGAATTTCGGTATTTTCCAAATCCATTTTATTTCTTTTCCGCTTTACGATTCCGCGGCCAAGACAGGGGGTCAACGTCTTGGACAAAGGGCTACGAACGGTAGAGCACATGCGCTGCCACTCAAAGCAGAAATTCCCACGCCCAGCCGGATCGATCTATCCCCAATTTTTCAATAACTTGCGATGGATATCCTCCACCCGATCTTGCCCTCAACGTTACCACATTGCGGACTAATGGGAAAACATTTGCCCACACCATCGGTAATCGATAGGGCACTACTTTCCACTTGTGTGGGACGTCAAGTCCCATAAGCCGCTAGAACACGGGCAATTTCGTGCTCAGTCCCAATATAAGAGTGCCCCAAGGTGGGAATGAAGTTCGGAAACGCCGTAAAACCGCTCGTACCCATCCGCCACCGGCCGATAGGTTGACAACGTACAATCGCCGCGAGAGCATGAAAGAGTCGGTGCGGCTGCCGAATATTCATACTCCCTTAAGTTAAGTCCAGGAATTCGACGAAGCATCCATGACGACCAAACTTATTGCCTATGCAATCGGGATAATAGTGGTGTGGTTGATAGCCATGCGGACCCGGTCCGTGACCGCGCGCCAAGTGCTCTACCTGGTTGCCAGTTGGCTTTTCTATATAAGCTGGGGATCGTGGCTCATCGTTGTATTGCTGTTCAGCTCGCTGATGAACTATGCCCTGGGCGAGTGGCTGAAAAAA
>JBEKED010000081.1:0-13111 GCA_050014035.1 Terriglobales bacterium
CCAAAAGAGCGTGCGGAAAAATATTTACCGGATTGCGAGGATGCCGAGGGCGTGTCCCAGCCGAGCGCCCGCGAAGTGCCCTCCGGCGCGCGTTCTCGGCGGGAAAACAGTTCAACTGTTTCCGGGCGCAGGATCGGATGTCCACCGTTGAGCATGGCGTGGGCAAAAATGGCGAGATCTTCAGCGGTCGAGAAAAGTCCAGCATGCGAAGCAACGCCGCCGAGAACGCTTGCGTTCTCGTCCTGCACCTCGCCTTGAATGATGCGATGGCGAAAGCTGCGATCGTCCGCGGTAGGGACGGCAGAATCCTGGAAGCCGTGAGCGGGTTTGAAGGTCGTGTGCGTCATGCCCAGTGGACCGAAGATTTCGCGCTGACAAGATAAGTCGAGCGCTTCATCAGCCAGGCGTTCGAGGGCGACACCAAGAATCATAAAACCGATGTCGCTGTATGCGGCGCAGGTGCCGGGCGCGGTGGCAAGCGGAGTGGCGAAGGCCAAGTGCAACAGCTCTTTGCGAGTGGAAGCGCGCAGAAAAAGTTTCTCGTAAGCGGGCAGGCCCGAGTTGTGCGCCAGCAGCATGCGCAGCGTGACTTCGCGCCGGCGAGCATCAGTAGCAGCGAATTCGGGGACGATCGCCGTGACCGGCGCTTCAAGATCCAGCAGTCCGCGCTCGTAAAGAATCATGGCCATGGTGGTGGTCGCGACGACCTTGGTGAGCGAAGCGACATCGAACAGGCTGGCGGTCGTGACCTCGGACGACGCGGGATCATAAGTGAAGCGGCCAAGCGCTTGGTGCGCGACAAGTTCTCCGTGGAAAGTAACAGCCAGTGAGCAGGCAGGAAAAACGCGCCGGGCAACGGCTTTTTCCAGGATGTCGAATGCCGCGCGAAACCGTTCCTCCTGTGCGGACCAATTGCGCACGAGGAAGGAAAAGCCCGCTTCTCGATTTGGCAGCGTCATGTTCAAGGCATTTGCCAACTGATGGGGTTATAGCAAACGCCGAAAGCCGAGGCAATCCGGGAGTTACTTTGAGGGCATCGTTAGTACCGTTCAGCCTTGAGCCGCATCTCCGGCGTCATGTACAGTCACAGCAGACGTGAGACACTTACCGATATTGCTGTTCGTAGCGCTGCTGTTTGCCGCGGCTGCATTCTCTCAGACTCCGCTGGATTCCCGCCTGGCCGTGCTCGACCCCATCGTCAACGAAGCCATCGCCCAGCGACAGATTCCAGGAGCGGTCGTCATCATCGGCCACGACGGCCAAGTGGTATATCGCAAGGCCTACGGCAGTCGCGCGCTCGAACCACGGCGGGAGCCGATGACTGTCGACACGGTATTCGACTGTGCGTCGCTAACCAAGGTCATCGTAACCACAACGGCGATCATGCAACTGTGGGAGCAGGGAAGGTTTCGCATGAGCGACCCGGTCGCGAAGTATCTTCCCGAATTTGCGCAAAATGGCAAACAAGATATTACGATTCGCCAGTTGCTGATCCACTACTCTGGCCTAGCTCCCGATCTGGATTTGACGAAGCCGTGGGAAGGCAAGGAGACGGCCTATCGCATGGCGTTTGAGGTGGCTCCAGAGCGCTCTCCGGGCGCGGTGTTCGTTTATAGCGATATCAATTTCGTCGTGCTGGGAGCATTGGTGGAGCGGCTTTCGGGCGAGTCGCTGGACGAATACGCCTTGAAGCATATCTTCGAGCCGGTCGGCATGAAAGAGACGCGGTTTGTTCCTCCGCATGCGTGGGAGCCGCGCATTGCTCCTACCGAAGAAGATGAAAATCATCATCTGCTGCGCGGCGTGGTGCACGATCCAACTGCGCGACGGATGGGCGGCGTAGCAGGAAATGCGGGAGTTTTTTCCACCGCCGACGATCTGGCGATTTTCGCGCAGGCGTTGCTCGATGGCGGTCGCGGAGTGCTAACTCCGGCGACGGTTGCGAAGATGACCGCGCCGCAGCAGCCCGTGAATGGAACGGCAGTGCGAGGATTTGGCTGGGACATCGATTCTCCTCTATCCACCAATCGAGGAGAACTATTGCCAGTCGGGAGTTACGGGCACACTGGATTCGCTGGAACGTCGCTCTGGATTGATCCGACAACCAGGACCTATATCGTGTTGCTGACCAATGCGGTGCACATGAATGTGGTGCCCCCAAAAGAAAAGGGAAGCGCGGTTGCGCTGCGAACCAAGGTCGCGACCGCGGTAGCCGCTGCTCTCGCTCTCGACCCAACTCAGGCGGAGAAGATGCGAATCGCAACCCTCACCGGCTACAACGAAATGCAGAGCGCCGCGCGCAAGCTGTCGGTGCGGAACGGAACCGTAAAGACGGGAATCGACGTACTGGAGGAAACGAAATTCGCCGCGCTGCATCCCTCGCGAGGCGGCGCTCCGCGAAGCCTTGGGCTGCTCACGAATCAGACCGGCGTCGACGCGGAAGACCGCCGGACGATTGACGTGCTGGCCAGCGTGCCGGGAATTTCTCTTGATGCAATTTTTAGTCCCGAGCATGGAGTAACCGGGACCCTGGACACGACCGACGTCAAGAATACGAAGGACGCGGCGACCGGAATCGAGGTCTACAGCGTGTATGGAGGGAGCGACGCTTCCCGGCGTCCGCCGATGGATGTATTGAAACGCCTGGACGCAGTCGTGATCGACCTGGCCGACGCGGGCGTGCGCTTTTACACCTACGAGGCCACCACGGGATATTTTCTCGAAGCGGCCGCGAAAGCTGGCGTTGAAATCGTCATTCTGGATCGGCCGAATCCGATTACGGGATCGTTTGTGCAGGGTCCGGTTTCCGATGCCGGGCAGGAGAAGTTCACTAATTACTTCCCCGTCCCTGTGCGCCACGGGATGACTTTAGGTGAGTTGGCAAAGATGTTTAATGCCGAGCGCCACATCGGGGCGAAGCTTGAGGTGGTTCCAATGGAGGGCTGGCAACCGGGCGACTGGTTCGACTCGACCGGGCTCCCGTGGGTGAATCCTTCGCCCAATCTGCGCAGTCTGACCGAGGCCACGCTTTATCCCGGAGTAGCGCTGATCGAAGGCACAAATGTTTCGGTGGGCCGAGGCACCGACACGCCCTTCGAAGTGGTGGGCGCGCCCTGGATCAAAAGCAGGGAACTGGCGGCGTACTTGAACGCACGTTCGATTCCGAGTGTGCGCTTTACGCCAATTGTGTTTACTCCGGCATCGAGCAATTTTGCCGGTGAAACCTGCCAGGGCGTGGACCTGCTCATTCTGGATCGGAATACTCTGGATTCGCCGGAGTTGGGAATCGAGCTGGCGTCGGCCTTGCGCAAGCTGTATCCAAATGACTTCAAGCTTGAGAAGATGGCGGACCTGCTGGTGAATCAGACGGTGTTCGCAGCGCTCGCCGCGGGAGAAGATCCGCGACGTATTGCCGAAGACTGGCAGGAGCCGCTGCAGGCATTTGTGCGCCTCCGGGAAAAGTATCTGCTCTATAAGTAGCTCGTAGCAGCGCTTGCCCACCACTCGGCATAAGGTCCCGAGTTACCTAAGTCGCATTCCATTGTTACCTCCCCTTTCCTAATTCACCTATGTAAGCTGACCCAAGCGCCGTCTCCTGGAAATCGGGCCTGACTTGGAGACGGCGAGGAGAGCGAGCCATGCTGATTCCGATCCGGCACGAAAATATGGAGGCACGACGGTGGCCGGTTATCACCATTGGCCTGATCGTGCTCAACACGGTGATCTTCTTATTCACCCATGGCACCATGGAACAGCAGTCGCCGGAATTGGGCGCCACCAAGGCTCACATCATTCTGCTGGCGGGAATGCATCCCGAGCTGAATATGTCGCCTGCTGCCAGCCAACTGGTGGAAGACTTCAAAACACAGAATCCGAACGAGTGGGCTCAGGTCCAAAGCCCCACTCGGAATCTGATCGACGCCTGGGACGCAAGAATTCGGCTGGTGGAGGATCCCGCGAAGCTGCAAGCGGAAATGGACGCGCTGGGCGAAAAGTATTCCGAGTTGGCGACGGATTCCCTGCAGGAAAAGTATGCATTCATTCCAGCGCATCCGCGGGCGATCACCTATCTCACGGCGAACTTTCTGCATGGCGGATGGCTGCACCTGATCGGCAACATGTGGTTTCTGTGGCTGGCGGGATTTGTGCTGGAAGACGTCTGGGGCCGCCCCCTGTTTACCGTTTTCTATCTGGTCGCCGGTGCGGCCGCTTTGCAATTTTATGCCTGGACCAATCCCGGCAGCATCATTCCCTGCGTTGGAGCATCGGGCGCAATCGCGGCGTTAATGGGTGCATTTCTAATCCGCTTCCCCAGGATGAAGATCGAGATGATGTGGATCCTGGGTTTTTTCCGCACCTACCGTTTTCAAGCATCGGCGTATTGGTTGTTGCCCCTGTGGGTCACGATGGAAATCTTCTATGGTTCGCTGTTCGGCAAGATGAGTGGAGTCGCCCACTGGGCCCACGTCGGCGGTTTTGTGTTTGGCGCCATCGGGGCCGTAGCGCTGCGTTATTCGGGATTTGAAACGCGCGTGAACCAGAAGGTCGAGAAGGAACTGACTTGGCAGTGCGATCCGGAGATTGAGCGCGCGAACCAGCTCCTCGAACATGGCCAGTTCGACGAGGCCGTTACCGTGTTGCAGCAATATCTTTCGACCCATCCAAACTCGATCGACGCCTGGAATTCCCTGCGCCAGATCTACTGGCGCCGACAGGAACTCCCCGCATATTACGAAGCCACCGCGAAGACCTGCGAACTTCACCTGAAGGCGAAAAACCCCGACGGAGCGTGGCAGGACTATGAAGACTTTCTGAACTCGGGCGGCCAGAAACTGCCTGTCTCGACATGGTTTGAACTCTGCCGCATGCTCGAAGAGCGCGAAAACTACGACCGCGCCCTGAGCGAGTTGGAGAACCTGATCCAATCTTATCCCGCCGAGCGCCAGGCGCTCATGGCGCAGATGGCCGCGGCCAGAATCTGCCTGAAGCGCCTCGACCGACCGGAAGACGCCCTGAAGTTCTATCGCGCCGCAGCGGCATCTCCCGTGCCCCACCTCGACCTGGAGCACGCCATACAAGCGGGTATCAAAGAAGTAACGGTGGCACGTACCACTCCAAAATCTGCTTCGGCAACCGCCAGCACATAGCCGCCGCTTCCTCCCCCAAAACGGCTGGTGACCCGGCAATTACTCCTCAGTTACAATGCGGAGTACGCAGGGTGACCATGTCCGACAATGTAGTTCGTATCGCAAGTTCGTTTTACCGTTGCGCCGGCCCCAATTGCGGCATCCAAAAAGGGGTGAGCGACCGCTGGTGGATTGCGTGGAGCTCGTTTGACGACTACGGTCTGCCGGTCATGCATCTGGCGCCGTGGGACGAGAAGCTGGCCGTGCAGGAAGGCGCGCTGCATGTTTGCGGCGAGGGCTGCGCGCAAAAACTCCAATCCCAGTTTATGGGCAATGTAATCGAGAACCGCGCGCGGAGAAGTAGCGGTTAAACAGTTTGGTGAAAGTCGAGTTCCGCGGCCCCTAAAGGGGAACCTGATTTCAAACGATTGGTGGTATCGCTAAAGCGATACCCTGATACGAGACTGTGCTTTTCAGCAGGCCATAAAACTCGTCATCTCACAAGGCAGGTCCTTCGATGAAAATCTCGATGAAAGTACTGACTGCTTCGCTTTGGTTTCTGCTCCTGATCGGAATCGCAACCGCACAAACCTCCGCAGCTCCGGCTCCCTCGGCGCCATCGGTTGAGCCAGCCAAAGCGATGCTGACCATTCCCGCCGGCACCTCGATTCCGCTGTCGCTGAAACAGGCGATTTCAACGAAGACCGCCAAGGACGGGGACCCGGTATATGCCGAGACCGCCTTTCCCTTCCTGGTCAACGAACGAGTTGTGATTCCGGCTGGAACTTATATCCAGGGCAAGATCGAGCGCGTGCAGCGCGGCGGCCATGTCAAGGGACGCGCCGAAGTGCTGATCCATTTCACTTCGATGATCTACCCCAACGGCTACACCGTGATGCTGGGCGGTTCGATCGAGAACGCTCCCGGTTCCGAGAATACGACGATGAAAGATTCCGAGGGAACCATTCGCCAGGATAGCGACACCGGCAAGAAGGCCGAGACCGCTGCGGCCACGGCAGCCACGGGAGCGACCATCGGCGGTGTGACCCACGGTCTGAAGGGAGCCGGAATCGGGGCGGCAGCTGGAGGAGCGGTTGGTCTCGCGATTGGAATGCTCTCGCGCGGCGCCGACGTGAGGCTGGAAGTAGGGTCGTCGATCCAAATGGAGATTCAGCGCGAAGTGACCGTCGATGCGACCCGGATTTCCTCAAGAACCGAAGTCGTCCGCAACCAGTAGGCTCCGGATTCGAGTGGACGGTCGGGCGGAGACGACTCGCTCGCCGCTTTCTATTTCAAAACAAACATCGCGTTTACGGGCGCCGTGACCGTCACATGCTGTGGCTGGAATTCGTCGGTCGGGGTCGTGGCGAGGCAAGAAATGCTGCGCAGGGTCGAAGATTCATGCGCCGCCGTGTCGCTGGTTATAACTTCGGAAAAGACTTATTCGCCCTGTCGATGTCATTGCGCAGGTCTTCCCAGATGGTATCGGGCATCTCGAGGAAAACTTTGACGATTTCTGGGTCGAACTGACGGCCAGACCAGCGTTGTATTTCGGCGCGAACCGCCTCGATGCTCTGGGCCTTACGGTAGACGCGATCCGTTCTCATGGCATCGAGCGTATCGGCAATGGCAAAAATTCGTGCGCCCAGCGGAATCTCTTCTCCCTTCAAGCCGCGGGGGTAGCCGGTGCCATCGTAGTGCTCCTGGTGGCAGTAAATAATTTCGGCAGCCTCCGCGAGGAATGGAATCCGGGAGATGATCTTGTAGCCGTAGTAGCAGTGCTCCTTCATGTTGTCCATTTCCTCGTCCGTGAGTTTGCCGGGCTTGAAGAGGATATCGTCGCGAATGGCGATTTTTCCGAAGTCGTGCAGAAAAGCCCCCCGGGCAATCACTTTGATCTCTTCTTTGGACAAACCCATTTTCCTGGCGATCGCGATGGTGAATGCGGTCACACGGCGGGAATGGAACTCGGTCTCGTTATCCTTGAGATCGAGCGCATCGCCCAACGCTGCCAACGTAATGTCGTAGGATTCTTCCAATTTCGAAAGCGCCGAATTCAATTGCTGGGTACGCTCCGCCACCAACCCTTCGAGATTCGTGCGATAGGCGTCGTTTTCGCGTTTCAGGCGCCGATTTTCCAGCGCGCGCCGCACCGTGGCCAGCAGTTGCTCGCGTTCGAAAGGCTTAGGCAGATAATCGTAAGCCCCGTTGCGAATTGCCTGCAGCGCGACCGAAATATCGTGGACGGTGGTGACCATGACCACGGGCACGTCCGGATAGCGTTCCTTCATCCGCTCCAAAAGGGCGATCCCATCCATCTCGGCCATCATCAGGTCGGAGAGAACCAGATCGAATTCTTCACGGGATTCCAGAATGGAGAGCGCTTCAATCCCATTGGCCGCCTGCCGCGTCTGAAAATGGGCTCCGGCCAGCATGGAGCAGACAATCTCTCGGATCGTCTCCTCGTCGTCCACCACCAATATGCGATCGTTAGGCATGGTGCTATGTAGATGTATCGCTCATTCTAGGCTGCGACTTCACATTCCGAAAGTAACCAATGGGAGGCGGAAATCCGCCATCGAGACACGGCGTGCGTGATATTTAAAGGATTGGGTGTTCGTGCGCCTGTTTATGGGTCCTGCCTGGCTATTTGGGAATTCGGTTGGCATGTCCTCGGTCCCGTGGTTGACCGCCCGGGAAACGGCCGCCCTCATTGCCGTCGTCGCCAGCCTACTTTTCTTCCGGGCGTTTCGGGAGCGCTGTCTGCTCGTCTGGGGAGCGGGCTGGCTGGCCTACGGATCGTTTCTTTGGGTAACACGCGCCGGTGAGTTGCACTCCGCGTCCAGATGGTTAGCCGCATTCGCGCAGGCCGACTTTGCGCTCGCCATGGCGTTGTTCGCGGCTGCGGCGCTACTGTCCGCGCAAGCGCGGCGGGCCTTAACCGTGTGGATTGCCCTTTCCTGGGTGCTGATCGTGTTCGCCGCCATGCGCCCCGTCTATTTTCCCGATGCGCTCTACTCGGTCAATGCGAAGACCCTGACGGTCGGGTTGGATGTTGCCTGCCGACTGCTGGCCGGCTGGGCGGTCGTCGAATTCCTGCGTTACCGCTTCGGTCGCATTGGAATCGGTTCATTCCTGTTTACCGCTGGCCTCCTGACCCTCAATCTGAACTGGCCAAAATATACCAGTCACATTCCGGGCGACGGATATCTGCTGGCGGAAGTGCTCTTCAGCTCGAGTCTTCTGTTGATCGTGCTCGACGACTCGCGCCTGCGCACCCGTCGGCTGGCGGTGTTAAACGAATTGACCGTGACCATTGCGCGCGGCCAGAATCCCGCTCCCATGATGCAGATTGCCCTGGAAAAACTGAAAGCTATTGCCGGGGCGAAGGCATCATGGTTCCACGTGATGGACGGTAACCGTCTGGTGCCGACCCAGCACGCCGGGCTGTCGGGAGACTTTCTGCGCGCCATCGCTCAAACCGAAAGCGGCGAAGCCGAGGCCGGCGTCCTCCAGGAAAACCGCGCGGCCGTCCGCAAACTCTCCGAGATGCCTGCTTCAGGCCAGGAGCAACTGAGGAAATACGGCATCCATCACGTGGTGCTGCTCCCACTGCTCGGCAAAAAATCGGTGATTGGGATGCTCTCGCTTGGCTACTCGGGCAGCCGCCGCCATACGCGGGAAGAACTCGAATTTCTGGAGACGGCGGCGCAGGCGCTGGGCATTGCAGTCGAGAATCTGCGCTTGCTGGAGCAGGTGCTGCGCTCGCAGCGCCAGTGGATGAACACTTTCGATTCCATCCAGGATCTGATTCTGGCGCACGATTCCGACTTCCGCATCCTCAAGACCAATCAAACCCTGCTGCAGCGCCTGGAAAAAGCGCCGGCCGATGTTTTGGGCAATCTCTGCAAAGAAGTTCTGCCGCAAAGCCACGCCTGGAGCGGATGTCCGTACTGCGAACGCGGCTCCGGGCTCACCGAAGGCACGGATCTGTGCTTCGGCGGCCAGTCGGTGGTCTCGACTTCCTCCTATGCCGAGCAGGGAGGCCAGCAGAAAGGCGTCATCCATGTGGTGCACGACACCACCGAACGTCAGGTGGCGGAAGAAAAATACCGGATGCTCTTCGAGCAGGCGCAGGAAGGCGTGTTCGTAGCCACGCCGGAAGGGAATTTGCTCGACTGCAACGATGCCTTTGTCACCATGCTCGGCTACAGCAGCCGCGACGAATTGATGGCGCTCGACGTCGGCAGCGTGTTCAATGCCGTTCCCGAGGAGCGGGAAGCCTTCCGCCGGGAAATCGAAGCGCACAACTACGTGCGCAACTTTGAGATTACGGTGCGCCGCAAAGATGGAACTCTCCTGGTGGTGGCGCAGAGCTGCTTTGCGACGCGCGATTCCAGCGGCAACATTGAGCGCTACCAGGGCTTCGTTCTCGACATCACCGAGAAAAAACGCTCGGAAGACGAGATGCGGCGCCGCAATCGCGAACTGAATGCGCTGAACGCCCTGGCCGTCATTGCTACTCAGTCGTTCGATCTGGACGAGATTTTGAACCTCACCCTGCGCCAGGTAATTTCACTATTTGCAGCGGAGACCGGCTCGGTCTATCTGGCCGCTGAACCGGCGGGCACCTTCCGCCGGCGCGCCGGTTGGGGACCGCGCAGCGAAGCGCGGGTGCGCATGTCTGAAGTTGTCTTTCCCGAGGGCCTCGGCGACCTGGTGGTGCGTTCGCGAGCGGAAGTAGTGACCCAGGACTTTGTGCCGCACCTGCCCCCGGCGGTGGTCGAGTTTATGTGTGCCGACCGCTTACCCTACTGGATCTGGGTGGTCCTCTGGAGCAAGGAAAAGCCCATCGGCATCATGGGAATCGCCAGCAAGGAAGACCGCCACTATTCCAGCAACGATGAGAATCTGCTGGTCGCCATCAGCCGGCAACTCGCGACCACGATTGAAAAGGTTCAGCTCTACGAAGAGACTTGCCGCGCCTACGAAGACTTGCGCCGAACCCAGGAGCAACTTCTGCAAAGCGAGAAGATGTCGGCCGTCGGCCAACTGATTGCCGGTGTAGCGCACGAGTTGAATAATCCGCTCACGGCCATCCTGGGCTACGCACAACTGCTAGAAGGCGCCGGCCTTGACCACCGTTCCGCCGACTACGTGCATAAGCTCTTCAAACAAGCCCAGCGGACGCACCGCGTGGTGCAGAACCTGCTTTCCTTCGCGCGCCAGCGCAAGCCGCAAAAACAGGAAGTCGATTTGCGCAAGGTGCTGGAAGAGTCCCTCATGCTGCGCGAATACGATTTGAAGGTCAACAACGTTACCTTGGAACGCGAGATTCCCGAAGATGTGCCCTCGGTGGTCGGCGATCCCCACCAGTTGGAACAGGTCTTCCTGAACATCATTAACAATGCACTCGATGCCGTGGTGGAGAACTCCGGCAGCGGCAAGTTGAAGGTGCGCATGTTCAAGAGGGATGCTCACGTATGTGTCGAATTTGAGGACAGCGGACCGGGAATCAAAGACCCAAGCCGGATCTTCGATCCCTTCTACACCACCAAATCGGTGGGCAAGGGAACTGGTCTCGGCTTGAGCATCTGCTATGGCATTGTCAAGGAACATGGCGGCGAAATCTCGGCGCGCAACCGCGATGAAGGCGGAGCGACCATTACCGTCCGCTTGCTGGCCAGCGAGAAACCCGCGCAGCCCGAGGCTGCAGCGCCGCCGCGGCGAGAGTCGGTGCTGGCGGGCCGCGTGCTCCTCGTGGAAGACGAAGAAGCGGTGATGGAATTCGAGCGCGATGTGCTGGTGGGCGCTGGGGCCGACGTGACTACTTCTATGAGTGTCGAAGACGCGCAGCAGCGGCTGCGCAACGGAATTTTCGACGTAGTCGTGATGAATGGCCGCATGCCCGGCGGCTGTAGCGCCCGCGAAATGTACGCGTGGATCGCCACCAATTGTCCCGGCCTTGAAAAAGGTGTTCTACTGATGTTCTCCACCGTGACTGATGCCGAGACCAGAAGCTTCCTGCACGAGCATGGCGTCCCGTCGTTGGCAAAACCGTTTGAAGTGGCGGACCTGATTTCCCAGGTGCGCGCCCTGAGCCAGCGCGACGCAAAAGCCGCAGCGAAAACATCGACGAGGGAAACGGCAGAAGAGAACAAGGCCGAAGAGAAAGCCCAATCCGCAGGCGCAGGGACCTAGCCGAATAAAATAGTGGAGCGACGGGCGTCCTCGCCCGTCCACCTCGAAAGTTGCAGCTTTCTAAATCCGGCCTTTCAATCCCCGAGTCATTTCCGCAATCAACTTCTCGTTGCGGCGGTACCGTCGCCAATGGCCTTCTCGTCGGGCCTTTACCAGCCCGGCCTTTTCCAGGATCCGCATGTGATGCGAAACCGTGGGCTGCGCCAGCTTGACGAATTGCTCGATATCGCCAGCACAAAGGCCGCCGCTTTCTTCCTTGAGCGCCAACAGAATCCGGCGGCGAGTAGGGTCGGCAATCGCATGCAGAAAGCGATCAAGATTGGGAGCGGGAGAAGCCATGGGGGAGAAACAATTTGTAATTTGGTAATTTTGTAATTTGAAACCCAAAGTTTGAAACGCCATCACCATGGGATCTTCAATTACCAAATTACCCGATTACAAAATTACAAAATTCTCTATCTTTTCACAATCGGATTGTAGCCATCGCTCACCAGCCGGGCGCGCATGGCCTCCGCGTCTTTCATCTCGGCGTAAGGACCAACCTGAACGTGATAGAACTTGTCGGCCGTAGGATTGTTGGCGCTGAAGGCGGGATACTGTTTCTTCTTCAGAGCCTCGACGAGCGCGGCGGCGTCTTCCTGTCGGCTGACCGCGGCAACCTGCACGTAGAAGCCGCTCGGGGGCGCTGCGCTTGCGGAGGAATTCACGGGCATCTCCGCCGACGCGCCAGTTGCGCTGCCCGCCGTAGTTTGCACGGGTGCAACTGAAGTAACGGCAGCGGGAGTCGCGACCGCAGGAGTCGAAGAAGTTTGAGTCGTGCTAGCCGCCGGCGTCACGCTCGCGTCGGCCGTTTTCTCGCCGACTGCTTTATAAAAGCTGAAGTCGCTCGAGCTGGCCGCCGGCGCAGCATCGGCCTTTGCGGGCGATGGCCGAACCACAGTTGCCGGAGCCGCCGTGGAAGTGCCCGCCCAGTTGCCCGCGGTCACAAGGCTGGTTTTTCTGCCCAGCGAAAAGCCGATGGCAAAGAAGAAAGCGCAAACCAGCACAAACGCGAAAAAGATACCCAGCATCCGTGCTGTGCCAAGCGTGATCTCGGTATCGTGTTGCGCCGTGGACATGAAAATTAAGTGAACCCCCTAGTCCTTTGCCGGCGCAACCGGTGTTTTCGGCACAGCCAGCAAGTTCTGCAAACCGGAGAAGAAATCGATCGGTACCGGAAAGACGACGGTCGTATTTTTCTCGACCCCGATCTCCGTAAGCGTCTGCAAATACCGTAGCTGGATACTGGCCGGCTCGGAAGATAACAAATGTGCAGCGTCCACCAGGCGCTGCGCGGCCGAAAACTCGCCTTCCGCGTGGATGATCTTCGACCGCTTCTCCCGCTCCGCCTCCGCCTGCTTGGCCATGGCGCGCAACATCGACTCGGGCATATCCACCTGCTTGACTTCAACGTTAGCGACCTTCACGCCCCAGGGAGCGGTATGCGTGTCGAGAATGCTCTGCAGCCGCAAGTTAATCTTGTCGCGATGCGCCAGCAGTTCGTCGAGTTCCTGTTCGCCCAGCACCGAGCGCAAAGTAGTCTGTGCAAACTGCGAAGTCTGGTAAGCGTAATTCGAAACCTCGACCACCGCTTTATTGGGATCGATCACACGCAGAAAAATCACCGCATTCACTTTGAGCGTAACGTTGTCGCGAGTAATGATGTCCTGCGGAGGAACCTCCAGCGCCTCCTGCCGCAGCGAAATCCGCACCATGCGGTCGACTGGAGCGAAAACCAGAATCAC
>JBEKED010000082.1:0-13038 GCA_050014035.1 Terriglobales bacterium
GAGCTAAGCCTGGAGGCGGTGGAGGCGCTTCTCATCCGAAAAGCTCTGCAGCGTTTTCAGGGGAATATCAGCCAGGCCGCCGAAGCCTTGGGGCTGAGCCGTGGCGCCCTCTATCGGCGCATGGAAAAATATGCCCTCTAGCCCGCAAGGCTTTCCTGACCCGCAAACAAACACCAGAGGCAAGCCAGCGATGCGGAAGTCTCCTCGCAAGCGATTTCGCCTCCACTACGAGCATCGCATCAGTCTCTACGCGCTGCTCGTCGCCTTACCGGGAATTGCAGTCAGCGGCATTTTCATCTGGCGCCAGCCCTGGTCCACGGAATCGAAGTTAGCTCTCTCGTTCCTGGAGCTGTTTGTCTGGTGGATACTGGCTCTGCTGTTGCACGACCAAACGGTTCGACCATTGCAAACATTGGCCAACGTGGTGGCGGCCCTTCGCGAAGAGGATTATTCCTTTCGCGCCCGCGGAGCCATTGCCGACGACGCGTTGGGAGAGCTTTCGCTCGAAGTCAACGCACTCGCCGACCTGCTCGCCGATCAGCGAATCCGAGCCATCGAAGCGACCGCGCTGCTGCGGCGGGTCGTCGAAGAAATCGATGCTCCCTTATTCGCCTTTGACCCAGGGCGCGTGCTTCGACTGGTGAATCCCGCGGGCGAAAAACTTCTTCAACAAGCCGCGGTTCGCCTTCTGGGACGCACCGCGGACGAAATCGGACTAGCCGATTGCCTCGGCGTCGCAAGCGAGGCTCTCGTAGCCTTGCCCGCCAACAGTTCCAGCGCCCGCTGGCTGGTTCGGCAAAGCAAGTTCCGGGAGAAGGGTGTGCCGCACACTCTGATTGTGCTCTCCGACGTCAGCCGCGCACTCCGAGAAGAGGAGCGCAGCGCATGGCAACGGTTGATCCGGGTCCTTGGCCACGAACTTAACAACTCGCTGGCTCCTATCAAATCGATTGCGGGCAGTTTGAGCGCGCGCCTCGCGGAAACCCAACTCAACCCTGAAGACCGTCGCGACTTCGAGCGCGGTCTAGCCATCATCGAAGATCGCACCGCATCGCTCAACCGATTCCTTCAAGCCTATCGGCAATTGGCCCAGATGCCCCCTCCCGCCCTCAACAAAGTTGCGCTGCTCCCGATCGTGGAGCGGGTTGTGTTCCTCGAGACCCGCATGACAGTCGAGATTTCTCGGGGTCCGGACGTGATGCTGATGGTGGATGCCGATCAGATCGAGCAGATGCTGATCAATCTCGTCCGCAATGCGGTCGAAGCGGCACTCGAGCCGAGCCCGGGTGACGATCATTCCGCCCGCAACTCCACGAACGGCGTGGAGGTTCAGAAGCCCCAAGTAACATTGCATTGGGCAGTCGAGGATCAGAATGTTGTCCTGACCATTGACGATAACGGCCTGGGTCTTCTGAATCCAAGCAACGCATTCGTTCCTTTCTATACGACCAAGCCCGCGGGTAGTGGCATAGGATTGGCGCTCTCGCGACAGATTGTCGAAGCGCACGGTGGCTCGATTACGCTCTCCAACCGGGCAGAAAAGCGAGGCTGCCGGGTACAAGTGAAACTGCCCTGCAGTTAAGAGTGCAGCCGAACTGCTTGGCGTTGTGTTTGCTTTTGGGTGGCGCAGCCGCTTCAGCGCTGCGGTGACGGCCTGTTTCCATCGGCAGCGTTACCCGCGGAGGTTTGGAATCGCCTTGCGTTCGAGCCGGCAAACCCGGTAGAAATTGACCAGATCATGCACATTCCCGATGGTTACCTCAGCCCGTCAACCTGTGCCACTTTCTATGTGGTCGCAGCGTCAGGCTGGTATGCGGCCCTGAAGCGCATCAAGCGGCTTCTCGCCACGCGCGCCATCCCGCTGATCTCGGTCTTTGCCGCTTTCTGTTTTGTCGTCATGATGTTCAATGTGCCGCTGCCCGGAGGAACCACCGGCCACGCAGTTGGCGTTGGTATCTCCGCCATCGTGCTCGGCCCCTGGGGTTCAATTCTTGCCATTTCGATCGCTCTCGCCATTCAGGCGTTGTTCTTCGGCGACGGCGGAATCACCACCCTGGGAGCAAATTGCTTCAACATGGCAATGGTCGGATCGTTCACCGCCTACGCCGTTTACCGACTAGTCGCGGCAAACTCCGATCTGAAATCTCGCCAACGAGTGCTGGCAGCAGCTATCGCCGGTTATGTTGCCATCAACGCCTCCGCTCTGGTCACAGCGCTTGAACTCGGGATTCAGCCCAGGCTTTTTCATGACTCCAGCGGCACGCCGCTATACGCGCCCTATCCGTTGCACGTTGCCATTCCCGCCATGATGATCGGACATCTCACGTTCGCAGGGCTGGCGGAAGCCGTGATAGCGGCAGGTATGGTGTCCTATCTGCAGCGTGCCGATTTAGGTCTCCTGAGCGGAGTAAGCGGGGGAAGCGGTTTCGCGGCGACGCCCCCGCCAGCTTCGGCTACAACAACCGCCGGCGCAAGCGCTGAGCCCTCACCCGGACGCCTCTGGTGGATCGTAGCTTGCCTGATGTTGTTCACGCCGCTTGGCATTTTGGCCGCGGGGACGGCCTGGGGAGAGTGGTCATCCTCTGCCTTCATGAATCCTCACGCGCGCGACCAGATCGCAGCCACGTCGGGAAACCACGCGCCTCCATCGTCCGTTCCTGTGGGGATTCAAAGATTGTCGAACATGTGGACGGCGCCGTTCCCCGGCTATGCGCCGAGCTTTATCAGAAACCAAATGTTCGGCTATTTGCTCTCGGCAATTTTTGGAGTAGGGTTCCTTGTCCTCTTGGCGCTGGTCGCGCGAGCGATTGGCAGAAAATGGTCAACGGGGAACCTGCGCCCATGAGCCGAAATACGACCCGAAATACGAGCCGAAATTCGCGGCGAAATTCCTTCCTCGAATCCACATTGCAAGGTTTCGCCAGAGCTGTGTCGAAAGCTCTGCAATCGGAACAAGCCGCAACTCAGCCCGGACTGCTGCAGCAACTCGATCCGCGCGTCCGGGTTCTCGGAATCCTCGCGCTGGTTGTTTCGGTAATCCTCTGCCGCCGGCCCGAGGCCATTGCTGCCATCTTCCTGGTCGCGGTTGCCCTGGCGGTCGCTTCGAGAGTGAGCCTCACTTCACTGGCAAGACGAGTATGGCTCGTGGTTCTAGGCTTTTCGGGAGTGATCGCTGTGCCCGCATTATTTCTTACTCCAGGCCAGCCAGTGCTCACGGCACCAGCCCTGCACCTTTCCATCTCCGTCCAAGGAGTGCGAACTGCAGTGTTACTCGTCTTGCGTGTCGAAACTGCGGCGACCCTGACAACGGTCCTGGTTCTTTCGACCGCATGGACACACATCCTGAAGGCGCTCCGTTCGCTGCACCTTCCAGCCGAGATCGTGACCATGCTGGCCATGACGCATCGCTACGTATTCTTGCTGATCGAAACCGCGAACCAGATGTTCGAATCCAGGCAAAGCCGAACTGTCGGTATTCTGAGTGGCGCGGAGCGGCGCAGAATGACGACCCGTACGGCCGGTGTCCTTCTCAGCAAGAGCATCGAACTTAGCCAGGGGGTCTATCTTGCCATGTTGTCTCGCGGTTTTCGCGGAGACGTCCGTCTCTTAAACGACTTCCGCCTCCAACCGCGCGATTACGTCAGCCTGACTGCTTTCTTCCTGACCGCTTGCGTAGCGGTCTGGATGGGGAGGTAAGCGAAATTGGCGGCAATTTTCGAACTGCAAGACATCAGCTTCTCCTACGAAGCGATCCCTGCGATCCGTGGTCTCACGCTTAAAATCGAGGCAGGGAATCGGATTGCCTTGCTCGGCGCCAACGGCTCCGGGAAGTCCACACTCTTGCGAATTTTGGATGCGCTCTATTTTCCCGCGTCAGGATCGGTCAAATTCAAAGGCGATGCACTTACCCAAGAGCGCCTGCAAGAAGAGGAATTCTTTCTGAACTTCCGGCGAAGCGTAGCGCTCGTCTTTCAAAATCCGGATGTCCAACTCTTCAATCCAACGGTGTTCGACGAAGTCGCATACGGTCCCTTGCAGTTGCAATGGAGCAGGGAAGAGGTGATTCTGCGAGTTGAGGAAACGCTCCAGACCATGTCCATTACGCACTTGAGGGACCGTTCTCCCTATCGTCTTTCAGGCGGCGAAAAAAAACGGGTCGCGCTCGCCTCCGTCCTGGTTCTCGATCCCGAAGTCCTGCTGCTCGATGAGCCCACAGCGACCCTTGATCCCAAAAGCCAGAGCCAAGTCATCGACCTCATCCAACATTGGAAAGGCACGGCCAGGACCGTGGTCACCGCAACTCATCAGTTGGAGATTGTCGAAGACATTGCCGATCGCGTTCTCGTGCTCGAGGAAGGCGCTGTAATTGCCGAAGGAACTCCGTCCGAGATTCTTTCCAACACCGACCTGCTCCTAAGGGCAAATCTCATTCACGCCCATCGCCACTCCCACGATGGAGTCGAACACTCCCACCCCCACCTTCACGGCCATTCGCGCCACGAACACGAACACGACCATGAACACTGAGCGCCTGTTTTCGTTACTCGCGTAATCTTGCCCGCCGTTCTGCCAGCCAGTCACACTTACACACTTGGAGGATGCCATGCAGATAGACGCAGCCGCTCAACTCCCACCCGCTCCTCTGAAGCCGACCTGTCGCCAGATCTTTAACACAGGCCCGTGCGCGGACTCGTGGCGGAACTACGATCAGGCTCTTCAGGAGTGGAATCAGCTGTACGTCAAACAGCAGGAGCAGACGGCAGCCTCGCAAGCCACCGCGCCCCTGCAACAACAGATCGCCGATGAGCACCAACAAATCGCGGCCCTGCAGGCGCAGATGCAAGCTGACGCAACCGCTGCGATTCAGGCAAAAACTGCGGCGCACACGCAAGGTTTACAGCAAGGCGTTGCGATCGGCGTGGGAGCGTCTCTCCTCTTGTTCGCGCTGATCTTCGGTGTCAGGAAACTGATGGGCGGTTTCACAGTGACCAAGAAACCACAGGCGCGGGCCGCGTCAGCGTAGAGCGGGAATGTATAAACCGCTCGCTGGTCAGACCGTCCCGCGACCCGTGCAGCGACCCGATGCGCAAACTGCCGCACTACTTCCGCTGAATCGACTCCAAGTACTGAGTGACATTTTCCAGTCGCACATTGCCCAAGTCCTGATCGAATTCAATCTCGTGGAAGATTGATCCCCAAATCGGCATCACCTTCGATCCGTGTGCCGACAGCAACTCGTCTCCGCCAAACATGATGATGGTCCGCACATGAATGCCGGGAAACGCGCCGCCATTTCGCAGTGCAAGCCGCGTCAAGTCGGGAACTTCTCTTTTCAGCGCCTGGGCGACCGGCCCCTTCCCGCGCGCACCCAGCCCATGGCAAGAAGCACAATAACTTCGAAAGATGCTGGCTCCCTCTACCGGACGTATCGCCTGTTGTTGTGGGTTGCTGAGTTGTGCTGAGAGGGAAACGGCCAACGAAATCGGTAAGATTAGAAGCAGCATCAGCACGCATCGCTGCATGGTGGCCTCCGGTGAAGAAGGGCTCGGGCAGAAAGCAACTTGTGAACATGATATTCCGCGGGCTACCGTCCGTCGGTGACAGCAGTAACAGACCTATGTGATGTCGTCGCGCCGAATTGCGGCTGCCCCTATTTCACTGCTCCCACAATCAGGCTGCTGGGCCCGTGCAGGTCGATCCGGCTCACCGCGGCGAACCCCACGCTCTTCATCCACTCCGTATATTCAGACTCGCTATAGCTGGCGCCCGAGTCGGTGCTGACAAGCATGTTCAGTGAGAACAGCGCCGCGTGCTGCGGTCCGGTCTTCTCCGGATTGAGGATGAAGTCTTGCACCACCAGGCGGCCGTTAGGCGCGAGTGCCCGGCGTGCGCGAAGGAAAATATCCCGGTTCTGTTCCGGAGAAAACATGTGGCAGATCGCATTCAGCATGATGATGTCGTAGCCGGAGCCAAAAGCGCCGTGCAGCATGTCCCCAGCCCGAAGGCTCACTTGCGCTGCGACGCCAGCCCGGCTGACATACTCGGTGGTGAGCGGCACGACCTCCGGCACGTCAAGAATCTCGCAGCGCACCTCGGGAGAAGCTTTTGCGAAGGCGATGGAGTAGACGCCCGAGCCGCCACCGAGATCAAGAACGCGGCGCACCCCAGCCGTCCCCAGCGCCTTCACCACCAGCGGGGCGCGATCTTTCGCGTTACGTTGCATGGCGGTAACGAAGTCGCGCGTCCATGCAGGAGTGTCGTCTCGACTAATGGGGACGCGGGTGCCACTCCGCACTGCGTCGGTCAGAGTGCTCCAGCGATGCCAGATGTTGGCGATGTGCAGCAGTCCATTGCGATGGTTGTCTTTGGAGCCTTGCACAAAGAAGCGCGCTGACTCCGGCGTGTTCTTGTAAACGTCGCCGCCTTTCGAGAGCAGCCCAAGGGAAACGAGCGTGTTGAGCAGCATGCCAACCGCGCGGGCGTTCGCGAGGATCTTAGTTCCAATCTGCTCGGCGGTGCCTCCCTCGCCGACAGCGCTAAAAACGTCAAGTTCCAGCGCCGTAAGCAGGCAACGACTAGGCCAGTAGCCACGAATCATCTGATCGAGCCGGTCAGGCAGGGTCCCGGCTTTGTCGCGGGCCGCCATCGCCTCGCGGTACTTTTCCCCATGCTCAATTGCCATGGCCTTCATCGCGGGAGCGTCGTTCCATACCAAACGCTCGATGGGCTTGCCATTACTCAGATGCGCACTAACAATCTCGGATACATCCGCCGCCTTCACCCGCCGGTACCATACCCCAGCCGGATAGACGACCATCACCGGACCCTCATCACAAAGCCCCATGCAACCGCAAGTAGTGAGTTGCACATCGTTGCCAAGACCTCGCGCCTGTATTTCGTGATCCAGCGCGCCGAGCACCCCGAACGACCCGCTGGACGGGCAAGAGGGAACTCCTTCTGGTTTTTGCTGGGTGCAGACGAAGAGGTGAAAGTGAAACGGTTCCATCGTAGTCTCCGAATTAGGATCGGCCAATCTCTTAATATCGTCCTCCGAATAACCGTTTGCCGTAACGCGAGTCACAAACCAACGTGATGAAGCAAAAGCGCCACTGTTCACACAGATCGCTCAGCGGAAGGAGTATATTAATTTCGCGACGGTCGCTCTGTGAGAAAGACTCGCGCGTGGATCGATGAAAGCCGCCCGATGAAAGCCGCCACTCTAACCTCACCGCAGGACGTTCGCCATCGCCCTCTTCGGATCGGTGAACTGGCAACGCCCGAACCGAAGCCCGGCCAAGTCCTTCTGCGTGTGCGTGCCTGTGGAGTATGCCGCACCGACCTGCACATAGTTGAAGGCGACTTGCCACCGCACCGGCAGGGAATAATTCCCGGACATCAGATCGTTGGAGACGTAGTAGCCGGAGCCCCGAATGATCTTCCCGCCGGCACTCGCGTAGGCGTTTCCTGGCTGGGAGGAACCGACGGTACCTGCCAATACTGCCGCCTCGGCCTCGAAAATCTCTGCGATGCGCCCACATTCACCGGTTACACCGTGGATGGCGGCTATGCCGAATGCGCCGTCGTGCGTTCGGATTTTACGTTTCCTCTTCCCGATCAACTTGACGATCTGCATGCCGCGCCCTTGTTATGCGCCGGCATTATAGGGTTTAGAAGCCTTCGTGTGGCAGGCGTCAAGCCTGGCGACCGTGTAGGCCTCTTCGGGTTCGGAGCGTCTGCCCATCTGGCCATTGCGGTCCTGCGCGCCTGGAATTGCGAGGTCTACGTTTCCACCCGAGGAGCGTCCCATCGCCAGCTAGCCGCTTCTCTCGGTGCGGTTTGGGTGGGAGGCGAGACGGACAAACCTCCCGCCCAGCTCGACTGTGCCGTGACGTTTGCCCCCAGCGGCGATGTTGTAATCGCAGCTCTAGCCAGCCTGCGGAAAGGAGGAGTGGTCGCCATCAACGCTATTCACTTAGACAGGATTCCGCAGTTTGACTACGACAGCCTATTGTGGGGCGAGCGCCAGCTCAGGAGTGTCGCAAATATGACGCGCGCCGACGCGCGAGACTTCCTTCAAATCGCAACCGAGATTGGCCTAAGGCCGAAAGTAACTCCATTTCCCCTCGACCAGGCCAATGAAGCTTTAATTGCGCTAAAAGACGACTCCATCGACGGAGCCGCCGCCATTGTGATGTAGCATGCTCGCCCGAAAGAATCACTTCTCCATCAGGCAATACGCGCCCACCAGTTTTGCCTCATCTGGCTTATCTGGATCCCCTGTATAAACCTCAACGTTTTTGCAATCGTACATCCCGTAGTTCGGAGGAAGTTGAACCATCAAGTAGTTGCCGGACGCCAGGGTTTTGCAACTCCCCGCTCCCTGGTTACACTGCAATTCCAGAGACTCCGCGCCCTTCTGGACGTGAACAATAACAACTCCCGTTACCACCTCCGAGTTTTTCACCTTGACCGGCGTCTTGTCCTGCGCCAACGCTCGCGCGCATACCAAGATAATGAAAACCGCCGTCAAAACAGTAAATAGAGAAATGGTCCTTTTCATAACTGCCTCCCGCATTACGAAGGCTCTTACAGCCCACTTATATTGTCCGACCTGGGCTGTTCTCTGTCTGTGATCTTGCGACCATGGACGTGTGATCCCCGACCGCATCAAAAGACCGCATCAAAAGACTGCATCAAAAGTCACCGCCGGTTGTGACGAACGGTACAGCCCCCGTCGCCGTCCAGCGAGAAAATAACAGGTAAACGATCTTCAAGGAGGTGTATCTGTGAAGAGAGTTTTGATTCTTGGTGCCGCCGGCAGAGACTTCCACAATTTCAACGTTCGGTTTCGCAACAATCCTGATTATCACGTAGTCGCCTTCACCGCCACTCAAATTCCCGACATCGCCGGACGCCGTTATCCGCCGGAACTTGCCGGACATTTCTATCCCGAAGGTATTCCCATCTTCGAAGAGAAGGATCTCGAAAAGCTGATCGCCGAATACAAAATTGACGCAGTGGTCTTTTCCTACAGCGATATTTCCCACCAGAACCTCATGCATCTAGGCTCCCGCGCCGTCGCTGCCGACGCCGATTTCTGGCTCTTGGGCACCGAGCACACGCAGATCAAGTCCTCGGTTCCGGTCATATCCGTTTGCGCCGTGCGCACTGGATGCGGTAAGAGTCCGGTCTCGCGCCTGGTAGCCGCAGAATTGCGTCGACAGGGTCGAAAGCCCGTAGTCATTCGACACCCTATGCCGTACGGAGATCTCGCAGCGCAGGCCGTCCAGCGTTTCGCCACCATGGAGGATCTCGACCTGCAGCAATGCACCATCGAAGAACGCGAAGAGTATGAACCGCACATTATTCATGGAACCGTGGTCTATGCCGGAGTGGACTACGAAAAGATTCTTCGCCAGGCCGAGAAAGAAGCCGACGTAATTTTGTGGGACGGCGGCAACAACGACACGCCCTTCTACGTCTCCGACCTGGAAATTGTAGTCGTAGACCCGCACCGTCCCGGCCATGAACTGTCGTATTTCCCGGGTGAAGTCAATCTGCGTCGCGCCCATGCGATCGTGATTAACAAGGTAGACACCGCCGAGCAGCGCGACGTGGAGACGGTTCGCCAAAACATAAAGCTCCACAACCCCAAAGCGCGGGTTTTTGAGATGGCCTGCCGTGTCGCCGTTCCCGAGCCAAGTCTGGTGAAGGGACAGCGCGTGCTCGTCGTCGAAGACGGCCCCACCCTCACCCACGGAGAAATGCCCTACGGCGCCGGTGTAGTCGCGGCCAGGCACTATGGAGCGGCAGAATTAGTGGATCCGCGGCCTTACGCCGTGGGTTCCATCCGCAACACTTATGAACGCTATAGCCACCTGACCAACCTCTTGCCCGCCATGGGTTACAGCGCCATGCAAAGGCACGAACTGGAGGAGACGATCCGCCGCACGCCCTGCGATCTGGTTTTGATTGCCACTCCGATTGATCTGGCGCGAGTAATCAAACTAGATCGGCCCAATCTGCGAGTGACCTACGAAGTCGAAGAACTCACCGAGCCCGGCCTGGCCGAATTGCTTGCCAAGTTCGTGCACGAGCATACCGAAGAGCCAGCCCTGGCAGGAACCGGAGGCAGACCATGAATGGCGATGGCAATGCCAACAAAGACTTTCTCTCGATAAGAGATTTCTCGCCCTCCGACATCCAGTACCTGCTTACTCTGGGCCGCCAAGTCAAGGCTCACCCCAGCGCCTATAGCGGATCACTACGCCGCGAGACGCTGGCCATGATCTTCGAGAAGCCGTCCCTGCGTACCCGCGTAACGTTCGATGTAGGCATCCAGCAACTGGGAGGCTTCGCGCTCTATCTCTCGCCCGCCGAGATTAATCTAGGCAAGCGCGAGTCGGTATACGACGTGGCGAAGAATCTGGAGCGCATGGTGCAAGGCATCATGATCCGCACCTTCTCCCACGAGATAGTCGAGCAGATGGCCCGCTACGCCAGCATTCCCGTAATCAATGGCCTGACCGACTACTGTCATCCCTGCCAGGCCATGGCCGACTACCTGACCATCTGGGAGGCGAAAGGCGACCTGGAGGGTTTGAAAGTCGTATTTATAGGCGATGGCAATAACGTAGCCCGCTCCCTGCTCTTTGCCGGAGCCCAACTAGGCGCGCATGTTTGGATCGCCTCGCCTCCAGGATACGAACTGGACGCGGAGTCGATCCAGTGGGCACGCAAACGTGGCGCCGAAACCGGCGGCACCTGCACCGTGACCAACGATCCCGACGAAGCCGCCGCAGGCGCGGATGTGATTTACACCGATATCTGGGCCAGCATGGGCAAAGAAACGGAAGCCGAGAGCCGCAAGCATATCTTCCTTCCGTACCAGGTCGATGCGACGCTATTTCGCCAAGCCAAATCAGATGCCATCTTTCTCCATTGTCTGCCCGCCCACCGCGGCGAAGAAGTCACCGACGATGTCATCGACTCGCCAAGGTCGCTGGTTTTTCAGCAAGCCGAGAACCGCCTGCACTCGCAAAAAGCGATCATGCTGGAATTGATGAAAGGCGAGTTCGTAAAATTGCCCGGCCTGGCAGAGCTGCAGGAGTTGGTGCACATATAAAGGACCTTTCGTAAATTGTCATCCCGAGCGCAGCGAGGGATCTGCAGTTCGCCGCGAAAATGCAGATCCCTCGCTTCGCTCGGGATGACAAGAGTCTAAGCGACTATGAAGACCATCCTCCTCGCCATCGGCGGCAACTCCCTGATTCGCGCGGGAGAAACGGGAACCATAGCCGAGCAACGCGCCAACGCCGAGCGCACCGCCGCCCAGGTCATAGGCCTGATCCGCAGCGGCTACAAAATTGTCCTAACCCACGGCAACGGCCCGCAAGTAGGAGCCGCGCTTCTGCGCTCCGAACGCGGCGCCAGCCAGGTCCCAGGCCTCCCGCTAGATGTTTGCGGTGCCGCCACTCAAGGCGAGATCGGATATCTTCTCCAGCAAGCCCTGCAAACTGAGTTGCAGCAAGCCGATCTGCACGTGCCGGTGGCCACGGTTCTAACCCAGTGCCTCGTTCTACCCGACGACCCCTCCATGCAGCATCCCACCAACCCGATCGGTCCGTTCTAGTCGCGCGCCGACGCCGAAGAGCGCAAACGCCTTCTGGGATGGGAAATCGTAGAAGATGCGGCCCGAGGTTATCGCCGCGTGGTCCCGTCGCCGGAACCGATTGGCATGATTGAACTGGAAGTAATTCGCAATCTGGTCGGGCAGGGTGTGCTGGTCATCGCCTGCGGAGGCGGAGGCATTCCTGTCATCTGGAAAAACGGCAAACTGCAAGGCGTAGAAGCAGTCATCGACAAAGACCGCGCTTCGGCCTGGTTGGCGTCCCGCTTGGCCGCCGATCTCTTCGTGATTGCGACCGACACCGACTACGTCTATCTGAACTACAAGAAGCCCGCCCAAACCGCCCTACAGCAAGTAGACGCGCACGAGTTAGAAGAGTACGCCCAGGCCGGCCATTTCCCCCCGGGCAACATGGGCCCCAAGATCGAATCCGTCTTGCGTTTTCTGCGCCAGGGCGGCAAGGAGGCTATCATTACTTCGTGCGAGAATCTGTGTCACGCAGTAGAAGGATGCGGCGGCACACATATATTTCCCGATCGCAACTGGGCGCACATCGAGAGCCAAGCTGATCGAAAAAAGAAGCAAGCTCTCGCACTCCCGGTGGGAGGCCGTTAAATGCCACAGCCGACGATCATTCCGCTCAAGCCCGCGAAGCCAGTGCAGACCTCCCCTTCGGAACCGGCGCGACCAGGTGGGATGCCATTGAAGCACGTGCTCGAATCGCAGCAATTCACCGTCCCCTTGCTCATGGAATTATTCGCCCGCTCGCAAGGTATGGAGCGCGTGGTAGCCCGAGGAGGCACGCTCGACTACCAGCACCGCATCATGACCACGCTCTTCTATGCCCCCTCGACCCGCACCAGACTTTCATTCGAAGCCGCCATGCATCGCCTGGGTGGAAGAGTCCTGTCCACCGAGCACGCCGGCGCGTTTTCGTCCGAGATCGAAGGCGAGCAGGTAGAAGATTCCATCCGCATCATCAGCGGCTATTCGGATGTAATAGTCATCCGCCACCACGACGAAAATGGCGCCCGCCGAGCAGCCGAAGTCTCGCAAGCTCCAGTCATCAATGCCGGAGACGGCAATGGCGGCCAGCATCCCACCCAGGCTCTGTTAGACCTGTACACTATTTACCGACAGCGTCCGCTGGATGGGCTTAGTGTTGCCATCATCGGCGAACTGGATAAGGGACGCACAGCGCGCTCGCTGGCGTATCTGCTGGCCAAGTTCGAGCGGGTAAAGATGTTTTTCGTAAGCCCGCCACAACTCCAGATGAAGCCCGACATCCTGGCCTATCTAGACGAGCACGGCGTCCGCTACGAACTGGAATCGGACATTGACCGCGTAATTGGCGAGGTAGATGTGGTGTACCAAACCAGAATCAGGCCCGAGCGAGTGCGAGATACTGA
>JBEKED010000083.1:0-13034 GCA_050014035.1 Terriglobales bacterium
GCAGCCAATGAGCGGCTTCGCGCAGGACATCGCTTCCAGATAAACGCAGCCCAGGCCCTCATTGCGGCTGGGCAATGCAAACACGGCGCAGCGTCGCATGGCCTCTGCTACTTCGGATCTGCTCCGGCGCCCAACAAACTGAACTTGCGGCGCAATGCCCAGTTCCCGCGCCAGCGCCTCAAACTGCCCGCGCTCCGGCCCTTCTCCGATGATGCGGCAGCGCAGCTTGGGAAACGATGTTTGGAGTTTCGCAATTGCCTGCAGAACAAGTTCGTGGCCTTTGCTGCGTTGCAAGTTGCCAACCATCAGAATCTCGTCATCAGGCAAAGCCGGCATAGCGGGAGCCGGCGAGAAAAGAATCGGATCAACTCCGTTGTACACAATCGTGCTGCGGATTTCAGCCGTGGTTCCGGTTTTCAGAACGTCTTGCACTTTGCCGCTGATGCAGATAACCGTTCGCGCCGCACGATAGACGTCCACCGATACCTTACGCCGCCAGAGCGCCGGCATCCCGCCGGTGAAGCATGTGTTGAACACATCCAACCCATGGAGCGTGACGACAAATGGAATGTTCAACCGCTTCGAAAGCAAGGCCGCCGCGTGGCCGCAGGGTAGGGCCGCATGCGCGTGGATCACATCGATCGCTTTCGCAGCGTGCAGTTTCTGTACGCGTCGCAACAAACGGGCGTAAAGCAACCTCCCTGCGCTCGAGAGCCCCAGATTCCCCGGAATTTGCGGAAATCGCACCCATTCGGCCAAAGCCGCCGCACTCGGCATTTGGCGAGGATAATGAATCGGGGCTACGGCAATCACGCCGGAATCGACACCAAACTCCCGAAGCTGTGCGATCGGTTCCGCGATGAAGCAACCGCTCACTTCATTTTGTCGCGATGGAAAAAATGGAGTCAGTGTAAGCACGTGCAACCGTGAACTAACGTCATCGCCTCGGGATCGACCCGCCGCGGACATTAGCGTCGCTCCCTCTCAGACCGCACCAATCCCTGAGCCAGAGCAAGCAGGCGTTCCACATGCTCGCTCCAACTGAAGTCGCGAGCCCGCCGAAAACCGTTGCGCGCAAGTTTTTCGCCTAACTCCGGCGACTGCTGAATCTCGAGTATTCGTTCCGCCAAAGCCTGGGAAGAAAAACGAGGAAAATAAATCCCCGCATCGCCGCAAATTTCGCGATGCACCGCTAAGTCCGAAGCCACCACCGGCAACCCACTCGACATCGCCTCGATCAGGGGGTGAGCAAACGATTCAGCATACGCCGGAGTAACGTAAATATGGCAGGCGCGATAGAGATGATGCAGCGAGCGATAGGGGATCGATCCAAGCTCCACAATATCCTGGCTTTCGCGCAAATCGTTGGCCAGCAACGCCGCCGACTCGGCTCGATAGGTTCCGGGATTCTCCGCGGAATTCAGACGACAGGTAAGAAAGAGTTTGACTTTCTTTTGCCGCAGACGACTGCGCAAGATGGGTATTGCGCGAAATAAGGTTTCGAAATTGCGGTAGTAATTGTAGTGGCTCACAAAAAGCAGGCGCAGAGCGTCACCCGCTTGCTCAAGCTGGCTTTGAGCAGCCGTCGGCAACGGAGTCGCACAGCTCGTAAAAGAATCGAGGTCAAATCCGTGGTGCACCGTTAGTACTTTCCGCCCGCTCCACTGGCTAAGTTCCTGAGCAAACGCCGTACTCGGCGCAACGGTAATATCCGCGCGTCGAATGGATTGGCGCGCCAGATAGCTTTTCGCCACGGTGTCCGCCCAGATCGCATAGTCCCGGCGAGCGCGAATATCGCGCAAGAACTCGGAAGAAGTGTAGAGCGAATTGCGCGACAGAAGGATCTGAGGAACAGGAGAACGCCAAAGGGCAAAGTTGCCCGCGGAAATCAAAACCTGGGCCCCACTGCGGCGGATCAGCCTCGGCAACACCGCCTGCTCCCGAAGAAAACGCCGCGCCGCGCCGCCAGACTGTCGGTCCCCGACCAGCGAGATGTTGGGTAGCTCCCCAAACTCCGCCCGTATTGCGGGATTTAGCAGCACGGTCGTGTCGACATCCACTCGCCGCGCCAACTGCGGAATCACATTGCGCAGATAAGTAAGGCCTCCACCGGCACTGGCGGCAAGGCCATTGATAAACAATCGGATCATCGCCCGGGAACGGCCGCGCCAAACCTGGCCGGCGCCGTGCGAGAAGGCCAGGAAACAACACCGGGAACTGGAGCCACCACCGCCTCGGGGACAAGATCAGCCAGGAGAAACGCGAAAATCCAAAAATACACGCAGGCATAATACCCCGCGGCAAAAAGCCAATCTTCGAAACAGGCGTGGACCAAACCTGCCAAAATCACCCTGGCGAGCGGAATCGAGTAATGGCGCGGATCTAATGTACGGTGCATCCGCGCGCAAGTCTTCCATACGTTCACCACCGTGACGGTCAGCAGGCCGACAAAGGGCAACACACCTAACAAACCCACCCACTCTGCGATAGTCATGTAGCTGTTGCCGTGCTCACGACTCGACATTTCGCTGGACACGAACGCTCCGACATAGACTCCGTAATCTTCGCCGGTTGGACTCGTGCCATATCCGCTCCCGAACACGGGATGCGCCTTGATGGACGCAATCGACTCTTCCCAAGGCGTTCGTCGCGAATCCAGTACTCCTTCTTTTTTGTGGCCCTTGTAAAGCACTTCATCCACCAGTCCGCCGAGCCGCTGGTTTAAGGCGTCGGGAGCGAACACGCCAGCGACCGCAATCAGCAGCAGCGCAAGCGCCGTGACCTGCACCAGCAATTTGTACCGGTGCAGGCAAAGACAGAGGGTAAGCGTGGCGGCGACGGCAGCGACCATGCCGGCACGCTCCCCACTGAACAAAATCAGGTATGCGCAGAGCAACAATGAAACTAAGCGGCGAACCTTCAACATGGGCCCCTCGCTGATGAGCCATCCCCAGAACAGGACGGGGAACACTCCCACACTCATCGCCACACCGAGGGAGTTGGGATTACCCCAAATCGCGGCGCCGAGACCGAAGTAACAGAGCACGGTGAGGTAGGTTGTTATCTCGCATCCCAGCAGCAGGCCATGAAAAAAACGGTCTTCCCGGCGAAGGACGGCCAAGCGCCCACCGGAAGCGCAATAAAGAAACAGAAGCAGCAGGCTCAAGGCCTTAAGCGAAGCCGTGCGCGTCAGGGGAGAAACGGTGGCCGAGATAAAAGCGGCGCAGACGCAGAAGAAAGCAATCAGATGGAGCGATCCGAAAGGTGCGCGCGGAGCCTTCGTCCAGATAATGAAGCCCACCAATGTGCCAGCGAACAGTACAGCCCAACGTGCAATCATCCAGGCACTTTGCAGGGGAAGATTCATTCCTGCCCAAGCAAAAGCGATGAGCATCAGAAGATAAAACCATTCGTCATACTTACACAGGAAGACGACAATCACTTCCAGCAGGAGAATGGCGCCCAAAACAGTACCGTCGGCGAAGTACGGAAAAAAGTGAAAAATACTATACAGCGCCAGAACCGCGCCTAACGCGATGCCAGCCCACCGTAACAGGGTCGTGGAATTCATCGAGCCTCCGTGCCAGCAAAAGCGGCTGCTGCGGCCAGACCTTCGGCGCAAGCTTCCGGTGAGTAGTTTTGAATGCGTTCCAGGCTGCGCGCACTCATCTGGCGCCTGAGTTCAGGTTGCCGCACCACGGTTTCCATCGCCACCCTCAGTTTCTCCAAATCCCGGGGAGGCACGACGTACCCATTCCACCCGTCTTCGACCAGATCGGCCGAACATCCTGCGACACTGCTCGCGATAATCGGAAGTCCGCACGCCATCGCCTCATTGACCACCAAACCCCAAGGGTCGCTGTGCGTCGGCAGAACCAAAGCCTCGGCCAACGCGTAGAGGCCAGCCAGATCCTCGCGCTGCGCGAATCCCGGAAAACAAACCGCGCCCGGGCTGATTAGCTTGGCCTGCTGCATCAGTTCCTCTTTGGCAACACCATCGCCCGCAAATACCAATCCCACTTCTGATCGCACCCCGCCCTCTAGTTTGGCATAACCGGCGAGCAGATCAAAAACACCTTTTTCCCGAACCAGCCGCCCCACAAAAAGAATAAACCGCAAGGGCAATTTCAATTTCAGTTTCAGCTTCTCGCGAAATGCAGCGGCATGCGAGCGAACACTCTTCGCCTGCGCCGCAAACCACCGGTTGTCGACTGCATTAGGCGCGGTTACAATGCTTGACGCCGCAGCCCCAAGCGACCTGAGATACTCAAACGAAGCCTTGCCCGGCACCACAAATCGGTCGCAGTGGCGCAAGAAATAAGTTTTCAGCCACTCCACCGCTGCCCGTCGTCGACGAGCGTCATGACGGTTGCTTTCCGACCACAAAACAAATTCGACGCCCTGGCGGCGCGCCCACAGGAGCGCCTCCCAGGACGCAGCATAAGCGTACCCGCCGCAGATCAGAACCTCCGGCTTCACTTTGTTTAACGCGGACCACAGTCCTCGATTCACCAGAAAACTGCTTTTGCCCGCGCGCCATCGCCACGACGGCAGCACCTGATAAGAAAAGCGGATTTCATCTTTGTAGACACGCCACTGCCGCAGTGTCTCATCGGTCTCTGCCAAAAAAATGACGTGCAGATCCAGTCCCGTTCGCTGCGCGAGAACGTTAAAAACGGGGATGCGGTATGGGGCAATGATTTCCGTAAGGATTACGGTTTTTCGGATCATGATGCTGCTCTAGCCACGCCCATCGCAGCCACGCGCTCCAAAGGACATGCGAACAAATCCTGCAGCGGCTTGACCGGTTTACCGACGGCCACCGGACCCTTCGTCCCCAATTCAAAGACCTGGTATCCAACACTCTCGAAGAAAATGAGCGTCTCCTCAAGATTCGTCCGTTGCAGATATTCGAACATCAGCAGCGGTGGCCTCTTCTCGGCAAGGAACTGCCGCATCCCGCGAAGAACCGAGTTTTCGTGACCCTCGACATCGATCTTCACCAGGGAGACCGCAAACTCGGGATCACCGTGCTGGCGCAGAAATTCATCGAACGCAATGCATGGCACGACAAAAGTGGAACGCCGATAGCTAGGAGCATTGCCAACAACGCGCGCTCCCACATCGACCCCTCCCTGGCACTCAAAGCGGATCTCACCATTGCTATCGGAAAGAGCAACCTCATAAACCTTAAAGTCAAGCTTATTCCGAGCGAGGTTCCCTCGGGCACGTGCGGCTGCCACCGGGTTCGGCTCAAACAGAATCGCGTGTTCTATCGTATCGGCCAGCAATAGGCTTACCGATCCAACATTAGCACCGACATCGATCAAGGTTCCTCCCGAGAGGTGCTTCCTAAGGAAAAGTACGTTCCTGCCATTGGGGATGCGCGTGTACAAAACTCCAGAAGATACCGGGCAATCCGGATAAGCTCTGAACCGCTGACCATTGAAAAGTGAAACCGTGATTGGTTTGCGAACAAGGCGCTTCCACAACTGCCATCCGACAAAAGTGCACAGTCTTCGGGTTCGCTGACCGCGATTGGACTCATCGTTCCAAAGGCTGGAAATTGGGTACATCACGCCCTGCACAACCTTCAGCACAAACGTCTGGTTCCTTTCCCGACCGCGAGCAATCATCAAACAACGCGCGACCGGCAATCGCGTTTATTTTGCCGCCTCAACATACAGACTCTCGCCGCGCCGCGATTCCAGTTCAATCTTCGCGATCTCAGCAATCCGGCTGCTGCCGAAGGCGCTCACTTCAGGCGCTCGGAAACCCGCTTCCTGCAGCATGTGGACCAGCGAGCGGCTATCGAACATTTGTTTGTGATGCGCGCCCGCATGCACCAGATCGCGAACGTTCGCCGTCAGAAGAAGCCGCGCGATAAATCGATGCGAGGCCAGCGGATCGCCGCTATTGGCTAGATAATCGCGCACATAGTCGCGCACCATGATGCCCAGGTCGGGCACCACGATGCGCAGAATGCCACCGGGCTTGAGCACACGAAAACACTCCCGCGCCACCCCCCGCGACTCTTCGTAACTGAAGTGTTCGAAAGTGTGGGAAGAATAGATGCACGCGACCGAACCGTCCGGGTAAGGAATGCGCTTGCGAACATCGACGCGAAGCACGTCACGCGGCCAGTCCGGAGTGCGAAAAATCTTCTTCCCCAGCGGCAAACGCGAGAGCAGAATGCTCGGCGAATTGTCGATATTCACCCATCCTTCAATCCCCGAGGTTCCACAACCGATGTTCAACTTGAGTTCGGCGACATCCGTCATGGTTCTTAATCCGTAAGGCTCGCGCGATACCAGGCAACGAAATTCCGTAGACCCTGCTCCATAGATGTCTGCGGTGAATATCCCAAAAGGCGTTTGGCTTTGTCGATATTCGCCCAGGTAATGGGAACGTCTCCGGGTTGGTCGGGCAGATGGTTCTGCAGCGCTTTTTTCCCGGTCGCTGCCTCCAGTAACGCAATCAATTCCGTAAGACGCACCGGATGGCAGTTCCCCAAATTGAAAACCTCGAACGGAACCTTGGCTTCTGGCGAGTATTCCAGAGACGCCATGACTCCAGCCACGATATCGTCAACGTAGGTGTAATCGCGGCCCATCGAGCCATCGCCATAGACCGGGATCGGCCGTCCTGCCTCAATCAGCGCAGTGAATTTGTGAATCGCCAGATCAGGCCTTTGCCGCGGCCCATAGACGGTAAAAAAGCGCAGGCAAATAATGGTCAAGCCATACAAATGCGCGTAGGTGTAACCCATCAACTCGCCCGCAAGTTTTGTCGCCGCGTAGGGCGAAATGGGGAGGGTCTTGAGGTCATCCTCGCAAAAAGGAACGATGTTGGTAACGCCATATACCGAGCTCGACGAGCCAAAAATCAGGCGCTGCACTCGGAACTCGCGGGCAATTTCCAGCAGGTTCAGGGTTCCCGCCACGTTGACACTTTCGTAGAGCGCGGGCTGTTCAATCGATGGCCGCACGCCCGCGCGCGCCGCGAGATGAATCATGATTTCAGGCCGGACGCGCTCCGCGACTTTTCGCAGCGCATCTTTATCCCGCACGTCAACCGCGAAGAACTCGTAGCTTTCGGGCTTGCCAATCTCCCGCAGGTTGCGCCGCTTGCGGCTAATCGCGTAGAAATCATCAAGGTTGTCCACAATCGACAACTCTGTCCCGCGGCGAAGCAGCGCCGCGGCCACGTGCGATCCAATGAAGCCCGCCCCGCCCGTCAGCAAAATCCGCTTCGGATTTGATCCCACTCGATCGCGCCCCGATTCGTGTGCAACAGAAGTAGAGAAGAACGGAAAATCGATTCTAGCGCACTGCCACTACGAAATAGTTGCTCGCAAACTGATCTCCGCGGTAGACCTTTGCCGCCAGCAGCCCCGCCAGATTGTTTACCGGACAAATCGTCCACTCCACCAATCGGCGCAGCCATGGCCAAGGGCTGGTGAGCAAATCCACATACACGTTGATCACCAGAAAAATGCTAGGGACCGTCCCCGCTTCGCCCTTGACGGTCACGTTGTGAAAGTCGCGCAAGATCCATTGCAGGCCTTGCGGCATATACCTCCAGTAGTCGCCAGGCGACCCGTGCTGGGGAAAAATGGATGGAACGCTCAGCAAAAGCGTTCCGCCTGGTTTCAAGACTCGCCGAATTTCGCCAATCACTGCGATCGGATCGGGAATGTGCTCCAGAACCTGAGTAATCATGACCACATCCATGGACGCATCGGAAAGCGGCATGTTGCGCGCGTCGCCGACAACATCCACCGAGTAGGCGGGTTCCACGTCCAGCACATAATGATTGGCTACTCTGCCGGTAAAAAAACAAGCGTAGGGTTTTCCTCTTCCACCCACATCCAACAGGTTCTTGACCCACGGAAGTTTCGCGGCCTGCTCCGCGATCATCTCGGCGCGGCGTCGGCAGTCGAGATAGGTGGCATCGCGGAGTGAAGGACGCACCAGATCCATGCCGCGAAGCTTCGGCTCGCTCCCCGATTTGCGAACGACTGATTTGCGAACGTCGGATTCGCCAGCGTCGGATTTGCCAACGTCACTGCCTGGAGCGTCAAGCGTCATGCGATCCCTTCGGCCTCCCTTCTCAGGAGATGGCGGCCGATGCTAGCCCAGGTGGCGACATACACGGCGCACCCAAGACCGACCAGGACCAACGGCGGCAAGTGGTGGGGCAGCGCCACCCACAAAACAATCCCCATAAGAAGACTGCCGATTAAGGCAACGCTGAGCAGTGGAGTCTTCGCCGCCGCGCGCACTTCCGCAGGACACAAAAAGAAAGCACAAAGCGCAACCCCGAGTTCGCCGACGACAAAGGCCACACAAGCGCCGGCCACTCCGAATAACGGCGGCAAGATTAGATAAAGAGCCACGGCACTGACGGCGCCGACCAGCGTGGAAACGAAGTAAGCCCGGTGACGCCCGAGCGCATAAAGAACGGTGCCCGCGAAAAGCGCGGCCGCGGGCGCCGCGATCACATACAGTGCGACCCACTGGAAAGCATGCACCGCCTGCTGAAATTGCGCGCCGAGCAGCCAGGGAACAACCACCGGGGCGGTCACAATTCCGCCCACGGCCAACGGGATGCCGAACCATACCAGGACCGACGCCGCGATCCTGGCCAGCCGGAAAAGCCCCTGCCCGGAACTTGCGCGCAGAGCCATGCGCGGCATCAAGACGATCTGAATCACCGAAAGGAAATTGCGCAGCACATCGGCTAAGCGCGTGGCGGCCGCATAGATGCCGAGGGCGTGCTCACCGAGATACCAGCGGACCGCAATGTGTCCGCTGCGATGGTAGAGAGTGGACATGAGTGAAGAACCAGCATAATGCAAACTGGGCGCCAGAATGACGGCCCAGCGCCGTGGCGCAAGCGAAAACCGAAACCGGTATCCCGCCCGCCACAGAAACGCCCAACCGATCAGGCTGGTCAAAAACGCCGAGGCCACGATGCTGACCGGGACCCAAATCACATCCCGGGGCGATCGCACCATGGTGAATATGCCGACAGCATAGAGACATTGCTGCGCAACCGAGATGGACGATTGCCCATGAAACAACTCCAGCGAAGACAATAGATAATCCAACGATAGACTGCTGGTTAACACCGAGGCCACGCCATAGAACTGCAGCAGGAAGCGGACATCCGGCCGGACCTCAAAACTTGCCACCACCAGAACCGCAACCGAGGCGACAGCGCCCGCCAGAACGCGCAGCACCAAAACATCGGAGATGGTGTCAAATGCCGCCTCGCGCCGAGCCGCCACCTGCTGCGCGGCATACGTGGTCAGGCCCGGATTCGCTACCAGACCGGTAAAGCCGCACACCGCCACCACGTAGCTCCACAAACCGTACGTATCGACGCCGAGCCGCCGCACCAGGAAAGGAAAGGTGGCCGCTGTGAGCAGGGTGCCGACAACGCGGGCCGTGGTAACGGACGCTACAAACCCTCCGTAACGCACCAGCGACTTGGAAACTTTCAATCGCCCATCCTAGTGTCCAGTCCAATGTCCAGCCCAATGTCCAGTCCAACTCCGAGCAAGCTACCCGGCCCTCAGGGGCTAAACACCCTGCTGAAAACTCGCGTTTCGTATCAGGGTATCGCTTTACAGCCTGCCGAAAAACTCCGATTCCAGCAGGCTTTTGGGAAGGGCACGACTTCAGTCGTGCCGTCAGTCGTTAAAAATGGGTTCGCGCTTTAGCGCCCGAGTGAGCTTTTTTCGCCTCTCAACGACTTTTTCCGCAACCTCTCCAGCCGTGCCCTATCCATAAGACTAGTCCTAGTTGAGAACGGCAGCTCGGCAACGACGCGAAAGCACCAGCCAACGAAACAGCGCGTCGCTATGATCAGCGCCGGCCAGATGCTGACGGAAAAGTTCTTTCGCCGGCAACGGATTCAGCAGGTTTCGGAGTCCTCCCAAGTCCCCCTCGAGACTGTTTTCCATTTCTCGTTTCAGTTCATGGCGAAGCCAGGCGCACAGCGGAGGAGTGAACCCGCGTTTCTGCCGCCACCGAATTTCGCGCGGAACCCACGCCGGCAGCGCATCCCGCAGGATTACTTTGCCCATGCCCGCTTTGAAGTGATACTCGACCGGCAAACTCGTCGCGAAATGCATCAAGTCCGGGTTCAGGAAAGGCGCTCGACATTCAAGCGAGGCGAGCATACTAGCGCGATCGACCTTCACCATAATCTGCTCCGGCAAATACAAAGACGCGGTGGCTTCGAACGCAGAGAGCGGATAGGACAGCCGCGCGTGTTCCAGCGCGCGCGACTCAAGTTCCCGCAACCCGCTCTCCGCCGCGCTACGATAATCGGGCAGAAAATACGACGCGATCGTATTTCCGCACTCCGCTGGATACAACAGTTCCGAATCGTTCTTCGACAAAAAGCCCAGCAATCCCGCGCCTCGCCAGTCGCTTCGCCAGAGATGCCGAAGGCGCCTAGCCGCGGCGTTCACCCAAGGCGCGCGCCGCACGCCGTGCCAGCGATAATAGCCAAACATCTCGGAATACCCGCCGAAGCACTCGTCGCCTCCATCGCCGGAGAGCATGACCTTGCAGATTTGCCGCGCGGCACGACAAACCGCAAACGTCGGGAACATCGAAACATCGCCAAAAGGTTCATCGTAATGATCGATCAACTCATCGAAGATCGCGAGAAGGTCGCTCGACGAAAAACGGACTTCGTGGTGATCCGTTCCCAGATGTTCGGCAACCAGGCGCGCGTACGGCGCTTCGTCCAACTGTTCATTGTCAAATGACGCACAAAAAGTACTGAACTTGGCCGCCGGTTCCAACTCACGAATCGCTGCGGCAATGCAGGTGGAGTCAACGCCGCCAGAAAGAAATGCTCCGATCGGTACATCACTTCTTAGCCGCAAGCGAACGGATTCCAAAACGCGGGCGCGGACGCTCTCTACAGCCGCTTGCCGGCTGGGAGGCTTGGTCTCGCTCAGTTCGATTCTCGGCCGCCAATACCGCCATGTCCGCAGTCCTGCGCCCTTACCCAGTGAAAGTGCCTCTCCCGCCATCAGTTTGCGGACGCCTTGAAAATGGGTTCGCGGTGCCGGCACATATCCCGCAGCCAGAAACTGCGCAATGGCAGGCACATCGAGACGGTTGTCAACACCGGGAAAGGGAAAGAGCGCTTTCATCTCCGACGCGAATACCAAACCTCTGCCCTCATTCACCGGCGCGTAGTACAAAGGCTTTTCTCCGAAGCGGTCGCGGGCCAGAAACAACCGTTCGTTTTTCTCATCCACAATCACAAAGGCGAACATACCATCCAGATCGTCAAGCAGAGAGTGCCCTTTCTCCTCGTAAAGGTGCACCAGAACTTCGGTATCGCTTTGTGTGCGAAAGCGGTGTCCCTTGGCGATTAATTTTTGGCGGATCTCGATGTAGTTGTAAATCTCCCCATTCAGAATCACCCAGATGGTCTCATCTTCGTTGCCAATCGGCTGAGCGCCGCCCGGCAGATCGATGATCGCCAGACGGGAGTGGCCAAGCAGGCAGCGTCCACCCATGCATGACAAGCACGCACTTCCATCGGGACCGCGATGCTTGAGAAGCCGGCCCGCTTCTTCCAACCACATCCGGTATTGAGCCACGCCGCCGGCACCGTCATACACGCCATAGATTCCGCACATTAGTGTTTTTCGCGACGCTGGCCGGCCGCCTCCACAAATACTCTTTCCCAATCTTGCGTGACTTTGTCCCAGTCGAACTGCCCGGCATGCTGAGCGGCCGCGGCCGACATCTTGCCCCGCAAATCTTCGTCGGACAGCAGCAAGCCCAGCTTGAGTGAGATTTCGTCCTCCGATTTTACCAAGTACCCCGTCTCGCCATGAACCACATAGTCGGGATGATATTTCTCCATTGCGACCGCCGGCAGTCCGCAAGACGCCGCCTGCCCAAGAACCTGGGGATGACCTTCTATCACACTGGGAAAAAGAAATACGTCCGCGTCCCGCATTTCGTCAGCCAACTCAGCCTGCGAAAGATGCCCAACGAAAGTGACATTGCGGCACTTCAATTCGTTGACCAGCGACCGGCACGTTTCTTCTTCTTCACCTTTTCCGACCAACCGAAATTCAACCGAGGGCCATTGCGCCGCCTCGCGAATGACGACATCCACTCTCTTGCGAGCCTGAAATGAGCCGGCATACAGCACGGTGAGTCTCGAACGATTTCGCTGCCGGCGAACTTCGACAGGCGGATGAAACAGTTCCCGGTTGATGCCGCTGTAGATTGTTCCCGTGGCAACGCCGAAGCGGTCTTGGACCGTCTGCGCCACGTAGCGCGAGTTTCCAAAAACACAGTCGGCTTCGCGAATCGACCTCGCCAGCGTAGCACTGACATCGATTTCATCCAGAGCCATCACGATATAAGTCACCAGCGCCACGGGCAACCCCAGCGATCGCCGAAAAAAGAGGAACAGCGCATCCAGAGGTCCTTCGCGCGGAAAAAAATAGATATCGATTTTCGAAGTCAGCACACGCGCCAGCCATCGGGGCGTGTTACCATGCCGCGTCCAGCGCAGGATCTCTGTATTTTCGCGAGCCCGAATTCGGGGATCAGGCGGCCCGTCGCCCAGCATCACGACCCGGAATCGATCCGGCGGCAGGCGGCTCACGACCTCTTTCGCGGTCAGATTCTGCGCGTTGGTGTTCGCTTCATCCGCGAACGAAGGTGTGAAAACAGTGATCATGAGCCTTGGTAGAAGGCGAAACCGTATTAGTCAACTCGTTCCAGCAAACGCTCTTGCACCAGCCTCGCGATAATCGGGATGCAGGTTTCCGCTGGCTCTCCGATCCGCTCGGCGAGCGAAACCAAATCCCGCTGCCCATCGGCGTACGCCAGAATATTCATCATAGTTCGCACATTCGTTCGCACATTCGTTCGCACCCCCGCGACACTGTCATGCTGGCTGAGTGTAGGGTACAGGCCTCGCCGCCCCAGTTGCGGCTCCCCTAAACACGTCGCGCGATAGATGCCGTTGGCCTCAAG
>JBEKED010000084.1:0-12927 GCA_050014035.1 Terriglobales bacterium
GCCGCCGCCTTTGAGTTGGCGGGCTTTCTTGAATGTCCCATTGCCCTTGCCTAGCAGCACCGATAAATAGCCGGGCCCGGAATCCACCACCAAATCCGGAATGCCGTCCCCATTCACATCCGCCACCACCGCATTCATCGGAAAGTAAAGTGTGTGGTACGTCACCGCCGGCTGGAACGTACCATCGCCGTTGCCAAGCAGCACCCCGAGTGTATTTGATTGGCTGTTCGTCACCACCAGGTCCAGTTTGCCATCTCCTTTCAAATCCGCCGCGACCACAGAGAAGGTCTGCCAGCCGCCTGCGTCGTAACTGACCGGGGGCTGAAACGTCCCATCGCCGTTGCCCAGCAGCACCGCCACCGACCCATCGTTGCCATTGCCACCCCCGTAGTTGGCGACCAGAAGGTCGGGTTTGCCGTCGCCATTCACGTCCGCGACCGCCATCGAATGCGCGTCGTCGGCGCCCGATGGGTACGTCACCGCTGGCTGGAAACCCTGCGACAACGCAAGCGTGGAAATCAAACAGGAAAAGAGACAGAAGAATAAGGCGCGCTTCATAGGAACCTCCGTCGTTCAGGCCAATTATCCGCTGATTCTCCACAGAAATCGAATAGCTGTCGACCAGGCGATAGGGCTCATTGAGAAATTTCGGCCGGCAGCACAATCGGAATCGGCTCAACCTCCGCCATGGCAGCTTCCGCTTTCTGGTTATGCCTTCCCTGACAAGAAAAAACGGAGCCGCTGGCGCGGCCCCGTCGGAAAAACACTAGCGAATACCTTGCTGGCTATTTGCCTGTGCCCGTCAGCGGTACCTCCTGCGGGCTGTTGACAGCATTGTCGGTGATGATCACATCTCCCGTAAGGGTTCCGGTTTGTTCGGGGGTGAAAGTGACCGCTATCTTGCAACTCTTTCCCACTGCCAGCGTTGAGCCGCATGGCTTCGCGCTGGTTGCGATAGCAAAATCACCGGTGGCCACGATGCTGGTGATGTTCAGCGTCCCGCTTCCAGTGTTCTCGAGTTTCACATCTTTGGCCTTACTCGTTTCACCCACCTTTGTCTTGGCGAAGGTGAGCGAGGTCGGCGTGAGAGTGACGATTGGGCCGCTGAAGGTGGTGACGGTGAGTTGCAGGGTCGTGGTTACCGTCAGGTCACCGGAGACGCCGGTAATGGTCACCGTCGATGTTCCCGTAGAGGCACTACCGCTGGCGGTAAGGGTCAGGGTGCTGGTGGTGGTTGTCGGGTTCGGATTGAATTGCGCCGTGACGCCGTTGGGCAGACCGGAGGCGGTTAAGGTGACGCTACCGGTGAAGCCGTTCTCGGGACCGACGGTGATCGTGCTCTGGCCGCTGGCTCCCTGCGAAATGCTCAGCGAGCTCGGGTTCGCGGTCAGGGTGAAATCCGGGCCGGGTACGATGTTCACAGTTACCGGGGCCGAAGCGATGCCGTTGGTAACCACCGACAAGTTATAGTTCCCGCCGGGGAGGCCAGCCGGCACGTCGAACTCGGTGGTGACGGTGGTGGAGGGAGCGATGGAGTGGGTGGTCTCATTGTGAGTGGTGGCGAAATAAACACCGTTAGGGGCGTTGACCTGAACGAGTTGAACCAGAGGATAATCGGTGTCGCCCTGGTAGTCGTCGCCGTAGGCATTGTTCTGAGTTAAACCATTGAGTTGGGTGCCGGTCAGGGAATTGTTGCTCGAGGGACTGTTGAACGATGAACCAACCGAAGTGATCGTCGGCGCGACCCCGGAAACCGTACCGGAGGCGGGCGTGTAAATTTCGACCGTATTGCTAAAGTCCGTGAACATGATCTGACCGGTGGGAAGAATCATCAAGTGTCCGACGTAAGATGAATCAGAGGGACAGTGTGACGGATTCGGAGCATCCGACAAGGTGTTGGTCACCGGATCATACTCGACAAACTGGCAACCGCTATTGAACAGCCCCGGACTCAGCATGGCCAGTACGTTGCCGTTCGGCTCCAGTGCAGCGGGGCCATCGGCCTGATCCAAGCCGCCTGCGGGAGTCGGGCCCGCGGTCCAGGTGTTGCTGGCTACGTCGTAAATCGCCGTGGCCACTACGTTCCCGCCGAACTGGAAAACCTTGTTGTTATACATCAGAACCGCGGCGCCCAGTTCTTCGTCGCCGGGATTGTAGAGCTTGACTGGGGTGGTGGGACCGCATGACCAGACACCGGTGCCCTGATTGTAAAGTTCGGAGCCCTGGCTGGTACCACAAGGCGTATCGGTTTTGGTATCCACGGTCAGCACGAGGCCGTTGGTCAGCAGCGTAAAGCCCGATTCGTCGTTACTGGACTGGTTTACCGAGCCTGTCTCCGTCCAGGAATCGGGACCGTCGTACAAGGCATTCTGCGCCGTACAGCAGTCCGCCTGCATGTAAGTTCCGTCGGGCAGAATAATGCTCTCCGCATCGCCGATGTTAGCCCAGCCTGACGGAGGAGAGTTGCTCGCCCAGGTGATGGAACTTCCGGAGATGGTTCCAACCGCACCCAGGTTCGTCCATGCCGACCCGCCGTTGTTGTACTCTCCGCCTTCGACGACAACCGTTTTCCCATCCAACTGCACTTGGGAACCGAAGTAAAGTGGTGCATAACCAGATGGCAACGTTCCACCCGAACTCCAAGTGCCGTTGATATAACTGCCAGTGGAGTCAGGAGTGAGAATGAACCAATTGGCGGCTCCGTTCTGTTCTTCATGGACCAGGATCCTGCCATCCCTGAGTTGCAGCATGACTCCGACGCTAGCGGAGGGTTTATTTTTGAGAGGCGTCCAAGTCTGCGCACCAGCGGTACAGAGCAAAGCGCAGGCAAGGATAGACGCTACAGCGAAAGTGTGAATTGATTTCAAAGTGTGGACCCCTTCCGGTGGATGGTGCAAAACGACCACCACTTTACACGGGTTTTATTGATTTGGGTAGAGTGAAAGAATTGTCATCTGAAGTGCAAAAGAATGGTTCATCTGGAAGCGAGGGCCGAGAGCACGGAATTCTTGACTTCTTGAAAGGCGTTCGCGGCTGGATCCATCAGCTCGAAATGGCCCGCATGTGGAATCTCAAGCAACTGGGCTGATTCGCCTGCCTTCTTTTTCTGTGCGACGTAATTGCGGCTGAAGTCGAGCGGTACGGTCTCATCTTCGCTGCCGTGAAGCAGCCATTGCCGGGCTTGGGGAATGCTGAGCGCCATGGGGTCAGCTTCGCGGTAGTGCTCGGGCACCTGGCCTGGTTTGCCGCCGAGGAATTCTGCTACCGCGTCGTGGCTGAGATGCAACGCATAGCCTTGCTTTAGATCGACGACTCCGGCTAACGAAATGACGCTGCGGACTGAGGTCTCGTGCGCCGCCAGGCAGAGGGCGAGTTGGCCGCCGGCCGAATGTCCAATGACTACCAGGCGGTCCGGGTCGACGTGGAATCGGGAATGCTCCTGCCGCAGAAAACGGTAGGCCGAGCGGATGTCCTCGAAGGTTCCGGGCCATCCGCCGCCGGGGTTGCCGACCCTTCTGTATTCAATGTTGAAGGTTGCTACGCCTGCGGCTCGCAGCGCCTGGCAGAGGTGACCGGCGTAGGCGAGATCATACATGGCACGCCAATAGCCTCCGTGGATGTTCAAGACAGCGGAGTGCGGTCCCGGCGTTGACGGCAGACGGACCTCGAGGAACTGATTGGGGTCGGCGCCGTAGGCAACGCGCGCGTCGGGCGGCGGCTGTGGGCGGCTGACGTTTTCTTCTGCGGACACTAGCTTTCTTTCAGCTTGAGCTTGCTCTTGTTTTCTTCGATAAAGGCTTTCAGGTCGGGGACGGCGTTTAAGAGCTTGGTCCACTGTTCGTAGTAGAGGGTCACCGGAAAGCGGCCCAGTCCGTAGACGCTGACGCCGCCCTTCTCGCTCACGCGGAAGTCAATCACACCGGTTTTCTTTTTTGTTTCCACCTGCTTTTCCAATTCGACGAGACGGGCTTTCAGTTCTTCGTAGGATGGTTCGGTCATGAGAGCTCCTGAATGGATTGGTTTGGGTATCTTTTAGTCTTCTATCGTTAGTCTTCTATCATAGGTGCGGCTGGGGGTTTTCGTCGAGGCATGGTCGGGTTGGGTAGTGGCTCAATTTGCCGATGCGCCCCCAAAAAATTGAACCACGAAGGGCACGAAGTTTCACGAAGGCTCTTGTGTGTGGCTTTTCCTTCGTGTGACTTCGTGACCTTGGTGGTGGAGGTTTGATCAAAATGAGCCACCGCTCGGGTTGCGACATTGGTTTTCATCTCTCTCGCTTCCAGCTCAAAAGAATCGGCCCAACTCGAAGAACACTTTGCGATGTTGCGTGTCGCCGAGGCTCCCGCCAAAAAACACGGGGCCGAACAGGGTCTGGAAGAGAACTCCTAAGGTTGCATCCTGGTCAACATTGGTCGCGCCCGGTTTTTGATCGTAGGCTTTGCCGGCTTCGTACATTCCGAGGAGATACGCATTCTGCTTCAGCACGGGCGAGATTTCCCACAACTTGAAGAGAAAGGCCGGCTGGAGCAGAAAATATTGGTTCGTCAGCAATTCGTTGGGACCGTAAGCGCTCAGGCGCAACGGGCCGCCGAGGGTGAAGGGCGGAAATCCAGTGTCTTTGGTCGAGAACGACGTACCTCCCGCGGCGAAGAACAACAGCGACGACCTTTGACTGGTGCGCTGGGCCAGTCCCAGTTTCAGTTCTTCGGTGGGCACAACTTCAGAGGTCCCCGGAGCTGTGTCAAAGAATTTGAAGGTCGATTCCAGACGCGCACCCTGGCGCGGGATTACGGGATCGTCAAAGCGCTCGAGGCGGTAACGCAACGAGGTCACGCCGAAACGGCCGTGAACCTCGGGCGCCACGGGAATGCCAATATCTTCGTTGATCTTCTGATATCCAGCTTCATATCCGACGCGGAGTTCCGCGCCGCGGCCAAAAGTGTAGCCGAGATCGAGGCCTCCGCCCATGAGGCGATTGCGGTAATCCCCTTCAAGCTTGTCGTTGTGGTAGACAAAAAACGGGCTGCTGTCGGCGATGCCGTGCGCCGCGACAAACCATCCGGTAGAGGCGGTGAAGGGGTGAAAGTATTCGGTCTTGAATCCATACTCGGAACCGGCGATAAAGTCGTTGCGCCACTCCGAGCCGAAGCCACCGAGATCGAGGAAGGTGATGCGGCCACCTACTTCGAAGAGCACATTCTTGTAGTCGGAACCGTCGATGACGAAGGCAGGGCGCACGATGGGCGGCGCGTAATCTTTCTCTACGGCATCGACCTCGAGGCCGGGCTGCCCGTTTCGCTGCGTTTCGCGATAGCCTGCCTGGGCGAAACGGCCAAGACCGGCGATCTCCATCATCTTCTTATCGAGCTCCTGGGGATTAATGGGTCGGCCCGAGAGGTCTGACAATTCGTGCTCAAGACCTTTCAGAACGTCGCCTTGGGCGCCAGTGACTTCGACGAACTGAGGCGTGGGCACGGGCCGGCGTTTCGCGTTGCGTGCAGCCACGATGCGCTGCCACTCTTCTTCGTCAACCTGCAGACGGGAGAGGATTGCGCTTTTGGCCTGGGCGGCTTGGTATCCTGCCGGTTCGATTTTGTCGAAAGCGGTGTAATCGCTGATATCGAATTGCTCCACATCCGCGGTCAGCAGGATATCGGCTTGCTCCATCTGCTGCATGCTGCGCAGCTCGTTGACGGAGATGGTCACGCTGGCCGAGCGCTCCAGGACGCCCAGCGTCGAGAGCACTGTTTTAGGATCCAAGGGAGCCGTTTTTAAATGAACTGCGATCACAATGTCGACGCTCATCTGTCGGGCTACGTCCACGGGCAAGTTGTCGAGCAGTCCGCCATCGACCAGCAGGTGACTGTCATCGCGCACCGGAGTAAAGAGTGCCGGCAAGGACATCGAGGCGCGCAGCGCTTCCGCCAGCGAACCATGGTCGAAGACGTAGGGCTTCTCCGATACCAGGTCGGTTGCAACCGCACGGAATGGAATGGGCAAGTCGTCGAAACTCTTCATCTCTGAATAGGGCAGGCCGACACGATCCAGAATCAATCCCACTTGCTGTCCGGAATTAAAACCGCTGGGCAGTTCCCTGCCGTGTTTGAGGCCGAATTCGAAAGCGTTGGGATAATCGCGATGGTCTTCTTTTCGGCGAAATGGCAGGTCTTGATAAGCGGTTGCGCCGCGGAGCACGGTGATCCAACGGATGCCGCGGATCAGGGTTTCGATCTGGCTGGACGATTCTCCGCTGGCATAGATTCCTCCCACCAGAGCACCCATGCTGGTGCCGGCAATCGCGTCGATCGGAATGCGATTCTCTTCCAGCCACCGCAGCACTCCGACATGGGCGAAACCGAGCGCTCCGCCACCTTCGAGCACCAGGCCGATGCGGGGTCGCGAGGCACGCGAGACCGCTGGTGTAACCACTGGCTGGGCGGGGTTGGCGGGAGCGTTTTGCGCCCGCAGGTTCGACAGAAGCAACAGACAGATGGCGAAAGTACTAGATTTCATTGCATCTCCATAAGAAGGAAGAAGGCGAACAGCAGAAAGCGAAACCAAATCTGGTTCCGCGCCGCGTTCCATTTAGGTGAAAAACTTTACACTACCGCGTTGCGTGCTCACCTCTTCCGGGCATCTCTCACTGTAACAAGCTGTTACGGTACCTCGGTTCGCAGCCGATGGAAGCCCAAATGCTAAAATAGGTTTGATCCGCAAATCCAGAGCGGTAGAACGAGTGGAGACAGAGAATGCCAAAAGCACGAAAGAAAAAATCATTCCTTGAAAGCATACCCATGCTAGTGGTGGTTGGATTACTGGCCGGCGCCTTGGGTGGCTTAGGAATCGGGTTGATTCAGTTGCGCGCCCTGAACTCGGCGGCGGCCGCGAGCGCAGCTGGTACTGCCGTCCCGGGCAAATAAGTTAGACCCTGCTCTGATAACCAACGAATGGCTTGACGAACGAATGGCTTGACGAACGAATCGCTTGACGAACGAATCGCTTAACCAGCGAATCGGGCTCGGCGGCGCTCTACTTCAGATAAGCTCGCGCTTTACTTCAGATAGGCTCGCACCAGGCCGATCAGATCTTCGGTTAATTCCTCCCGCGATCCTGGCCCGCGCTCCGGATGGGTAATGTGGAGGCGGATGTGATCTTCCAGGATTTCCGCCATCAGGCTATTGACACCGCCGCGAATGGCCGCCAATAACATCAGGATATCGGCGCACTCGTCGCCCTCGGTCACTGCCCGCTCGACGGCCGTGATCTGCCCGCCCATGCGTTTGATGCGGGAAAGCAGCTTCTGTTTTTCTTTGGAGATTTCCGCGAGTTTGTCTTTCATAGCTTTGGATTGTAGCGCATTTTTCTCTTGACATATACCGTAGGGGGGTATGCTATAAGAAACTTGGCGGGAAAGCCGGCGGCGCACTGCAACTGTAACCTTCTGTTAACCGATGGAGCGCATACTGCGGAGCTTTGGTGTTGGCGTGATTACAATCACAATCAAGGGTGACGGGATGCGTGGCGGAGTACGGCAGCTAACCGCTAGTTTGTAGTCATGATATTGAAATTGAAATTCATTTTCATTATGGCCGGTGAGCATCGCGTTCTCACGCGGCGGTTGGCGCTCGCGTTTGTCCTGGTGCTGGGCCTCGCTGCTCCGGCCGTCTGGGCGCAGGCACAATCCGCCTCCGTTTCCACGCATACGTCTTCCACCCAAACCTCCCCTGCCGCCGGCCCGGATGCGTCGGACGCAAACGATCCTTCAGGTCCGCCGAGCGATGCCGGAGCCGATCCTGAAACGATGTTTCCGCATTTCAAGAGCACACGGTTCTGGCTCTCGGGGCAGGCGAACTTTATTTTTCAAACGCATCCCGACTTTCATGCCGACTACAGCGGGGCGCACAGCCTCAGCCCAGACTATGAAAAAGCCACTTCGCGAGTTCTAACGCTCTACACCGGGGTCAGGATCAACAATTCCACCGAACTATTGGTGGACATCGAAGAAGCCGGCGGCGAGGCGCTCAGTCTGGGTCTCGGCTTGGCGGGGAATACGGATCTGGACATCGTGCGTAACCCCTTACTGAGCAAGGCGCCGTACCTGGGGCGCGGCATGATCCACAAGGTGTTCGCGTTGAGCAAAGATAAGGTCGAGAGTCAGCGCAGCTTTCTTTCGCTGTTCGATGAATTGCCGCGGCGGCGGCTGGAGATTCGCTTTGGCAAGTTCAGCATGCCGGATTTCTTTGACGTGAATTCGGTTGGTTCCGACACGCATTTTCAATTTGCCAACTGGGCGGTGGATAACAACGGCGCCTGGGATTATGCCGCCGACACGCGCGGCTATACCGTTGGAATCGTGGCGGATTTCGAGGATCGCAACTGGGGGGTCCGTTTCGCCGAAGGGCTGATGCCGAAAGTGGCGAACGGAATTGACCTGGTGTGGCGCCCGTGGCAGGTGCATGCGGAAAATTGGGAATATGAGCTGCGGCGCGGCGTGATACCGAAAAAAGCGGGCGTCATGCGCCTGCTCGCGTATACCAACTACGCCAATATGGGCATCTACCGCGTTGCGGTGGAACAGTTTCTCGACCATTCGTCTCCGCAACCGGAGACGGTGCCGGAGATTACCAACCACCCATGGCACATCACACGCAAATATGGCTTCGGCATCAATCTGGAACAGAGTCTCACGCCCTATGTCACGGCCTTCGCCCGCTGGGGATGGGACAACGGAAAGACCGAGTCTTTTGCTTACACCGAGATTGATTCGACATTCGACCAGGGTGTCGGAGTGAATGGCGCATTGTGGCACCGCAAGCAGGATCGCGCCGGCATTGCCTTCGTGTCGAACGGCATTAAGAAAGATCACCAGGTTTATCTCGCCGATGGTGGATTAGGTTTTCTGCTCGGCGATGGCGGGTTGAACTACGGGCGGGAGAATATCGTGGAATCCTATTACACGCTGCACGTGTGGCGCGGAATCTATCTTGCTCCGGGGGCGCAGCACATCAACAATCCCGGCTACAACCGCGACCGCGGGCCGGTAGTGGTGCCGTCTTTCCGGGCACACGTTGAGTTCTAGAAGCCGCGGCTCATGGCAACAGGTGCTCTTCCCACTTCTCAATGTTTGGTGGAACAATGTTTGGAGGAACGACGCCTTTGAGCAAGGCAGCGAAGGCGTCGAGAGTTTTGCGAGCGTCGCCCAACGGGTAATAGAACGCTTCCCAGTTATCGCTATCTTCGCCGTCGTGATTCGGAATCACATATTCGAAGTGCCACGCCTCTTGCATTTCGCGGTAGGCACTGGAGGCACGACTCTCGATGTCCTTCAGGTCGTTCGCCGATAGGTCTCCCTTTTGGCGACGGGTCCGCCGGAGAAGCTTGCGGCGCATGATGTCGGTGAGAAGTTCTGGAAGCGAAATATTCCGCTCAGGGGCTTTTAAGTAGAAGATCTCTTCGTGCGCGAGGGGTGAGACAAAAATACTCAGGCGATTCACGCCCGTGAGGCGAGGGTGCGTCTGCAGGGCGCGCGCGACATTCGAATTCCCTTCAAAGAGGATATCGCCGCTTTGCAGTAAAGAATCGAGTTCTTGCAGATCGAGCGCCTGCAGGTCGTCTCGAGCTTCCAGCACGGCGTAGCGAGGCTCGGTGCGCAGCGCTTCGACCTGTGCGCGGGTGCGAAAATGAAAGTCCGCGCCGTCGCGTTCGGCGGGGCGCTGGGCGCGGCTGTTTACGAGCACCAACTTGTGAAGCTGGGCGCTGAGCTCCGGATAGAACTTGCCCAGAGACTTGTAGAGCGGAGTTTTTCCAACACAGGAGGGGCCGCTGAGAATCACCAGACGCCCGGTCTGGGCAGAGCTCATCGCAGTGAACCTCGGAGGGGGTAGGGGCTCATTTTGCCAAAACGTCCACCACAAAGGGCACGAAGGCCCACGAAGGAAAAGCCGGAGAACAAAGAACTGCGTGGCACTTTGTGTCCCTCGTGATTCAGGGTTTTTGATGGCGCATCGTCAAATTGAGCCACTACTTCGGGGGTTCTAACTTGTAAGGAATGCATGCGCCGCGCAAACGTAAGATAACACGGCTTGATACCGTAACAATACCCCTTCTCACTTCCGCCCGCACCCGAACCGGTTGCATGCTCCCGAGGTGAAAGCTGGCGCCATGCCCCCTTCCCGGCGAGCGCTGGGAAATGCGGATCATTCGGAGAATGGAAATGACAAAGACAATGCACCACGCTGCGGGAAAACATATCTTCGGTAAAACCAACCTGAGTAAGGCCATCCTGGGTAAAGCCGTCCTGGCTGTTTTCGCGCTCTGCGTGTGGGGTGCTTCATTGCACGCGCAGGACGTCCAGCAGAAGGCGACCGCGTACGTCTACTGGACGAACTCCCCCAATGGAACGATCGGCCGGGCGACGACCACAGGGACAGACGTAAGCCAGGACTTTATTACCACCGGCGAGGGGGCTGGAGGTGGCGGGTTGACGCTGAATACGGACTACATCTATTGGAGCGGGGCTAATGGTGGATCGGCAACCAACATCGGGCGGGCCAATCTCGACGGCACCGATCCGAACGACGATTTCATTACAGGCGCCTCGAATCCATGCGGGGTCGCAGTCAACGCCACGTACATCTACTGGGCCGGTGACGTGGGCAGCTCCATCGGTCGCGCCAACCTCGACGGCAGCGGCGTGAATCAGGACTTCATCGAGACCGGCAACGGAGTGTGTGGGGTCGCGGTCACCAAATCTCACATCTATTGGGCCAACTATGAAACCCAGTCGATTGGGCGGGCGACTATCAGCGGGACCGATGTGAATCAGAGCTTTATCAGTGGCGCGGGCTCGGGATCTGGAATTGCCATCGAACATGGGTACATCTACTTCACGTCCAACGGCGGCACCGGGATCGGGCGTGCGAAGCTCAACGGGACTGAAGTGAACCCGAACTTCATCACCGGCCTTAACGGCGAAATTGCGTTCCTGGCAGTCGACAAGCAGTACATCTTCTGGGCGGACTGGGGAGACCGCGGAACTGGCAGCACAATCGGACGGGCGAATATCGATGGAACGGACGTGAACCAGAGCTTCATCACTGGTGCGGACGGTCCCTTCGGCATCGCGGTGACAGACGGGAATCCATAGCACAGCAGCAATGAGGCAAAGCTGACGGAGTTGGTCCGCTTCAACTCCGTCAGCGTTGCCGCTTGGTTTCAGATTTGCGGGCGCGACATCGGGGCTTTGGATCGAACCCTTGCTATTTCCCCCGGCGCATCGTTGCTTGATACATGGCGTCCAGCAAATCCTGGGAGTGACCATCGTAGTCGCCATCGAGCGACCACATAAAGGTACCTCCGAGCCCAAGGCTCCAATCGGAATACCAGACCCGGGTATAAGTTGAAACAGCATCATCGTAGGTAATGTAGCCATCCTTCCCATCGGTTCTAAGCATGTATGGAACCAGTGCAATGGGATCATAAAACGTCTGCCACCCATCCTGGTTGACGCGGTTCTCGATGAAAGGTGCATAATTCTTAGTCAAGACCGTGTGGCCGCAGGTTCCGTCCTGCGTGTCCAACGCGTTGGGGCACAGTCCAAATTCCTGGTTAATGTTGGTGTAGTAATAGCCGTAAAAGGGCGTTCCCATGTTGAGTTGGAGGGGCGGAACCTTTCTGAGGAATATCCTGGCGGCTCCGGCGGCGCTGCCTCCGGGCTGGCATTCCCAGGGAGCGGGATCGTGCCAATCCCAAAAGATCGGCGAATTGAGCTGGCCGTAGGCGGTCCACGGGCCGGCGCAGTCGTACATCATGATATTGAAATAGTCGATCGATTGTTGCAGACGAACGAGATCGTAACCGTATCCGGCCCAGGGCGCGACGTCGATGGAGAGAACGTAGTCAGGGTTCACCTCGCGGAGTTGCGCCATGAGCTCCACCAGCAAGCGACGATCCTCCGAGGTTTCCGGATATTCCCAGTCGATGTCGAAGCCATCGTAGGAGTACTCGGTAGCGAAGGCTGTGAGATTTGCGACGAGGGTCAGCAGGGTGCCATTATTCTCAACCCCAGAAAAGTCGCCGCCGATCAGCAGAAGAACCTTAACCCCGTTGGCGTGCGCCAATCTGATGAGCTTGGGCTCAAGAAAACCATCGGGAACGGACAATGCACCCTCTGCGTCGAAAGATAGTCCAGCATGGTTCACGTGCGTCAACTTGTGAAAAGGAATCTGCTCGGCGCTGTAAGGTGGATCCGAAAACTGACTCCAATAACCGTAGTCGCCCACCAGGCGTTTGGGGAGCGGTTGTCCGGCGTTGGAGTCCTGCGCAGAGGAGGGCTGAGAGTGAATGGCGCCAGCCAGGATGGCCAGCCACAACAAGCGAACCGGCAAACGCGAAAAGAATCTCATGGCGTAGCGAAAACCCTAAGCGAGTGGGGGGATGGAGCGGGAGACCGGGATCGAACCGGCGACATCCAGCTTGGGAAGCTGGCGTTCTACCGCTGAACTACTCCCGCTCAACGTGGTTAGACTACCATTCTGTAGGGATCAAAACAACGGCACTGACCGCTCCGCAGCGTTTGCCTTTCGATCGCACTCTTCGTAAGATGGCCCAGTAAGATGCCCCCGGTAAGATGCCCGCTCTACGATTCGCATTCGGAGTTTGTTTTCGAACCCATCCCTCTTCAACGGAGCTTTGATGTCGACCAATTCCCTGCCCTCGAAACAGAACTCGCGTCGTAGCTTCTTACACGCTTCGGTGGGCGCCGGAGTGACCGCAACTCTGGCGACGGCTGCATACCCAGCTCTGGGCTCAGCTCGCGCTGCCGATCCCGCGGCGGCTCCGCTTGGCGGGAATTTTGAACGCGATTTCGAACTTGACGAAATCACGATTGACGGCGCGCAGAAGGCTTTTCAGTCGGGCCAGTATTCT
>JBEKED010000085.1:0-12901 GCA_050014035.1 Terriglobales bacterium
TCACGATGCGATTCGAAATTGTCTTCAGCACTTCGTAGGGGAGAGGAACCCAATCCGCAGTCATGCCATCTTCGGAGTGCACAGCGCGCACAGCGCAAGTGTAAGCGTAAGTCCGCTGATCGCCCATCACGCCGACGGACATCACCGGCAAGAGCACAGCAAACGACTGCCAGATTTTCTGATAGAGGCCCGCCTTCTTGATTTCGCCGACTACGATGTCATCGCATTCGCGCAGCAAATCGGCACGTTCTTTGGTTACCTCTCCCAAGATGCGAACCGCAAGCCCAGGACCAGGAAATGGCTGCCGCTGCAAGATGTCCTCAGGCATGCCGAGATCGCGCCCAATTCGCCTCACCTCATCTTTGAATAAATCTTTGAGCGGCTCGATCAATTTGAGCTTCATCTTCTCCGGCAATCCGCCGACGTTGTGATGCGACTTGATGACCTCCGAGGGCCCGCGCACTGAGCGCGATTCGATCACGTCGGGATACAGCGTCCCCTGCACCAGCCACTTAACATGGCCTTCCGTTTGCTCGATACGATGAGCTTCGGCGTCAAAAACTTCGATGAACTCGTTGCCAATAATCTTGCGCTTAGTCTCCGGATCGCTCACTCCCGCCAACCTTTTCATAAAACGCTCAGTAGCATCGACCGCAACCACGTGCAGTCCAAGTTTGTCGCGTAGATTTTGCTGAACTTTTTCGAACTCGTTCTTGCGCAGCACGCCATTGTTGACGAACACGCAAGTGAGCCGCGATTCGCCGGAAGCATCGCGCATGGCGCGATCCACCAGCACCGCTGCCACCGCAGAATCCACGCCGCCCGAAAGCGCGCAGATAGCCCGCCCGCTGCCCACCTGCTCCTTCACCTGCGCTACGGTCGCATCAATAAAATGCTGCGGCGTCCACGAAGGTTTCGCTCCGCAAATGTTGAGCGCAAAGTTGCGCAAGATATCCGACCCAAGCGGCGTGTGGTGCACCTCAGGATGAAACTGCACCGCCCACATCTTGCGTTCAGCGTTCTCAATGGCGGCAACCGCATCCGGAGTTTTCGCCGTCAAGCGGAACCCCGCAGGCAACTCCTCAGCCGAGTCGCCATGCGACATCCAAACCGCAAGCAGATGTGGCAGCCCCTGGAAAAGCTGCGACTCAGCGTGCTGAATCTCGACTTTAGCGTGCCCGTACTCGCGCTTCGCAGCCGGACGCACTTTGCCGCCGAGCGCATACACCATGAACTGCAGTCCGTAGCAGATGCCGAGCACGGGGATGCCAAGATCGAAGACGCGCTTATCGGCCAGCGGCGCGTCTTTGTCGTAAACGGACGACGGCCCGCCCGACAAAATGATTCCCACCGGAGAGTAGCTGTGGATTTCTTCCAGGCTGGCGTTGAACGGCAGCACAACCGAAAAGACTTTCTGTTCGCGGATGCGGCGCGCAATCAGCTGTGAATATTGCGCACCGAAGTCGAGGACAACGATTGCCTGGTTAAGCGGGGATTGGGTTTCCACGGATGAGTGTCTCAAATTGAGGGTTCAGTTGCAAGCAATCGGGCCATCGGGTGATCGGGTCATCTGGCCATCGCAACCTCCGCGGCGGTGATCTTAGATGGTCAGATGACCCGATGGTGAGATGACCCGATGACTTACTTCACCACGATATTCACCAGCTTCTTCGGTACGACAATGACTTTCACCACCTGCTTGCCCGTAATCGCCACGCACACTTTTTCGTCAGCGAGCGCGGCTTGCTTGATTTGATCTTCGTCCGCAGCGCCCGGCACGACCACCAATCCACGTAGCTTTCCGTTGACCTGCACCGGAATCTCGATCTCGTCCTCCGCCGCCAAAGCCGGGTCGTATTTCGGCCACGGAACTTTCAGCAGGTTGCTAGTTTCGCCCGTCATCTCCCACAATTCGTGCGCCAGATACGGAGCCATGGGCGCGAGCAGCAGGGCGATGCTGCGTTGCACATCCAAGATCAGCGACGCGGGAACTTGCCCACCGGCAATCGCCTCCTCTGCGCCATAAATTTCGTTGACCAGTTCCATGATGGCCGCGATGCACGTATTAAAGTGCCAACGCCCCTGAAAGTCGTGACTGACGCGCTTGATAGTCTGGTGCAGTTTGCGCTGAACAGAGCGAGCCTGTGGCGACAACGGCATTCTCTGTAGAGACGGGGCTTGCCCCGTCTCAGCAGCGCCGGATCGCCCGACGGGATTCCGCAAATAGAATCGATACACGCGCCCCAAGAACCGCTGAATTCCCTCAATCCCCGTTTCCTGCCAATCCAAATCGCGATCCGGAGGCGCGGCAAACAAGCTATACAGTCGCGTAGCATCCGCGCCATACCGCTCCACCATCTCGTCCGGAGACACGACGTTCCCGAGATTCTTGGACATCTTCGCGCCGTCTTTAATTACCATCCCCTGCGTGAATAGCCGTTCGACGGGTTCGTCGTTTTTTACCATCCCCATGTCGCGCATAAACTTCGTCCAGAAGCGCGAATAAATCAGATGGAGAATGGCATGTTCCACGCCGCCAATGTATTGATCAATCGGAAACCAATAAGCGATCTTCGCGGAGTCGAACGGAGCCGCGTCATTCGCAGCGTCGGCGTAGCGATAGAAGTACCACGACGAATCGACGAACGTATCCATGGTGTCAGTCTCGCGCCGCGCCGGCCCGCCACATTTCGGACAAGTCGTATTCAAAAATGACGGCACACTCGCCAGAGGAGACCCCCCGGCCAGCGTGATCGGCACATTGTCCGGCAAAATGATGGGCAGATCTTTTTCCGCGACCGGCACCACTCCATCCTTGTCGCAATACACCATCGGAATCGGCGTGCCCCAATAGCGCTGCCGCGAGATGCCCCAATCTTTGATCCGGAAGGTGACCGTCGCCTTGCCGAATTTCTTTTCTTCAGCGCGCGCCGTCATCTTTTTAATCGCATCTTCGCAGGTCAGCCCGTTGAACTCGCCCGAGTTCACCAAAATCCCGTCCATGGTCGTAAACGGCAGCGGGGGCGCGGTCATGGTTTCTTCCGGGTCGCTGGACTGCGGCAAAATCACCAGCCGGATCTCCAGCTTGTACTTCTTGGCGAATTCGTAATCGCGCTCATCGTGCGCGGGCACGCTCATGATCGCGCCCGTGCCGTAGTCCATCAGGATGTAATTTGCCACCCACACCGGCACCGGTTCGCCGTTATACGGATTCTTCGCGTAGCGCCCGGTGAACACGCCATGCTTCTCGATAGTGCCAATATCGCCCGCCTCTTTCGCCCGGCGCTGTTCGGCAATCAACCCTTCCACCTGCGCGCGCAACTCGGGGTTGCGCGTAATTATGTCGTTCACAATCGGATGCTCCGGCGCCAACTGCACCGAAGTTGCGCCATAGATCGTATCCACGCGGGTGGTGAACACCGTGATCGTCGAACCCGCCGGACCGACCGTTCCGCCTAGATCGAAATCCACGAGCGTGCCTTCGCTGCGTCCGATCCAGTTCTCCTGCATGATGCGAACTTTTTCCGGCCAGCCCGAGAGCTTCTCCAGATCGCGCAGCAACTCGTCCGCGTACTTCGTGATGCGCAGGAACCACTGTTCCAGTTCGCGCTGCTCCACCGGAGTGTTTTCATGCCGCCAGCACATCCCGCCCACAACCTGCTCGTTCGCCAGCACGGTGCAGCACTCGGGACACCAGTTCACCTTGCTCTTCTTGCGATACGCCAAGCCCGACTCATAGAGCTTTAGAAAAAACCACTGATTCCAACGGTAGTATTCGGGCAGGCAAGTGGTGACCTCGCGCGACCAGTCGTAGGTGAACCCAAGGCGCTTCATCTGCACCTTCATGGCCGCGATATTCCCTAGCGTCCACTCCTTCGGCGGAGTGTTGTTCTTGATGGCCGCGTTCTCCGCCGGCAGACCGAACGAATCCCACCCCATTGGATGCAGCACGTTGTAGCCGTTCATCCACATGTAGCGAGCCAGCGCATCGCCGATCGAATAATTGCGCACGTGCCCCATGTGCAGCGCTCCCGAAGGGTAGGGAAGCATCTCCAAAACGTAATACTTCGGCTTGGTCGAGTGCGCCTCGGCAGCATACAGCGTCGGATCGCTTTGCCAGCGCTCCGTCCACTTCTGCTCAATGCGCTGCGCGTCGTAACGCTCGTCGTTACGTTCTGCGCGCGCGGGCGGGATAGGTTTGTCTTCCTTGGACATAGAGGCGGCTAGGTCCGTCATGAGTAATCTTTGATTTTACAACGGGCAGGGAAACTCGAGGGACCGTGATGGAAGTCGTGGGTCCGGTTCGCGATGCAGCGCTCAAACCTTAAACCACCAAGGACACGAAAGATCACGAAGTATCATTTCCGCGGTTCCTTCGTGTACCTTAGTGGCCTTGGTGGTTAATCCTAACTGCCCACGGCTCAATTCTTGGCGATGCCTGGCGAACTACTTGCTCAGGCGTACCACGATTCCAGCGCCAATCCGCAAATTATCCTGGCGGTTGCTGAGGCCATCGGGAATTTTGGTCATGAAGTACTCGGCCTGTATAGGGCGAACTGAAACGTGGTTCGACACTTTGATATCAATGCCGCCGCCCGCCGTCATGGCAAAGTTATCTTCAGACGCCGAATGGCCAATCCCCGCAGTCGTATAAACGCCCCCGAACAGCGCCTGCACGAACGGCGTGACTTTGCCATACCTGAAATTCACTCGGGGCCCAAAAAGATAGGTAAACACGCCTCCAACCAACGCGCCGTTGGTGGTGGCCGTCGCGCCATATCCCGCCAAATCTCCCACCATGCCGAGCCGGTTGTTGACGTTGTACTCAAGCTGGCCGCCTCCGCCGTTTGCGTTGAAGGTTTCCCCGGGGCTTCCGCCGGCGGCGCTGGCATTTACGTTAACGCGAACGTAGTAGTAGCCGCCATAGGCTTCAAGTTTCGAGGCTTGCTCCTGCGCCTTCACGGCTTGCGAAGCTCCCAATAACGAAAGCAACAGGATCGCCGCACACGAATTTTTCATCCGCACCGCGCCTCTCGGATGTGCGAAGTCTCTACTTGCGAAGTCCCTAACAGCAGTTCCTGACCGCAGCTCTATCCGACCCTAGTCTCCGCTCGGCCTTTTAGGGGTCAGATCGCAGGCATGTCGCACTCGATCCAGATCCAGTCCGCTGGGAGAAAACTCGGCGATCTGCCGCCCGCTGCGCGTGGGCAAAGCAATGTTGAAGACCTTCGCTCCAATCAGCCCTCGGACTGTTCCCTTGTCCATGGAAAGAAAATGCCCGCGCATCCAGTTCCAGCCCTTGAAATAGTGGACGCCATCCACCCGCACTTCCACCTCCAGTTGCGGCTGTCCCCACCAACCGGGGCGGTTTGGCGGAGGCAGTCTGACTCCCGGATTGAAGTCTCCCAGTTTCAGCTTACCGTCACTGCAAATCAGATTCACTCGGGGCTTGTAATCGGGGTCTTCTTTAAAATAATTATCTGACTGCAGCTCGAAGCGCACTTTGTGCGCTCCCGTCATCTTGTCGGTGGATTCGAACACCAGCCAGTTTCCGCCGGCGCTGACTCCGTCCGATTCGCCCTGATTCGGACTCATAGCCCCACTCTGCGCGCAAGCCCAAGTTGCTGCACCCAACACAAAAAGTAAAAGAACGGCTCTTGCCGTCCATCCCGAACCCACTGGTTTAATAAACAAGCGCGATGCTTTCAAGGTTTCCTCCAAACAATCACACCCCTTTATAGTATTGAACCCGAAACGTTTCAAAAAGTTGTATGGGATGTTCCCATTCCTCGGATGCTCCCCATCCGATGTTCCCAATTGACGATATGCGCCCGTCCAGTGCGCTGATACCGGTTACTGCTACAAACATTGACAATGGCAGGCTAATCGACTCATTTCGAACTCCCCGTGCTGCTGCCTGCGTCCTGAATCCCCATTTCTTTTCCCAGAGCGCCTTGCTCGGTCTGGAAATCGCCCAACGCCTTATCGAGTTTTTCCGCGATTCCCGCAATTTGCTTGCCGTCAATCTTGGACTGTCCCAGTCTCTGCTTCAGCGCCTTATTTTGCTTCGTGATCTCCACGTTCGCTTTTCCCAGCTTTTTTGTCACTGCTTTCAGTCCCGATTTTTGCGCCTCCGAAAAGCTTCGCGCGAATTTTTCGGAGTCCGCCTGGGCCTCTTCTACCGTGTCAGTCAGAGGCTCGCTCAAGTGCAATAGATCGATTTTGCTCGCGCTTTCCGCAACGTGCAGGAAATCCTGCGTGCCCTTTCGTGCCGCCTGGGTGTTTTTGGTCAACTCCTGAAACTGAGTCTTTTGGTCCGCGGTGGCTTGGAGCGCCAAGGCTCGATTGAAATCCTTCAGGTCGTCGTTGCTAGTTGGGCTATTCGGAGAGTTCGCCGGGCCGCGTCCTCCGTGACGCTGGGCGAGCAGGGAGGGCGGGCCGAGCAAGAGGACAATCGCACAGACCAGCCAGGGCAATCGATTCACGTCAGTCTCTCCAGAGTCGTGCTTCCTTGTGAGGTGCCTTCCGCGCTCACGCGGTCGTCGTCTCCGCCAGTGCGATTTCAGCCGGCCGCGTTTTCCGGCCGCGTAAGCGCAGCACCGGCTGTTCCACGAGATAGTAGGAAAGACAAGCCAGCCCCACCCCCAGAAGCATTTTGTAAACCGACGGTCGCGTCTGAGCAAAGAAAAATGGTTCCTGCCACAGGTAGAGGCTGTAGCTGATTCTCCCCAGCCACATGACCGGAGCAACATTCAAAAAGCGATACGGCGACTGAATGACGTGCAGCACCAGTCCCGCGATCGAGCAATGCAAAATTGGATTGAGCACAAACAGGTCAACCAGCGTGCGCGTTTTCGTGTTCGGAACAAAGCTCGGAATGAGGATGACCGCCAGCAGCATCAAGAGCGCCGCCCAGCCCGGTATTCTCGGAATGCGCGAACTCAAAATCGCTAGCAGACAACCAATCGCCAGATTGTCCGCCACCGCGGGAAACGTCCCATAACCGCCATCGACAATTCGAAAATGAAAGCAGGCAGCGCTGTAGATGGGAGCGAACACCATCACTCCCACCAGAATGGCGATCCTGTGCCGGTACCACTTGCGCAGTACGCTCGGCCACAGAAAATAAAATTGCTCCTCCACGCTAAGCGACCACAAGTGCGAGACCATCCAAGGCCGCTCGGGATCGAAGTTCATCAGGTACAGAAGCATCGCCCCAAGGTCATACCAGCGCAGCTCATGCCAGTACACGACCAGCGCAAACAGCATGAAAACCGCAGCCGCCGGCAGGATGCGATAAGCGCGCCGTATATAAAACTGGCGCAGATCGATGGTGGAAGTTTCGGAATGCTCGTGCAGCAGAATGCTGGTGATCAGATAGCCGGAAATTACGAAAAAGACCCGCACTCCGGTAAGCGAATAAGGACCGAGGAATTTAGGCACCGGCCCCGCGTGAGTGAGATGGCCAACGCACACCAGCGAAATGGAAATGGCGCGGAGGCCGTCGAGAGAAGGAATGCGCTTCACAATTGCAGCCTAGCATTTTCTGCAGCCCTGGGCGAGGGTCTCAAAGTTACTGGTGGAACGCCGGGCGCCCCCGCCCGGCTACGAAACGATTGCACTGCAAGACTAAAATCCCTGCACCGCTGTCGCGGGCATTCGCCGCCGACCGCCGCGCTCGCGCCCGCAAGGTATCATGAACAGGCAACGCTCCGTTCTCAGGCCGGTTCAAGACATGTGTGGAATTTTTGGTGTTGTGTCCCGCGGATCGCCCCTGCCCGCCGACTTTCTTTCGAAAGCGGCGCGCAGTCTCGCCCATCGCGGCCCCGACGATTCCGGCACCATCCTACTCAACGTGGGAGCCGAGCAGATAGGATTCGCCCACACCCGCCTCTCTATCATTGACCTTTCACCGCTCGGGCACCAGCCCATGCAAGATCCGGTCACGGGCAATTGGATCGTCTTCAACGGCGAGATCTACAACTTCCGCGAACTCCGCAAACAACTCGAAGCCACCGGCGCCGATTTCAAAACTCAGTCCGATACAGAAGTCATCCTCGCCGCCTATCGCGTGTGGGGAGAGTCTTGCCTGACACGCCTAGGTGGCATGTTTGCCTTCGCCCTCTGGGACGCCTCGCAAAAGCGGCTGTTGTTGGTGCGCGATCCCATGGGCATCAAGCCGCTGTACTACCATCACTCCGAGCGCACGTTTCTCTTTGCGTCAGAAGTACGAACTCTTTTGCAGACCGGACAAGTGCCCCGAAAGACCGATCCCGCAGGCGTTTTGAGCTACCTGGCGTTTGGCTCAGTGTACGAGCCCTGGACGATTGTGGAAAGAGTAAAGACTGTTCCACCTGGACACGTGCTGACCGTAGAAAACGGATCGGTAAGCAGCCGAGAATACTGGAATCCGCTGCACTCTGCTGCCCGTGCCGACTCAGAGCGGAAATCTTCGAACGGATCAAAGGATGGGGCAGAAGCTCAACTGCCCGCGATCTTGCGCGATGCCGTGTTGTCGCACTTGGTGAGCGACGTGCCCGTCGGGGTATTTCTCTCCGGTGGAATCGATTCCAGCGCCCTGGTAGCCGTGCTCAGCCACAACGGTGTGCGCGCGGACACCTTCTCGCTCGTCTTCCAGGAAGAGGAGTTCGATGAGGGACAATATTCGCGGGAAGTCGCCCGCCGCTTTAGCGCCGAGCATCATGAAATACCAGTCTTGCCGGAAGACGCGCTGGCCTCGTTGCCCGCAGCTCTGTGCGCCATGGACCAGCCGACCATTGACGGCATCAACACTTATCTCGTCTCCGCCAAAACGAGGGCCGCGGGGGTGAAGGTTGCATTGACCGGTCTAGGTGCCGACGAGATGTTCGCGGGCTATTCGAATTTCCGCAACGTGCCCAGGATGGAAGCCTTTTCCAAGCGATTTGGGCGCCTGCCCAAGCTAGCAAGGCGTCCGCTTTCGGCATCCGTCGAGCTGTTTGCGGGCAAGGGTGATCGCGGCCGCAAGCTAGCCGAGTTGGCCACGGGCCACGATGCAATCGTTCATCCGTACTTCTTGGCGCGTGCATTGTTTGGGCCTGCAGAGCGCGAGATCATGCTCCAGTCGCCGGACTACCAAGCCTTGCAACAATCTCTCAACCGAACCTTGGAAGAGTCGATCACCGAGAGCCAGTTTCTCGATCCAGTCAACCGCGTTTCTTATCTGGAATCGCGCTGGTACATGCGCAACACACTGCTCCGCGACTCCGATTTCATGAGCATGGCGCACGGCCTCGAGCTGCGCGTGCCTTTTCTGGATCGCGCCCTGGTAGAAACCTGCTTCCGTATTCCAGGAAACAGGAAACTGCAAGGCGATTCGCCAAAGAGCCTGCTGCTGGCGAGTCTCGGCGCCGACTTGCCGCCGCAGATCGTAAATCGTCCCAAGCGAGGATTCACCCTGCCCTTTGAGCACTGGCTCCGCCGCGAGATGAGAGCGGTCGTCGAAAACGTCTTGCTGAAGAATAATTGGGATCAGACCGCGCTCAGCGCCAGCGCCGTGCAAGCAGTGTGGAACCGCTTTCTTGCAGGCGAGACTTCCTGGTCGCGTCCCTGGTCACTCTTTGTACTGCGGCGCTGGTGCGAACAAAATCTATGAGAGCAGGAGATTCGTGTGGTGGCGGGGCTCCGCCCCGCTCCCCGCCCGGCACCCGGTCCACTCGGCGAACATAAATTCAGATAACATGGTTCAGAAAACACTTAGGAGACGATCCGTCATCCGACGGAATGGCCTTGATCTCAAACAAGCTTGATCTTAAACAAGAATGCTCGAAACAAAATCAGAATCTGAAGTGTCGCCGGTAAGCGCCGCGGCCCACGTGCTCCCCATGAGCGTGATCATTCCCGTCCGCAATGAGGCGCGCAATCTGCCGCGCTGCTTGGAATCCCTCGCGCTCGCTGGCGAGGTGTACGTCATCGATTCCGAGAGCACCGACGACACGGTTGCAATCGCGCAGTCGCACGGTGCCAAGGTAGTCCAGTTTCACTATGCCGGAGGCTGGCCGAAGAAGCGCCAATGGGCCATGGATACGCTGCCCTTAGCCTACGACTGGATTCTCCTGCTCGATGCCGATGAAGTTCTGACACCGGAACTCGTGGAAGAAATCCGCCGCGCGCTTCAAAACCCCGAAGTGAACGGATATTTCATCCGATTGCAAATGTATTTTTTAGGACGCGTCCTGCGCCATTGCGATGCAAGTTTCTGGAAGCTTTCCCTGTTCCGCAAAGGCCGGGGCCATTTCGAATGTCGCCTGAAAGATCAGGACACCTCGATGGCCGACATCGAAATTCACGAACACGTGGTCGTGGACGGCCCGACCGCGCAGTTGCGCAACCCACTCGTCCACCACAATGTCGATTCGTTATCGCGCTACATTCTGAAGCACAACGAGTATTCGAACTGGGAAGCGCGTGTGCTTTTGCAGCCGGAAAGCGATCCCGATCGCTCTTCTGACGAAGTGGAGGCCGATTTATTCGGCACCCAGGCGCAGCGCCGAAGATGGCTCAAGCGCAATCTCTATCGTCTGCCCGGCTCTCCGTTTCTTCTCTTCTTCTACCGCTATATTTTTCGTCTGGGGTTTCTAGATGGCGTGCCCGGCCTGATCTACTGCACTTTTCAAGCGGTGCAGATGTTCCATACCAAGGCCAAGATCTTCGAACTGCAAAATGGGAGGCTCTGACGCGATGTGCGGCATCAGCGGCCTCGTGAATTGCGGCGACCGGGAGACACTCGCCCGCATGACAAACGTGCAGGCGCACCGTGGCCCCGATGACTCCGGCCTCTGGGAGCGCCGTTCCGCCGATTGCACTTACGTCGGGCTAGGCAGTCGCCGCTTGGCCATTCTCGATCTCTCCGCCGAAGGCCACATGCCCATGAGCAACGAAGATGGCACGGTGTGGATCACCTACAACGGCGAAATCTACAACTTCGCTGCTCTGCGCCGTGAACTCGAAGGCAAAAACAACGCTCATCGTTTTCGTTCGCACACCGACACCGAAGTCGTGCTTCATCTCTACGAAGAATATGGTCCCGACCGCTTCCAAGACTGTTTGAATCGCTTGCATGGCATGTTTGCCATTGCGATCTGTGACCTGCGCGGTCCGTCGCCGAAGTTGTTTCTAGCGCGCGATCATTTCGGAATCAAGCCCCTCTACTACTGCGAGCGCGGCGGAAAACTAGCCTTCGCTTCGGAAATCAAGGCGCTCCTAGAAGTCCCCGGAATCGAGGCGAGCATGAGCCTGGAGGCGCTCGACCAATACCTGACTTTCCTCTGGGTGCCCGATCCGCTGACCATGTTTGAAGGAATCCGTAAGCTTCCAGCGGGCCACTACGCGCTCTGGGAACAAGGCAAATTCAAAATCGAACAGTACTGGGACTTAACCTTTCCCGCAGACGACCACAATTTCGATCGAACGGAAGCCGACCTAGCCGATGAAATCCGCGAGCGCTTCTGTGCCTCGGTCGAGCAGCAGATGGTGAGCGATGTCCCGATTGGCGCGTTTCTAAGTGCAGGCCTCGATTCCTCGAGCATCGTGGCAGCCATGGCGCGCAAGCAGCCGGTGCGCACCTACACAATCACGTTCCCCGAAAAGTATCGCGTAGGCGAAACCACGATCGACGATCCCGGAGTTCCGCGGCGCCTCGCCCGCAAGCTAGGTTGCGAGCATCATGAAATCGTAGTCGAGCCCGATGTAGTCAATCTGTTGCCGAGCCTGACCTGGCACATGGACGAGCCCACCGCCGATCCCGCAATCATCACTGCGTATCTGGTATGCCGCGAGGCGCGAAAACAGGCGACCGTGCTCCTGTCCGGAGTCGGCGGAGACGAAATCTTCGCCGGTTACCGCAAGCATATCGCGCACGCCTGGGCGGAGGAATATCGGCGCGCTCCCTCCTTGGCGCGTTCGGCCGCAGAGCGAACGCTGCTCAGCTTGCCGTCGCTGCGTGGGACCCGCATGAAAGGCTCGGTGCGTCTGGCAAAGAAAATGGCGCGCAGCGCGGCACTAAGCCCGGCGGAAGCGTTCATCAGAAATTGCACCTATCTAGACGCCCAACAGAAGTCAGATTTATATGCACCACAATGGGCGTCCCGCGCCACACGCGACCCCGCAACCCAGCATCTGGCGGCGTTCAGCAAAGTAAAGCACGCGAACTTTCTCAACCAGATGCTCTACTTGGACACGAAGATTTTCATGACCACGCTAAATCTGACTTACAACGACAAAATGAGCATGGCCTCATCGGTTGAAGTGCGGGTGCCGTTTCTGGATCGCGAACTGGCCGAGTTCGTCGCCTGGAATGTCAGGCCCGACTGGAAGCTGAAGGGAAAATGGCGTCCCGTGACCAAGCACATTTTTCGCGAAGCCATGCATAGTATGCTCCCAGATGAGGTCTTGCGGCAGCCGAAGGCGGGTTTCGCGGCGCCGGTAGACTACTGGCTGGCGCACGATTTGCGTTCCATGGTGGACGACCTTCTTTCGGAATCTCCGGTCCGCCGCCGCGGCCTGTTTCGTCCAGAAGTGGTGCGCCGCTATATTGACGAGCACCGCCGCGGCGCGGAAGATTGGTCGATGCAAATCTGGCAACTGCTGACGCTCGAAATCTGGATGCAACTTTTTCTGGATGGCGGCGCAAAAGCATTTGCCCAACGGCAGATCGACGCCTCCCAACCATTAACAACAGCATGAAGCAACTTCTACAAGACGCGCGCACGGGTGACTTACAGGTCGCCGAAGTTCCATCCCCACAACTGCTGCCGGGTTGCGTGCTGGTGCAAGTAGCCGCGTCGCTGGTGTCGGCTGGCACCGAGCGTGCCTCGGCCGAATTTGCCAGCAAAAGTCTGGTGGCGAAAGCGAAAGCCCGTCC
>JBEKED010000086.1:0-12874 GCA_050014035.1 Terriglobales bacterium
TGGGCAGACGAGCACACCGTGAAGAGCCGCGCACTCGCCGAGCCCTGGCGCTCGATGTTTGCGACTTTTGGTTCTTTTCCGCAGGTGCACCAAGAGCAGCTGAAACACGTGCGCGATAACTACCTGAATCCAGCTGTGGCAACGGCCAGGAAATTAGGCCTTAGCAGCGAACTTGGGCTCGCTCTTTGTTTCGACGCGCATGTGCAGAACGGAGGCATCAAGGCAGCGGCCATGAAATCGCTTCTGCAGCAGTCGAAGGCGGGATTAGCGGAATTGGAGTTGCGCAAGCTGATAGCAAACGCCGTGGCAGACTCGGCACGAGCGGCGTGGAGAGAAGATGTGCGCACCCGAAAGCTAACTATCGCGACCGGTCAAGGCAAAGTGCACGGCCACCTTTTTGTGCTGGACAACTGGGGGTTAAGTGGCGAGTTTCCGGCTGAGGAATTAGCTCCAACCATAGCAGCAGAAGGCAGCGCCGCCTAACGTCTAAGGTTTCATTTGCGTGTTTAACGGAGACTCCTATGAAATACCAACTCTCTATGAAGGCAATACTAGCCTGCGCACTGTTTGGCGGGGGCGTCGCCGCACACTCTCAAATCAAGGTTACCGAGGCGCGCATCGGATGCCTTGATATCCAAAAGAGTGGAAACCTTACAGCCATCGTCGCTCGCGCCTGCAATGGCAAGATGTCTTGTTCGTACAAGGCGCCCACCCCAGACCAGTACAAGCGTGAAGGCGTAACTGCCGCCACACGATCGTTCTGCACCCAGGGAATGGAAATCACCTACCAGTGCACCACTGGTCCCGCCCAGGTGGCGTCAGTAGATGGTGACGCCTGGACCCACCCTCCCGCGGTGTTGGTCTGCCAAGCTCCTCCGCCTCCGCCTCCGCCGCTGTCGCCGCCGGGCGCGCGGCTGAAGGGGTTCGTTGACCTTCACACACACCCGCTCTCGAACCTGGGATTCGGCGGAAAACTGGTATACGGCGGCGTCGACGCCGGTTCGCTTCTTCCGGCCGATCCAGACTGCCATCACAATGTCCGCGCGACCAGCATGCAGCAGGCGTTGGGTCATGATAATTCGACCCACGGCGGCGTAAATTTTATTAACAATACGTGTGGCGACTATCTTCGCGCCGCAGTCATTCACGCCACGCAACAAGGCACGCCTGGGGCGGCGGATGAGCCCGACGATTCCAGCGGCGCCCCGAACTTTCCCAACTGGCCGGTCTGGAACGATATCACCCACCAGAAAATGTGGGTGGACTGGATCCGGCGTGCCTATGTCGGCGGTCTGCGGGTCATGGTTGCACTGGCTGTGAACAACAAGACACTCGGCGACATGACTGCCGGCCCCGGCGATGGCCCCACGGACGACAAAGCGTCGGCCGACCTCCAGATCGCCGAGACCAAGCAGTTCATCGGCCGCCATTCCGATTTTATGGAGATCGCTTTAACGTCGGCGGACCTCCAGCGCATCGTCTGGTCGAATAAGTTGGCGGTTGTGCTCGGGGTTGAGATCGATGACATCGGCAACCTGAACACGCTTGGTAGACCGCCCGGCGATGCCGAAATCGAAGCTGCGATTGGCCATCTCTTCGATGAAGGTGTGCGCTATGTCTTCCCGGTCCACCTCATTGACAACCAGTTCGGTAAAACCGCCGCTTACGAGGATATTTTTAATTATTCGAACCGCCGGGAGGCCGGGCACTGGTGGGATCTCGTTTGTGACCCATCGATTTCGTATCACTTTGGCGCTCAAAAAGCCTTCCAGGGTTTTATGGCTAATGCCGGAGTGATCGCTAAGCTCGGCCCGGGCTGGGACGTAACTTTCAACAGCACGCCCAACTACCCAAACTGCGGCCAGGTCAATCGCTTCGGGCTTTCGGCCCAAGGAATCGAAGCAATCAAGGACATGATGAAACGCGGCATGCTGATTGATATTGACCACATGTCGGACAAGTCGAAAAACGAGACCATCGAGATCGCCAAGAGTCAGAGCGTGGGCGCAGGAGCAGGCAAGATTGCAGGCTACCCGCTGAACAGCGGCCACGCCGGCCTGCGTGATTTTTTCCCTCCGGGAGCTGCGCGTTCGCCCGGAGATGTGAACGAGCGCTCGATGACCGCTGTGCAATATCAGGAAATCGGGGCGCTGCACGGAATGGCCGGCATAGGCAGCGCGAATTCCAACGCCTACGAATGGATAGAAAGTTATCAACACGTAATCGCCGCCATGGGCAACCCGACTGCCGCCAGCAGCGGCGCGATTGGCGGCTTCGGGACCGACACGGACGGTCTTGCCATGGGCATGCCGCCCCGGCCGGGCTCTCGCGTTCAATATTCAAGATCTTTCCCAATCAGCAGTTCCGGTACCAAATCATGGGATTACAACAAGCTAGGCGTTGCTCACTACGGAATGCTCCCTGACTTTTTGGCGGACGCCAGAACTGCTCCGAACGGGGCCAATCTCGTCGACAACAATCTGATGTACGGAGCCGACTATTTTTTTCAGACTTGGAAAAAATGCGAGGCGCTGAAAACAGCTGTCAAGTAGCGCCGCCACCGAGTGCGTAACCAAGAGTTCTGCTTTGCAGAAAATATAGGCGGGGCGACAGCCCCAAGGAGAAACACAAATGACAAACAACGCGCAACAAACTCTAACGTTCCTGACTCAAGTGGCAAGCGCAGTGGGCGACGTGGAGAACACCTTGAACACTGCTCCATCTGACGAGAAGAAGGCAGCCGCGATCACCGCATTAGGGGACGCGATCGACATCGCCACCAAAACCGCTCAACCGGCAGACCAGGCTCAAATCAAAGACACCGCCGGCAAAGCCGTTGATCTGGTCGTCAAACTGAACAATCTTTTCGGAGCCTTTCATCACCGCAAGAGCAAACAGCCCGTGGCCGTCAAGAAAACTGCCTGAGCCGCTGTCGGATTGGATTGGCTGCTGTCTGGGTCGAGATAGTTGATGGTGTGGAGCCTGCGGGCTCCTCAGGAGAAACTACAATGAGTATCGAACTGAAGGTTTATGACAATGGCGATCATACCTGTCTGGTGTGGTTACCGAGCGATGGCAAGCCGATTGCAGACTGCCTCGGTTTTACCATCAAAAAAATCCGCAACGCGAAGCCGCCCGAGTATCTCCATGGTTTTGTCGGATTTTCGGATCAGGACAAACTTGATCCCAACAATACCTGGAAATTTCCGGTGCAGCGATTCATGTGGTGGGACTATCTGGTCGACCTCGGGGATGTGGTTCAATACAGCGTTGTCCCCGTAGTCGGACCCGACAAGGACCACCTTTCGCTCGACGAAGACCTGGCCAGCCCGCTGACTGAAAAGATTACGATCACCGGCCAAAGCACGCCTCACATCGCGGCGTACTTCAACAAAGGCATCGTGGCCGCGCAGTGGGTGTCGAGGGCCTTGGCGGCGGAGAAGAGCCCGAACATCAAGGACCTGGTCACCAAGCCTGGCGACATTCTTCGCAACGAACTGAGCGGGGCACTTCGCCCCCAGATTCTTTCCCTGCTCACCGACGCGAAGAAAGCTGGCGGCAAAATCTACGCTCTGCTGTATGAACTGAACGACCCGGAACTGATCGCCGCGCTGGTGGCCTTCGGGCAGGACTGCAATCTGATCCTCGGAAATGGCGCCTTCAAACCACCCGACAATGACGAAAACAAAGTCGTGCGCGCCCAATTGAAGACGAAGATCCGCGTCTACGATCGCATTGTCACTTCAGGACATTTCGCCCACAACAAAGTGATCGTGTTTTGCGACTCCGATGGAAAACCACAGCAGGTTCTCACCGGCAGCACCAACTGGACTTCGTCCGGCCTATGTACTCAGGCCAACAACGGGCTCATCATTAACGATGCGGACGTTGCCCAGGATTACCTCGACGCCTGGAACCGTATTCATGCGGCGGGAAACGCCTTTCCTCCCAATCTGATCGCGGCCAATTCGACCGCCAAAACGTTCAAGGTCGATGGCTGCAGCGTTACACCGTGGCATGTTCCCACTTCTCAAGCCCAGGATCTCGATTATGCGCGCAAGCTGATTAACGCAGCTAAAGAGGGAATCCTGTTCCTGTTTTTCAATCCGGGGACATTCCAGCCCGATGACACGCCAGAGAGATGGACGCTGCTGCAGAATGTTCTCAACCGCCACCATCAGGAGAACAACGCTTACTACAATCCCAACTTGTATATCAAAGGAGTGGTGAACCAGGATATTCCTTATCTCACCACCGATAAAGCGCCGCAGCCGAAGGGAAAGCCGAAGAAAGTCCGGGTCGCTTCCATGGATCCAACCGCCGCGGCGCATCCCGTGGCTTTGTATTCCAACGGAGTCGAGCCGCCCGAGCGCTTGTCGCACGATGTGATGGTGCCGGCGAACATCAAACAACAGTTTCATGACTGGGAGAAAGAACTTCTCCGCGCCGGCATCGTGAACATTCACAGCAAGGTCATCGTGCTCGATCCTTTCGGTGAGAATCCGGTGGTCATGACGGGTTCCCATAACTTGGGATTCAAAGCGTCCAGCAAAAACGATGACAACCTGATCATTATTGAGGGCAACGGGCCGTTAGCCGCCGGCTATGCGGCTAACATCATAGCCATATTCCAGAGTTATCGCTGGAACAGCTATGTCGAGGCGCACAGCCAGGACTCAACCGTGTGGCATGGTCTTGAGCCCGATGACAAGTGGCAGCAGGGCTATTTAGACCCAACGCGCGCCGAACTCGCCGAGATCAAGTTCTGGCTCGGCGAGGAAGATACGGGCATCCAGATAGCCGCCAGCGCTCAAGCTCCCTCCCCCACTTCCTCCTCAAGTCCAGCGCACGCAGCTGGGAAACCTCACGCTCGAAGAACCGAACCTGCTCATCGAGCAAAAACAGTTAGAACGCGAAGAACGGGCGCCAAGAAGAGGCATCCCGCAGCTTAGTCGCGTGCAAGCAACTGTTTTCACCGCCAGGGTCGCGACTGCCAAGTTGCGGCCCCGGCGGCACGATGATCCCAAGAGCGGATATTCGTCACCCCTGCCTCAGACTGTCAGCCGACGCCCAGACGGTGAACCAGCGCCTGGAACCGCGGCTCGGAGTGGATTGGGTCAAATACGTGATCCACGTTGATGAAGAGCAGCCAGTAGTCGTGATGCTGATAGGATTTTTCCAGCCACTCGAGCGCGAGAGCGCGGTCGCCCTTCATCATCGCGTAAGATGCCACATAATACGGCCGTCGAGTGCCAGCCTTGGCTTGCTCGATTACCTTTCGGAGAGCGCGGTCGATTTCGTCGGGATGCCCGTTGACCATGGCGTTCAGGAAATCGTCCTGATGCTCGATCGCGTCCGCGGCCCGCCATTCGTCCCAGCGCTGCTCAAAAAAATAGCCGGCGGTCAACATGTTGTAAGCAAGATGGTAGTTGGGGTCGCGTTGCAGGATGCCCTTGGCAATGGCAATGACGTCGTCGAACCTGCGCTGGTACCGGCGCAGCACAGCTAGATCGACGTCCACAATCAGCGCCAGAGGATCGAGGCGGCGGGCAGTGTCGAGCTGCGCTTCGGCTTCGGCGAAGCGGCCATGCGCTATCAGGCCCAGAGCGTAATACTGATGCGCGCTCGCGTAATTGGGGTTCAACTCGAACGCCCTCTTGTATTCGCGCTCTGCCGTGGGCCAGTCGTAGTCGTAATGGCAGGCCACCATTCCCAGCGCCGCGTGCGGTTCGGCCAGCGACGGATCCAGTTGCACCGCCTTGAGCGCGGCATCGCGGGCGCGCGGCAGATATGCGGCCGGATCTACTTCCTCAACATCGCCGATAGCAATCAGAGAGTCAGCTAACCCAGCCCATGCTAAGGAATAGTTGGGGTCGCGCGCGATCGCCTGCTGCAACAGGTCCACGCTCTTCAGTTCGGAAGAAAAGTTCCGTTGGTTCCACTGATAACGCGCTTCCAGGTATAAAGCGTGCGCTTCGGGGTCGCGGGACGGGGCATTCTGAGGCGAGAGCTTGCGCGCCAGCGCCCGCGCAATCGATGCCGCGATCTGCGATTCGATCTGCATCCAGTCGTTGGTTGTCCCGTCGAAGGTCTGGCTCCAAATGGTAAACCCATCGCGAGTTCGATTCAGTTCGACTGTGACATGGGTCCGATCGGCGGCGCGCTGCACACTGCCTTCCACCACCGCCTCCACATTCAACCGCGACCCAATCTCGCGCAGGTCGTCGTGCTTCCCTTTGAACACATACGCCGAGCGGCGCCCGGCCACTCGCACTCCATCCAGATGAGAAACCGAAGCTGCGATCTCGTCCGTCAATCCGTCACTGAAAGCATCATCAAACGATGGAGCACTGAGATTGTCGAACGGAAGGATTGCGATCGACGAAATCGGTGCGGGTCGTGGCTTTTGCCACCGCCATAGAAAGAATCCAGCCAACCCCAATACGGCCAGAATTGCCGCCGCCAGCCACAGACGTGCTTGCGAGCCATGCTTGGGTGCCGGCGTAAATCCAATTTCATAGCGAGCCGTGAAGTCCCGGTTCTCCGGTTCCGCCACCGGCGCTCGATCCTGAACTTTGGGTTCCGGGCTTTGGTTGAGGATGGTTTGGTTGAGGATGGGTTGACTGAGGATGGGTTGGCTGAGGATTGGTCCAATCCAGCGGTAGCCGCGGCGCTCGATCGTCTCAATGAAGATGGGATTATCCGCCGAGTCATTCAAGGCGTCGCGTAGCCGCATCACCGCGCTGCTAATTCCTTGCTCAAAATCTACAAAAACGTCGGCCGGCCAGAGCGCCTGGCGAAACTCCTCCCGCGTGATCACTTCCCCAGGACGGGACAGCAACAGCGTTAACGCTCGAAAGGGTAGGTCCTGAAGACGCACCTTGATGCCATTCCGCCGCAGTTCGCCCGCACGAAGGTCCGCCTCGAACACACCAAAACGCATCAGAGTGGGAGGGACCTGTGCAGAACCCATAAGAATTAAGGAGGTGGCGACGGGGGAGCTTCTAGTTTACCACCAGATCTGCTGCCAGAGAAAGCGGCACTCTTGGGCTCGATAATGGCACCGCAAACCAGGCAATAAGTTCACCTAAATATCTATAAACGAAGGCTTTATTTCGCTATATGCCCGCCATGCACCCGCTATCTCCAGACCATTGACCAACCCAACATCTCAAGGCAAAGTCGCTCGGGATGTGGGGCCATTGATCCTCAGCACATTGATCCTCAGCACATTGATCCTCCGCACGGCAGGTAGCCATCGCCTCGCCTGGCGTCAAATGCAGTGCAAACGATCCCCTAAAAAAGACCGAACAAGAATTAACTCTCAGGAGACAACACAATGAAGTCGTATCATCGTCAAGTTAGACACTCGGGCACGGCGGCAATATTGCTGACCATGCTCGTCGCCGCCACCATGTTCGCCGGAACCGTCGTTCCCGCGCAGGCTCAAACTTTTACCTCGCTCTACTCCTTCCAGGGGACGACCGGCAATTACGGAGCCTACCCCCAGGGGCTGGTGCAGGGCACCGATGGAAATCTGTACGGCGTAACGGCGGCAGGCGGAGACACGTTCGACTCCGGCACGTTCTACAAAATCAGCACCGGCGGTGACTTGAAGACGTTCTGCTCCTTTTACGATGTCGGACCCTGCCGGGACTCCCAGGCGCCTTCCGCGAATTTGGTTCAGGGCACCAATGGAGACTTCTACGGCGTAGATCTTGATGGTCAGATCATCCGACTCACCACCCGTGGCAAGTTGAAAGTTCTATACACCAACGCCAACGCCATTCCCAGATCGTCGCTGATTCTAGCCTCCAACGGAGACTTCTACGGCACCACGGTGAATGGCGGGGCCAACGGTCAGGGCGACGTCTTCAAAATAACCTCGGCCGGCAAGCTCACCACCGTTTATTCCTTTTGCTCAGTCATCCAAAACAACATCTGCCTCGACGGCGCCCAGCCCAACCTTGCGCTGGTTGAAGGCAGCGACGGCAACCTGTACGGCACGACATCCATCGGCGGGAACGACGGCGTCAACGATGGTTATGGCACGATTTTCAAGATGACCCTAACCGGCGGCCTAACGACGATCTACAACTTTCCGGGCTTCACTCAATCCAGCTCGGCGCTGATCCAGGGCGCTGACGGGAATTTCTACGGAACAACAGCGAACGGCGGTACCGGCGAGTACGGTGCTGGCGGCACTTTTTTCACCGTTACCCCAAGCGGTGCGCTCACGACGCTTTATAACTTCTGCAGCCAGCAAAATTGCACTGACGGCGAACAACCCGCCAACATCTATCTAGCGACCGATGGGAATTTCTACGGGATAACGTGGTATGGCGGAGTCAGCAACAACAACCAGGGCACGATTTTCCAATTCACCCCCAGCGGAACCTTGACCACGCTGCACAACTTCGACGGCACGGACGGATCTGGCCCAGCCGGCGGCGGCACGCTGATGCAGGACACCAATGGCACTCTCTACGGGACAATGCTGCAGGGCGGTAACGAGTGGCCGAGTTGTGCCGACGGCTGCGTCGGCACGATCTTCAGTCTCGACATGGGTCTCGGCCCGTTTGTCGAAACACTGCCGACCTCCGGCAAGGTGAAAGCAGCCGTCAAGATTCTGGGCACGAACCTGACGGGGGCGACCAGCGTCACCTTCAACGGCGCCGCGGCTACGTTCACAGTAGCTTCCAGTTCCGAAATCACCACCACCGTCCCCGAAGGCGCCACCACTGGCGTAGTGAAAGTAGTAACCGCCGGAGGGACCACGCTCACCAGCAACACCGTCTTCCAAGTCCCCTAGTCGAAGAGCAACCCTTAGGGGCCGCGAGCGCAAATCGAGTTTTCGGCAACCTTGGTCGTGCCGCTAAGCCACTGAGAAAGGTTGCGCTCCAGCGTCCTTAAGAATGCAAGGTTTTGAAGGGGGGAGACGCAATCGGCGGAAACCTTTAAGTTCGCCGCGAACCGGTCTCCTGGTTCTCGGTGCCGGAGCGCGGATTTAGGGGATCTGCGCTCCGGATTTCTGGCGCACGCTATCATTCGTATCCCGACAGCCGGAGTAACACAACCAATCACCGCATCGTCCTCAGGTATCCCCGTACCCTGCTCCACCCCACCAAACTGGCCGCCTCACCCCCGAACCCTACATTTTCTGTTGACAGAGCGAATGACCTGGAGCAGTATTGATACGTTTTAATAAAGGTATTTTACCCTTTTTGTGACCGGCAGCAATCGAATATCGCGTTGCCACTTCGGCTCAGGAGGCGGTTTATGAATAAAAATGCAATGGTCAGGACGGCGCGGAATTTTCTATCTCTCTGCATTCTTTTCCTCTGCGCCAGTTCTGTCGCGCTTGCGCAAGCCGGCCGCGGCAGCATCAGCGGCCTCATCACCGACCCCTCGGGCGCAATCGTCAATGGCGCCACCGTCACCGCCCTAGACCATGCCACCGGAGTCTCTCTCCACACCGTGACCAGCGCGGCCGGCTTGTACAGCTTTATATCGCTGACTCCCGGCGTCTATGTAGTCACTGCCAGTCAGAAGGGTTTTGCAAGCGTCGCGCAAGACAACGTGCTGGTAACGGTCGATCACGTCAGCGCGGTGAATATCGCTCTGCGAGTCGGCACCGTGGCCGAGGTAATTACGGTGTCGACAGCGCCCGAACTGGTCGATACCAGCAACTCCACCGTAGGCCAGTTAATTGATTCCGCCACCATCGATCGCGTCCCGTTGGTCGACCGCAACGTCTACGATCTGATCCAATTGAGCGCCGGTGTGATTCCGGTCAATGGTTCGCCCAACTCCAGCGACTCGATGGCGAGCATTCAAAACATTTCGACCGGGCGCCCGGGAGTCGACGTTTCTGCCGACACCATCAACGGCGCCATCGTGGGCTCCGTGTACTACATGCTCGACGGCAGCCCGATCGGGATTGCCGAGAATAATTCCGCCGCGATCATTCCGGCAATGAATATCCCGGAGGATGGTGTCGAAGAGGTTCGCGTCGAAACGCAGAATACGCCGGCCTCCTACCAAAGCGGTGCCGCCGGTGTCATCAGCCTGGTGAGTAAGTCCGGTACCAATAAAATCCACGGCGACGTTTTCGCGATCTTTCGCCCCGACATCCTCGCGTCGAACGACTATTTCAACAAACAAAGCGAGCTCTCGAGCGGCCTCGCCAACACGCCTCCTCCTTTCCACCGCTATCAGGAAGGCGCAGCCATCGGCGGTCCAATTAAGAAGGATAAACTCTTCTTCTTTGCGGATTACGAGGACACCCAGCAGGTGGAGTTCGAAGGTATAGATACGTTCACCGTCCCGACCACCGCCGAAAGGACCGGAGACTTCTCGGCCATGGCTTTTCAGATCTACGATCCGACCCAGCCCGACGTCGCTTGCCCTCCCGGGACATCGGGCATGTGTCGGCAGGCGTTTCCGGGGAACAAGATCACCAACCCGAATCCCCTCGGCTTGCTGTATCTATCGCAAATGCCGCTTTGCAATTTCCCTAGCCCCTCCACCTGCAATTCAGCGACGACTGACGTCACGAATAATTTCGGCTTGCCCGGCCTCGATCCACTCAACGCACACCGTTTCGATGTGCGCGTCGACTGGGCTAAAAGTCAACGGCAGCGCCTCTTCACCCGCTTTTCCTATGACAAGCTGATCTTCTCCACGGCCAACGTTTTCCCCAGCGGCTGGGATTTGAACCATGCCCAGAACACAACCAACGCGCGCAACGTTATCCTGGCCGACGACCTGACCCTCAATTCCACCACTGTTTTGAATTTGCGTTATTCCTTTACGCGGCATCATGAGAATCAGGGAAATCCCGCCTTCAGCAACACCGATCTCACCAATCTCGGTACCGTTAACGGCGCCCAGGTTGGTTTTCCCGCTTCACTGGCCGCGCAGGAGGTCTTCAAACAGCTGCCCTTCATGATCTTCAATGACTATCCTCCGCTGGGCGACGACGGTGTGGGCGGCACCGCTAACTACAACCTGTTTGTCTATGCCAGCGAGAACAGCGATGCTAATGCCGCTATCAATAAAGTTTGGGGTAAGCATCTGATAGCGACTGGCTTTGAATATATGAAGCGATATCTCAACGTCGGCCAGCCGCCGGCACCCGCAGGAGTGTACGGGTTCGACCTCACCGCAACCGATCAGCAAACCTCACCCGTGTCGGGCGTTCCGGTAGGCGGCAGCGATTTTGCGTCGATCCTCGTGGGCATGGGCATGTCGCCGGGGTCCGAAACCAATCTCGGCTACCCGGGGAATTTCACCAAGGACGTCTTCTTAGCCGAGTCGAACCCGTACTACGGGGCCTTTGTCGAGGATACGTACCACGCCTCGAAAACTCTGACAATCACCGCCGGTCTGCGCTGGGACATCTTCGGAGGCCGCAACGAGCGCCATAACCGCCAGGAATATTTCAATCCCACGATCAGCAACACCTTGGACGGCGTCTCCTATACCGGTGCGGAAGTCTACGTTAACAGTAACAATCGCTCGCCCTTCATCACGAATCTGCACAATTTTGGGCCTCGACTGGCTGTCGCCTGGCAGCCCCTTACTCATTTAGTGGTGCGGGGCGGCGCAGGCTTCTACTACGGACCCAGTACGCACAACGTCTCTAACGCCATCAACACCGATGGCTACTCCTCCGGGAGCCCATGGAACGGCACCTGCTTTAACGCCGACGGCAATTCGGTGTTCGGACTGAATGGCGGATCATGCCCCACCCCCGCCCCCGGCGTCTACACCGGGCCTTATTCTCTAAGTAACCCCTTTCCCAACTCGCCCGGTACACCCGGAGGTATTATCCCGGTGCTCACCACTCCGCCGACGGGCCTAGCCAACAACCTGGGAATCACCTTGAGCACCGTGCTCCACTCGCAGCGCACCCCCACCATCTACAATTACAATTTTGCCCTGGAGTATGAACTGCCGCATCAGGTCGTGGTCACTGCCGGCTACGTCGGCAGCCGGGGGGCTTTCCTACCCTTCAACAACGTCGATCTGAACCAGCTTAGTCTGCCCACCATCGCACACTACGGGAACGCGCTGTGCATTACCAATTCCCCGAGCTGCGAAACGGCGCCCAACACTGGGCCGGTGAGCCTGAACCAAAACTTCAGCGGACTAGCCACCGTTCCCCCCTGGGCGGTCATCCAGCCGTTCCCGCAATTCGGTGACGGCAGCTACGGCACCGGTAACGGCATCGTCACATACGGCTACCCCGCGGGCGATTCGGAATACAGTTCCTTGCAGGCCAAGGTGCAGAAAAGGCTTACCGGCCACTTCACCACGCTTTCCACTTTTACCTGGGGAAAGATCATGACCGACGACGGCTATCCGCCTCTGGGCTTCGTGGGTTCTCACAACCCGGGCGGACCTCAGGACTGGAGGAATCTGCAGTACGAGCATTCCATCAGCCCGCAGGACGTCAAGTACCAGTTCACCGGACAGGTTTCTTACGACTTGCCGGTCGGCAAGGGACAACGAGTCAATCTGCATGGCGTCTCGAACGCATTTCTCGGAGGCTGGACCACCAATGCCATCGTCTACCTCAGCACCGGTGTTCCCATCCCGTCACCATCGTCGGGGGTAACTCCTGGCTTCTTCAATCAGCGAGCCGATCTGATCTGCAATCCGTCGAAGGGTTTTCAGCGGACGTCTGCGAACTGGGTCAACAACAGCTGCTTCGCAATACCCGGCACGGAGAACGGGGGCAACGCGAATTTCTTCATTCCCGGTAACGCCCCGGCCTATCTCGCCAACGTTCGCACGCGGGGAGCGCGGGATCTGGATCTCTCCCTTTTCAAGACCTTCCCGATAGGAGAAAGCAAGAACCTTCGCTTCG
>JBEKED010000087.1:0-12778 GCA_050014035.1 Terriglobales bacterium
AGGACGGCGATGGCGTCGGCGTTGCGGACGGTGGAGACGCGGTGGGAGATGAAGATGGTGGTGCGTCCGCGCATGATTTCGCGCAGATGGTTGAGGATTTTGTCTTCGGTGTGGGTGTCGACGCTGGAGAGGGCGTCGTCGAGAATGAGAATGCGTGGGCTGCGGAGCAGGGCGCGGGCGATGGCGGTGCGCTGCTTCTGGCCTCCGGAGAGCGTGATGCCGCGCTCGCCGACGGTCGTGTTGTAGCCGTCGGGGAAGCTCTCGATGTCGCGGGCGATGTTGGCAGCTTCGGCGGCGGCTTTGATTTCGTCTAGGGTGGCTTCGCCATCTTCTTTCTCGGATGCGTCTTTCTCGGATGCTTCGGTCGAAACGCCGTACGCAATGTTTTCGCGGATGGTGTCGCTGAACAGGAAAGTTTCCTGCGGAACGAAGCCGATTTGGCGGCGCAGGGAATCGAGGGGGAATTGGCGGACGGGGCGTCCGTCGATGAGGACGGCGCCGGGGGTGGCATCGTAGATGCGAGGGATAAGGCTGACTAGCGTCGTTTTGCCCGAACCCGTGGGGCCGACGATCGCCAGGCTGGAGCCGGCCGGGATGCGGAGGTTGATGTCTCTTAGGACTTCCGTGCCGTTGTAGGCGAAGTTTAGATTGCGGAATTCGATCGCGCCGAGAAGGCTACGAGCTTCGAGCTGCGAGCTTCGAGCGGGCTCGTCGCTCTTAGCTCTTAGCTCTTGGCTCTTAGCTTGGAGCTCATCTTTTATTTCGGGTTCCTGCGCCAGGATTTCCTGGATGCGCACCATCGACGCGGTTCCGCGCTGGAAAATGTTGATGACCCATCCCAGGGCGATTACCGGCCACGTCAGTTGCATCATGTAGGTGTTGAAGGCGACGAAATCGCCTACGTTCATCTTGCCCATCAGGACTTGGCGGCCGCCTACCCACAGCACGATTACTACGGCCGCGCCCAGCATGAGTTCTAGCGTCGGCCAGAGCATTCCCATCAGGCGGACTAGACCGAGGCTGCGGCGAATGTATTCCTGGTTGGCGGTCTCGAATGCGGCGATCTCGGCCTGCTCTTGCACGTAGGCGCGGATGACTCGAGCGCCGGAGAAATTTTCCTGAGCGCGGGCCGAGATGTCGGAGAACATGGCTTGAATGCGTTCGAAGCGCTCGTGAATGCGGCGTCCGAAATACTGGATGACGATGCTGGCAAGGGGCAGCGGTAGAAACGCAAAAATCGTAAGCTTAGGGCTGATGGCCAGCATGAAACCGAGCGCGCCGGCGGTGAAGACGAGGGTGTTGGCCGAGTACATGATGGCGGGGCCGAGCAGCATGCGGACGGCGTTGAGGTCGTTGGTGGCGCGGGCCATGATGTCGCCGGTGCGGTTGCGCTGGTAATACGAGTGGGAAAGGCGCTCGAGGTGCGCGAACAGGTCATTGCGCAAATCGAATTCGATGTCGCGAGAGATGCCGATGACCACCCAGCGCGTCAGAAACTGGAAGATTGCTTTGATCAAAGCGATGGCGATGATCAGCAGGGAGTAAGTGAAAAGTTTCTGCCGGGTCACGCCGGAGTGCAGATCGTTGATGGCGCGGCGCAGGACTTGCGGGAAAAGGATCCAGATTCCGTTATTGAATAAGACGCAAAGCGCGCCCCAGACCAGACCGCTGCGGTGACGCTTCAGATAGGGAACGAGGGGGCGTAGGTTCTTGGGCACCATGGTTTGATAAAGAGCCGTCTAATAAGGTTCGGTCCGCAAGAGCATGATGGGCGACATCACGACTGCTTGTAGATGAGATTGTAGCAGCGGTCGGCGCGGATTTTCCGAGCGACGGCGCGAGGGCAATGAAAGCGGCGGTGAGCAGCAGAGCGGTCCAGAGCGACAGCATGCCGGCGGCGAACATCAGTCCTGAATAGAGCAGGTCGACGCGTTCCATTGGTTCTCGCGGTTTCTCCCGGGATTGCTCCCGGTCATTTCCCAGCTTGCCCGCAGGAAAAGGCCGGACGAGGACGGACGTTGGGGTTCCGTTCCTCGCCCGGGTGGAGAGAGACACTCAGGAGAAAGAACTATTCTTCCGGCGGCGGAGAGTGCTTGCCCATATTGGCTTCGTGAGCGGCCTCAAGCTGGGCGAGTTTCGTTTTCTGATCGGGCGTCAGAATCTGCATGATTTCCGATTTCATGCGTTCGTGCTCGACCTGCAGTTCGATCATGGTCTGCGAATTCTGCGTGGCCAGAGCGCGCGTTTTGGCTTCATCGAACGGACCGCTGGCCTGAAGAGTCTTCATGGCGTTTTGGCTTTGGCGCATCTGCTGCATCAACGGCTGCAGGGAGGGCTTCTCTTTTTCCCAGACGGCCTTAACCTGGCTCTTTTGATCGCTGGTCAGGTCGAGTTGTTTTAGCATGTGGTGGAAGTCGCCGGGGCCGCCAAATCCGTGCGGACCTTGCGCAACCACGGCGGAGACGGCCAGCAGCACAGCGGCGCCGATGGTGAGAATGCGAATACGAGTCGATTTCATTGGAACTCCTTATAGGTCTGTTTGAATCTCATATAGGGATTCGGGTGCACCCGAACATCTATGGCAATAAGAACACCTCCAGGAAGAAGATGGGGTAAAGAGTCGGTCAATCGCGGTAAAGTTTTGTAAAGGGGAAAAGACGCTTTTGGCTCTTGGCTGTTCGCTTTTCGCTAAGAGCTAACGGCGAAAAGCGAACAGCGATTTTTCTCTGGCAATCACAAATCTTTACTGCGGGCGGGCTCGCAAAGGTGTTGAATGATAAAGAGAATGGATCACGTACTGGTAGTGGATGATGACGTGGAATTGTGCGCTCTGGTGCAGGAATACCTGACTGCCGAGGGGTTTAGTCTGAAGGCGGTGCATGACGGTGAGCAGGGACTGCAACAGGCGCAGACCGGCGCGTACGCGTTGGTGGTGCTCGACGTGATGCTGCCGGGGATTAACGGCTTCGAAGTGCTGCGGCGGATTCGCAGCGTGTCGAAGATTCCGGTGCTGCTCTTGACTGCGCGCGGCGAGGATGTCGACCGCATCGTGGGCCTCGAAATTGGGGCCGACGATTATCTTCCGAAGCCGTTTAACCCGCGAGAGCTGGTGGCGAGAATCCGTGCCATCCTGCGTCGCACCAAGCCGGCAAGGGCGGCGGACGTGGTGCCGGAAGTATTGACCGTGGGCGACGTGGAACTGGATCCGGCGACGCGCAATGTGTCGCGCGCCGGGCAACCGGTCGATTTGACTTCGGTGGAGTTTAATCTGCTCGAGGTTCTGCTGCGCGAAGCGGGACGAGTGGTGACGCGGGAGCGGCTGGTGAATGCCGTCCTCAGCCGCAAATTCATGCCCTTCGATCGCAGCATTGACATGCACGTCAGCAAGGTGCGGCGGAAATTGGGCGACTCCGAAGAGGATGGGGATCACATCAAGACGATTCGCGGGGTAGGGTATATGTTTGCGCGCCCGGCGGTGAAGACGAAAAAATAAGGCGAGAACAGGCTTTTAGCTTTTAGCTCTTAGCTTTTAGCCAAGAGCCAAGAGCTAAGAGCCAAAAGCCAATCGCTATGAAGAGCCTCTTTCTAAAGATATTCCTATCGTTCTGGGCGGCGCAGGCGCTGTTCCTGGTGCTGGCGATCCTGGCTACTATTGCCCTGAATCCTCGGCATGGGATTGAGACTCAGGCTCCGCAGATTCTTGCCGAGACGGTCAACGCTTACCAGAGCGGTGGAGAGCGCGCCGCTCACGAATATCTCGAAGGAATTTTTCATACGCAGCATGTGCGGGCATTTGTTTTCGATCCGTCGGGCAACGATCTTACCGGCCGGCCGGCGCCACCCTGGATCGAGGATGTACGCCAAGGCAATCCGCCGCGCGAGAGCCCGCTGCACCACCGCGGATGGATGGATAATTTTCTTCCCGACCGCATCACGCGCCACGCGCTTACACTCGATGGCAAACGCTACACGATGGTGCTGGAGTTGCCGCCGGGCCCCAGAGTGTTTTTTGGGCCGCATGAAATCCCCGGGCTGGGAATTGCGATTGCGGTCATCACTTCGGGGCTGATGTGCTATCTGCTGTCGTGGTCGATCACCAGTCCGGTGACGCGTTTGCGGCAGGCGGCGCAGAGTCTGGCGGCGGGCGACCTGACAGCGCGGGCAGGCGCGCCGCCGAGCAGGCGTCACGATGAACTCACCGAGTTGATGCGCGATTTTGATCGCATGGCCGAACGCATCGAAGTGCTGGTGGATTCGCAATCGCGTCTGCTGAAAGATGTATCGCATGAACTGCGATCTCCACTGGCTCGGCTGAGTGTGGCGCTCGGGCTGGCGCGGCAACGGGTCACGCCGGAGGTCGCGCCCGAACTCGAAAGTTCCCTGAATCGCATCGAACTCGAAGCGGATCGCCTGAATCAGCTGATCCAGCGGCTGCTAACCATTTCGCGGCTCGAGTCCGGCACCGACGGCCTGCGGCGAACCAGATTATCGCTGCGCGAGTTGGTGGAGCAGGTGGCGCACGACGCCGAGTACGAAACTCCGGGCCGGGGCTGCCGCGTGACTGCGATCACCGACACCAGCGATACGGATACGGATGAAATTGGTCCCGACGAATTCCTGGTGGACGGCGATCCCGACTTGCTCCGCAGCGCGGTGGAGAATGTGGTGAGGAACGCCACGCGCTATACTACCGAAGGTACAACGGTGGAGGTGCGACTGGAGCGCGAACCGGCAGCGAACGGCGATGGAGAAGAAGTCATTGTTCGCGTGCTCGATTGCGGCCCCGGCGTTCCCGATCAGGCGTTGCCCAAGATCTTCGAACCTTTTTATCGCTTGGACGATGCCCGCAACCGCCAGACCGGGGGCGCGGGTTTGGGCCTGTCGATTGCGGATCGCGCCATCAGGCTGCACGGCGGGCAACTGCGCGCATCCAACCGCAAAGAGGGTGGGTTGCAGGTGGAAATCCGGATTCCGGCTGGTCCGCCGGTCAAGGGGTTTGCTCTTCCCGCCCATTCCTGATAAACAGATATATTTCAGCCACAAGCTGCAAGTCTCGGTGACGGCTGGCGCGGTCTCGCCCGCGGACGGGAAGCGGCGGACGAATCCAAGTCGGCGAAACGAGTAGGGAGCATAGATGTCGATGTTAAAGAGAACAAGCAGAGTTGTTGCGTTCGTGGGCGTGTGCGCCCTGATTTCATTGCTGCTCAGCTGTGGCAGTTCCTCTTCCCGTCCCACGGGAGTGTTATATGTGGAGACGCAGGGTCTTACCGCCCAGGGAACCCCCGGCATCGGTTTCAACGTAACTTCCTTTGCCATCAATCTGAATAACGGTAGCCTGTCGGCGATCAATGACAATGCCAGCACGTGTTCTACGATGGCGACCCAGGAGAATCCCAGTCCGTGCGGCGCTCCGTTGGACATTTTGGTCGACCCGACGGGCGCTACGGCGTTTGTTCTGAATCAGGGTATTCCATGCCTCGAGATTCCTAATGGAGACGCATGGGCATGTGAAGACCCTATGAATGACCCGCCAGTTTTGCCGACTATTTACCCCTATACGGTGAACTCTGACGGAAGCTTGTCGTCGCCCCTTACAGCGGTCACTTGGAGTTGCGCCGGTCTTCAAATCAGTCCGGGGCCTTGCTCCGACAATCCCGTGGCCATTGCGCGCGATGCGGCGGGGCAGTTCCTGTTCGTCATCAGTCAGGGTTCCTACCCTCACCCGGGGTATCCGAACGCCTACAACGATAATCCGTCCTGTCCGCACACTCCCCAGAATCAGACCGACGTGTGTCCCTCGATATCGGTGTTTGCCATGCAACCGGGTTCGACCAACCTGGCCTTGGAAAGCGGGAGCCCGTACTACCTGAGCAAAGTTCCGACCGGGCTTTCGGCCGTTGAATTCACGCCGGGACCCGGCAACCCGTTGGGTACCTCGCCCGTGGAACTTCTCTTTGTATCCAATAATGAAGACATTTGTACCGAAAACTGCAAACCCCCATCCCCCCACAATGACAATACGGTGAGCGTGTACCAGGTGGACCTGACGACGGGCGCGCTGAGCGAACAACCTTATTCGCCTTATACCATTGCCGCGAACAATCCAGTCTCGGTGATCGCGGTCAACACTAACCCGGTTGGGGAGTATTCGGTCGGCGGCATCTTTGTGTATGTGGGCAATAGCGGCGCGAGTGGTGGCGATCTGAATCCGTTCGTGTTGTGCACGGTGGCGGGGGATGCTGGATGCAGCTCGGCAGATGTGCAAAACACTCTGCTGATTCCATTGGAGGAAGTGTGTCCCGAACCGCCTTGCAACAACGTGCCGCCGAGCCCGGCGGGCCAGAACCCAGCGGCCATGGTGGTGGATCCGACGAACAGTTTCCTTTACGCGGTGAGCAATGGCGGTTCGAGCGCGGTGTTTGGATTCACCATCGACGAGACTTCGGGAACGTTGACTCCTCTATCCACGCCGAGTGAGCCGACAGGAGCGAACCCGGTGGGCCTGGCGCTGCAACCAAGCGTAGGCAATTCTGGCCAGTATCTCTACGTATCGAACAGCAACTCAGCGAACATTACGGGTTTAACGCTGGATACAGCGGACGGCGCGATGAGCAGTCCGATTACGGTGAGCGCTCCGCCGGGACCGACCGGAATTGCGGTGCACTAAAGCTATTGAGTGATCGGCCCATCGAAAAGTGAAGAGGGACCACACCGGGTAGGAGAATCGGGTCATCTCCCTCCTCATCCTAATCCTAGGTGTTGCGACCTCGTGGTTCAGCGATCGCGATCACGGCGTCAGCTTAAAAACGTTCCCGCCTGAGCCAACGGTGGTTCCATAAAGGTTGCCCGATGAATCTCGAACCAATCCCGCAGCAGGGCCGTCGCCGTTCTTGAAGTCGTCGAACTCGAAGTTGTACAACACCGTAAGCTCTCCGCCCGGACTCAGCTCGAACACGGTGCCACCTAAACCGCCGCTCAGGGATGACTCTTGAGTTGTACCATACAGATTACCGGAGGGATCGAGGACTAATCCGCCATTGGGGGTAACGCCCTCAGAACCATCATTGTTGAATTCGTGCAGAACGGTAAACACGCCGCTGCTGCTGAGTTTGAATACCGTCCCGCAACCGTAGTTGTCATAGCCGGGTTGCACTTCGCATTGCTGGCCAAACTCGCCGCCGTACTGGGCGACGCCATAGATATTTCCGTCAGCATCCATAACCAGGCCGGATCCCGCAGCGGGACTCGCCCCGTCCGCTCCGCCTGTGAATGCGTACAAGACAGTTTCGTTGCCGGTTGGATCCATTTTAAATACGACTCCGCAGCCCGATCTTCCCGCGATGACGAGCGGGCAGCTGAGATCGCCGCCAAAAATCGTTACGCCATAAAGATTGCCGGCAGTATCCAGAATCAGGTTTCCGGACGGCGCGGCTCCATCTGACCCCCCGGTAAAACTGTGCAGAACGGTGAGCTTACCTTTCGGGTCGAGCTCGTACACGGTGCCACAGTACGGCGGGTCCTTCCTATTGCAACTAGAATGGCCGCCGCTGAGAGTTACACCGTACAAGTTCCCAGCTGAGTCCATCACTACGCCCGAAGAAGGAACCTTGGGGTGGCTGTTCTGACCGCCCACAAAACTGTGAAGTATGGTTTCTTCACCGGTCGGGCTGAGTTTGAATACGACCCCGGAACCTCCGTTACCTTCCATGGCGGTCCCGTATAGCGTCCCGTCGGCTGCGCGGAGTAAGGGCTGGGTGGGATAAGCGCCTACACCATTGTAGAAGTTGAAGTTGAAGAGGATGGTCTCGTCGCCGCTTTCGGACATTTCAAACACGGTCCCATAACCCGAGCCGACGTCGCCGCCTTGGAAGGTGGTGCCGTAGAGTTCGCCCTGGTCGTCCAGCCACAATGGCGAGAAAGGGTAGATCCCATCGCCATCGAAAGCAGGGAAAGTATGCAGCACGGTGATGGTTTGTGCAGATCCGTTTTGAATCGGGCCCAGAGTGAGGAGCGCCACGATGAAGGTAAAACCGAACTTTGTCGCCACCTCTCCAAGCCACGAGTTGAATGCACGAATCTGATCTCTCTTCGTCATTGGTTGTCCTCACGCCAGGTCTCCCGTCACCGGAGCAGGATTATATCCGCGTACTGGATCGCGCTTGTCAGAGTTTTGTCATGCTGTGGTCAAAAGATTGTAACTAAAAAGTGAAGAGCCTTTGATTTCCGATCGCCCGATGACCTGATTCTTAAGTCGGCATTCGCAATATTAAGTATCCGCCGATAAAGCCAAAAACCAGATCTGGAGACCACGCCGCTACCGCGGGCGGAAGCTGGCTCAAGTTGCCCATGGCCTCGAACAGGACATTGATCGTCCAATAGACAACGCCGATGCCAATGGCAGTTGCGACCCCGGTCAGCGCCGAGCGTTTGCCGGTTGAAAGCGCGAAGGGGACGGCGAGGACGGCCATGACCAGCGTAATCAGCGGGAAGGCAATCTTCTTTTGCAGTTGCACGCGCAGGCGCACTACATCGAACCCGCTCTCCTCCAGATCGTGAATGTAGCGGCGTAGTTCGTCGTAGTTCATTTCCGAGGATTGTTTGATTTCCTTCTTGAAGTAAGCGGGGGGTTCGGCCAGTTCGGGGTAGGTGGCGGCATCGAATTTGTGGTAGTAGTCGATGGCCGAGCCGTTCAGGCTGCGCTCCCATCCCTGCTCGTAAACCCATCGGTCCATGGCGCCGGACCAGTGCGCGCGGTCGGCGGCAATGCGGTGCGTGATCTGGAGCGTATGCGGATCGAACTGAAACACGGAGACACCGTCGAACACATCGCGGTCGGGATCGAAGAACTGGTAGTAGTAAATGTCGGAGTGCTGGCCGAACATCCATTGCCGCTCGGGGCGCAGGTAAGTTTGCGCGGGCTTGCCTTTGATTTCGTTGCGCAGCGCGTCCTGCCGTTTGTTGGTGTAGGGAAGATAGAATTGATCCGACAAAAAGAGCACGCCCGCAACCAGGATGGAAGCAGCCAGGACGGGAACAATAACGCGGTAAAGACTGATGCCGGTCGCCTTGATCGCCGTAATCTCATTCGAACGTTGCAGCAGGCCGAAGGTGACCAGCACCGCCAGTAGCATGCTCAGCGGCGTGGTCGTGTAAAGAAAATAAGGCGCTACGTTGAGCAGGTATTCGCCCACAGTAAGCGGCGAGACCTGATTCCGCAGAATGTCGCTGAGCAACTCGAACAGGGTGAACACCAGGAGCAGCAGCAGGAACGCGGCCACGATCATGGCCAGATAGAGGGCAAATCCGCGCAGCACGTAATCGTCGAGGATGGTCGGAAACTTAAGATTGAACAACCACCGGCGCCGGGGCGGGCGGGAAAGGCGTGAGGCTGCGCCATTCTGCGACAGAACAGACCCGGTCGGAGTCTTAAGCCACGAAGCTTTCAGCCATGATGCCCTAAGCCAGGATGCTCCTAACCACGATGCGCCAAGCCATGAGCGGAGCGCAGTCAATTCGATTGGCCGGCGTTCCGATTGCCAGAGCAAAAAAATTCCTCCGACAAGAAACACGAAGTCAGCCAGCCAAACCCCAGCCGCCGGTGAGAGTTTTCCCTGACGCGCGAAAGAAACTCCAATCAGAGAAACCGAGTAATAAACAAAGACCAGCAGAATGGTCAGTACAAACCCGCTGGACTTGCCGCCCTTTTTCGACGACAGCCCCAGCGGAATGCCGACCAGGGCAAGGACGATGCAGGCGGTCGGCAGTGAAAGCCGGCGATGGTATTCGATCAGGTTCCAACGCCGGGTCACGGGGTCAGCGGTACGCGCAACGCGCAGGAGCTCCGAAAACTTGATCTCGCCGAGCGAGGTCGGTTCGTGCTCCTGACTGTTTTGTGCGGTAGGAACCTGAATCGGGATGTCTGTGGTTTCGAAAGTGGAGATCTGGTACAGATCGGGATTCTTGGGATCGGTTTCGTGGGTGGAGCCGCTGGTCAGATGCAAGTCCAGAGTATCGGTCCCCTGGTTCACAAGCAGGCCCTGCCGCGCCAGGGTAATGCGCGGCGAGGAGGGATCCGTCAAATCGGCAAGGAACACGCCCTTCCAGAGCGCCCCTCCCGACATGGCCTTCACGTCTTGCACATAGAGAATCATCTTGGGGAAGCCTTCGTAGAACACTCGGGGCTGAACTTCGAACGACGCTTGCGAGGACTTGAGATTGTCCTGAAGCTTACCGAGTGCAGCGAGCGAGCGCGGCGCCAGATACATGCTGTTGCCAAGAGCGAGCAGCCAGGCCACGACCACGAAGATGAAGATCACGCGCAGAAAGGTCCACACACCGAGTCCGCTGGCGCGCATAGCGGTGATTTCGCTGTCCGCGGCCAGACGGCTGAGCCCGATGAGGATGCCCACCAGCACGCCCATGGGAATGGTGTAAGTGAGCGCGACCGGTATGGTGAAGAAAAAGACTTGGGCGATGCTGGGAAGTGGGGCGCTGTTGCGGACTACCAGTTCGAGGATGCGTCCGAGGTCACGGGTGAAAAGGACAAACGTAAAAACGCCCGCGCCGATCAGCGCGTGCGAGACGACTTCTCCAAGAATGTAGCGGGTGAGGATGCGCATCCGCACAGGTGGCGACTCATTGGGAGGATAGCACGAGAGCGCTGGGAAATTGGTAATTGTGTAATTTGTAATTTGGTAATTTCAAACCCGAGACTGCTGGGTTTCAATTACTAAATTACCCGATTTCAAAATTACAAAATTCTCTGCGTCTACGCTTTTTTCAAGAACAGCGCTCCCAGCGGCGGCAGCGTCAGGCGCAGCGAATACGGCCGTCCGTGAGTTTCTTCGGGCAGCGCCTCGGCGCCCCCCATGTTGCCCATACCGCTGCCGCCATATTCGAGGCCGTCGCTGTTGAGCAGTTCTTTCCAGTAGCCGCCCGTCGGCACGCCGACCATGTATCCCACTCGGGGCACGGGCGTGAAATTGCATGCGATGAGGATGGGGTTTTCGCCGTCCTTGCCTTTGCGCAGCAGCGAGACCACGCTCATGGGCGCGTCGTTGCAGTCCACCCATTCAAAACCCTTGGGATCGTTATCGAACCAGTGCAGCGCCGGTTCGTTGCGATAGACGCGGTTGAGTTGCTCGACCCAATACATGAGGCCATAATGCACCCGGTACTGCAGCACGTTCCAGTCGAGGCTGCGATCGTGCGACCATTCGCTAACCTGCCCGAACTCGTCGCCCATAAACAGCAGCTTCTTGCCCGGCTGCGCGAACATGTAGGCATAGAGCAGTCGCAGGTTGGCGAATTTCTGCCACTCGTCGCCCGGCATTTTGCCGATCAGCGAACCTTTTCCGTGCACGACCTCGTCGTGGCTCAGAGGCAGAACGAAATTTTCGTGCCACGAATAGAGCATGCGAAAGGTCAGCTTGTTGTGATGATACTGGCGATGAATCGGGTCCTGGCTGAAGTACTTGAGCGTATCGTGCATCCAGCCCATGTCCCACTTCATGCCGAAACCCAGGCCGCCGAGATAAATGGGCCGCGAAACCATGGCATAGGATGTCGACTCTTCGGCGTAGGTTTGAATGTCAGGATGCTCCTTGTAGGCTTCGAGGTTGAATTGACGCAGGAAGTCGATGGCTTCAAGATTCTCGCGTCCCCCGTACTTGTTGGGAATCCATTCGCCCTCTTTGCGCGAGTAGTCGAGATAGAGCATGGAAGCGACCGCGTCCACGCGCAGCCCGTCGGCATGATATTTGTCGAGCCAGAACATAGCGCTCGACATCAGGAAACTGCGCACTTCAGTGCGGCCGTAGTTGAAGATGAACGTTTTCCAATCGGGATGGAAGCCCTGTCGCGAATCGGAATGCTCGAACAGGTGAGTACCGTCGAAAAACGCGAGGCCGTGGCCATCAGAAGGGAAGTGCGACGGCACCCAGTCGAGAATGACCGCAATGCCGTGCTGGTGCAGATAATCCACAAAATACATGAAATCCTGCGGCGTGCCGTAGCGCGCCGTGGGAGAAAAGTATCCCGTAGTCTGATATCCCCAGGAACCGTAGAAAGGATGTTCCATGATGGGCAGCAGTTCGACGTGGGTGAAGCCGAGCTTATTCACGTGGTCGGCGAGGCGAGGCGCGATCTCGCGATAAGTCAGCGAGCGATTCTGCTCTTCAGGAATCCGCATCCACGAGCCGAGATGAACTTCGTAAATCGAGATGGGCGCATGCAGCGAATTGGCGGCGGCGCGCTTTTCCAGAAAGGCCGCGTCGTTCCAGGTGTAATCGAGATCCCAGACAACGGAAGCCGTTTTCGGCGGCTTCTCCCCGAAAAGTCCCACCGGATCGGTCTTTGCAATCTGGTAGCCGAGTTGGGTCGAGTCGATGTGGAACTTGTACAGCGTGCCCTTGCCCAGCCCAGGGATAAATCCTTCCCAGATTCCCGATGACCCGCGGGGCTGCAGCCGATGCGATTGCGGATTCCAACCGTTGAAGTCTCCAATTACGGAAACGTGCCGCGCATTGGGGGCCCAGACGCCGAAGACGGTGCCCTGCGTGCCCTTGGATTCGACGAGGTGCGCGCCCATCTTGTCGTAAATGCGATAGTGGTTGCCTTCGTTGAATAGGTAGAAATCTTCGGCGGTCAGCAGCGAAACGTCATAACGGACGGGAGATAATTCCTGAGTAGGTGTGTTTGGCATAATTCGCTTCAGGTCCAGTGTAGTCGAATCTTGGGAAGAGTCGTTAGTCGCTGGTCGTGAGGATCGGAGGATCGG
>JBEKED010000088.1:0-18224 GCA_050014035.1 Terriglobales bacterium
GGGCAACAGGTCGAATGTGATATTCGCGGGCTGAAAGTTCTTGCTCTCCGCTCGCGTGATGTAGTGGACCAGCGAGCCAAACGCCGTCGCCCGCGAAGGGGGCGCCGGTTCGCCGCTGGTCGCCAGCGTGGCCGCATTCATTCCCGCCATCAAGCCGGTCGCAATCGATTCTACGTAACCTTCGACGCCGCAGATTTGTCCCGCGAACAGCACCTGGGGATGCGCCTTCATCTGTAATGTCGGGCGCAGCAGCGCCGGCGAGTTGATGTACGTGTTGCGGTGAATCTGACCGTAGCGGAGAAAGCGCGCCCCTTCCAGTCCGGGGATCAGACTCAGCACGCGCGCCTGTTCGCCAAATTTCAGATGATTCTGAAATCCGACCAGATTGTAAGAATCGGCGCGCAGATTCTCCTGTCGCAATTGCACTGCCGCGTAGGGAATTCTGCCGGTGCGCGGGTCCTTGAGCCCGACTGGCTTCATCGGCCCGAAGCGCAGCGTGTCGCGTCCGCGGCGGGCGATTTCTTCGATGGGCAGGCAGCTTTCGAAGTAGTTTAAGTTCTCCCAGTCTTTCTGCTCGACTGATTGCGCCGCCAGCAGCGCATCGTAGAACCGATCGTACTCCACTTTCGACATCGGACAGTTAATGTAATCGGCCGACCCTTTGTCGTAACGGGCTGCCAAGTACACCTTGGTCATATCGATGGAGTCGGCCTCGACGATGGGGCTGATCGAATCGTAGAAATAAAGATGGTTGTGTGGCGCGGGCGCCCCCGCCCGCGAAGAGTCGGCATCGGCGGCACTCGTCGAAAGGGACGAAGAACTCAGCCGCACAATTTCCTGTGAAAGCGCGTCCGAAGTGAGCGGACCAGTGGCAATAACTGTAAATTCGCCGTCTTCGACCTGCGTCACTTCTTCGCGGCGGATCGTAATACGCGGCTCGAGCGAAAGCGCCTCCGTCACCCTGCGCGAGAACTCGGCGCGGTCCACAGCCAGGGCGTGCCCGGCAGGCACCGAAGTTGCCCGGGCGATTTGCAGCAGCAAGGAACCCGCTCGCCGCATTTCTTCCTTCAGCAGCCACGGCGCAGTGTGCTCGCTCTCGGATTTCAAAGAATTGGAACACACCAGTTCCGCGAAGCGATCCGTCTGGTGCGCGGGAGTCGTGCGCACCGGGCGCATTTCAAACAATTCGACAGCGACTCCGCACCGCGCACACTGCCACGCCGCTTCCGATCCCGCCAGGCCTGCACCGATGATGCGAACTTTCTTCACGTGTCTCCAACTGCGACGGCAGCGCATGTCGCAGAATCCATTTATTATAGGGCGCACGCCCGAGGAGAAAATCTTATGGCCCGGATCAGTCTGATCGAACCCGCGCAAGCCAGCCCGGAAGTAAAGGAAATCTACGAGAGCAAACTAAAAGGCAAGCCCGGAAATATTCAGAAGGCGCTGGCGCATCGTCCGGCCATGCTCGGCAATTTTCTCGGATTCTATCCCAGCGTGGGGCGATCGCTTGACCGCAAGACCTACGAGGCCGTGTACTTGCGCGTCTCGCTGATCAACCGATGCCACTACTGCACGCAGCATCACATTCAAGGCGCGAAACGCGCCGGGCTCTCGCCCGAACAGATGAAGGCTTTGAAGGAAGGAAAGTACTCGGAGTTTTCCGTGCCCGAGCAAGCCGCCCTGCGCTATGCGGAAAAATTGACGCGGACTCCCGACGGCGCCAGCGATGCCGACTTTGCGGATCTCAAGAAATATTTTTCGGATGAGCAGATTGTCGACCTGCACATGCTGATCGGACTAGCGAATCTGACCAACCGCGTTACCGGGCCCCTCGCGCTGGAAGTCGAGTTTCCGGAAGAAAAGATCTAGCTCAAGAAGAATGGAGAGACGGGTCCACGGTGAGCGAAATCACAAAATCACGCGTTCATCGCCTACGCGCCGCGTTACCCGCTCGCGATCCAGAAATTCAAGCAGCGGAATTGCATACTTGCGGCTGACTCCCGTCATTTCTTTGAAGCGGGCGACATCGATCTTTGGCGTACTGGCCTTGAGCGCGGCGACCTTGTGGCGAAGATCCATGAGCGCGCTTTGGTGGAAAACCAGCTCCTCGGAAATCTTGATCAGAACCTTGTCGCGCAAGAGCAGCGTAACAATCTTCTGCGCCCGCGTTTTATCCACCTTCAGTCCCGCCAGCACTTCCTTCAGCGACGGAACCTTCAGCCCGGCCGATGCAAACGCCTGCTCGATGATCTTCTTGGATTCGGCTTCGTCGTCTTTCATGACCACGCCGCGCCCGGCCGAGTGGACGAGTTCGCCGGCAACTTCCAGTTTCTTTTCTTCCGCTAATTTTTCCAGCACGGAGTAGAAAACCTCGGGGCCCAGGTTGACCCGGTCGCGCAGTTCCTCCTTGCTCATTCCCGCCACAAGAGGATTGGCATCGTGGAATTTCTTGAGCGCCTGAAGCACATCTGCTTTAGCTTCGGCGAATGCCGCGGGCGCAACCAGCACCTGATTGCACCACACCAATCCGGCCGCGTCAGGCAGTTTCACAGCTTCTTCGCGGCGGATGTTCATTTCCCCAGGAACCGCACTTAGAGGCAAGCCGATGGCTCCCCGCCGCGCCACGCGCGCGGCCAGCACTTGTGCCGGAGAACCATGGCGCATGATATTGAGAAACGCGATTGCATCATCAGCGCGTTGCTTGCGAGTCAAGGGCGATGCATCGAGCACAACTCCTCCGCCGATGGTGACCACCGGTGAAAACTGGCGCACGATGAATCGATCGCCGGGCAGAAGCAGCATGGGTTCGGCGAATCGTAACTGCGCATAGGCTTCGTCTCCCGGCTTGAGCTGCTTCGATCCGTAGAGCCGCGTCTCCGCGATCGTTTCTGTTGTGTAGGCGTGAAAGTGAACGCGGGCGCCATCCTTCAGAGGCTTGGCCGACGGCAGAAGTGAAAGCAACGCATCGACTCTGGATGTGGATCGAAAAGTATCCGCGGTTGCAAGCGTCATCCCGCGCGCCAGTTCTTCAGCGGAGTAGGCGCCAAGATTAAGGTTCAATGCCGTGCGCTGCCCGGCGACGGCGGCCTCAGCCGAGGACCCGTGAACCTGCACCCCGCGAACTCGCACTAGCATGCCGGCGGGAAAGACTTCGAGTTCCGCCTCGTCGGACTTGCGGATCGTGCCGGCAACCAGCGTGCCGGTCACGACCGTGCCGAAGCCTTTCATGCTGAAAACGCGATCGATGGGCAAGCGAGCGAGCGCCGCCGAATTTTTCGCGGCCACTTCCGACGCGACCTGGGCAAGCGCGGACCGCAACTCGTCCAGACCTGCGCCCGTCAACGAACTCACGGCGACGATCGGCGACTGCGCGGAATCGAGAAACGATCCGCGCACATAATCTTCCACCTCCAGTCGCACTACTTCGAGCGTCTCCGCATCGACGGCATCGGATTTTGTAAGCACGGTAATGCCGCGCCGGATCGCCAGCAGGCGGCAGATATCGAAATGTTCGCGAGTCTGCGGCTTGATGCCTTCATCGGCGGCGATCACCAGCAGCACCAGGTCGATGCCGCCCACGCCCGCCAGCATGTTGCGCACAAAACGCTCGTGGCCGGGGACATCGACGAAGCCCAGCCGAATTCGGCTGCCATCGGGCGCGGGAAGTTCGAGGTGAGCAAAGCCGATATCAATCGTGATGCCGCGCCGTTTTTCTTCTTCGAGGCGATCGGCATCGATGCCGGTCAGGGCCTTCACCAGCGCCGTCTTTCCGTGATCGATATGCCCGGCGGTGCCAACGATGACAGACTTCATCTGCGACAGTATAGACGGCGCAATGAATAATTTTTATCGATGTCATTCATGATTTCGACATGCGAAAAGCTGGTGGAGATGCGACAATGAAGATTCCCCGATGACCACCCCTGCGATTATTCCTATTGCCATTACACCGGAGATGATCCGGGAGCACGGCCTTACTCCGGAAGAATTCGAAAAAATCAAGCAACTGCTGGGCGGACGCGAGCCCACGCGCACCGAACTCGGTATCTTCAGCGTGATGTGGAGCGAGCACTGCTCGTATAAATCGTCGCGCGTGCATCTGAAGCGGTTGCCCACGCGCAGCAAGCTGGTCTTGCAGGGGCCGGGGGAAAACGCCGGTATCGTCGACATTGGCGACGGCTGGGCTTGCGCGTTCAAAATCGAATCGCATAATCACCCATCGTTTATCGAACCATTTCAGGGAGCGGCCACCGGCGTTGGCGGAATTCTTCGCGACATATTCACCATGGGAGCGCGCCCGGTTGCGATCATGGACTCGCTGCGCTTTGGCCCGATCCGGTCTGCTGAGAATGCGGGCGAGGGCGCCCGCGCCACACAAACCGAAATTCATAAGAATCACTCTGTGATGGAAGGCGTCGTTTCCGGCGTGGCTTCTTACGGTAATTGTTTCGGCGTGCCGAACCTGGGCGGCGAGGTGAAGTTCGAGCCCTGCTACTCCGGCAATCCGCTGGTGAACGCGTTTGCTCTCGGGTTGGTCCGCCGCGACCAGATTTTTTACGGACGCGCATCGGGCGAGGGCAATCCCGTGATCTATGTTGGCTCCAAGACGGGACGCGACGGCATCCACGGTGCCACCATGGCGAGCGAGGAATTCAGCGAAGGCTCGGAAGCGAAGCGCCCCAACGTTCAAGTCGGCGATCCGTTTCTCGAAAAATTGCTGCTCGAGGCTTGTCTTGAAGCCATGCAAACCGGCGCGATCGTCGGCATTCAGGACATGGGAGCCGCCGGCCTGACCTGCTCGACCTGCGAGATGGGCGGGCGTGGCGGCACCGGAGTCGAAATCGAATTGGATCGAGTCCCGCAACGCGAAACCGGCATGACTCCCTACGAGATCATGCTGAGCGAGTCGCAAGAGCGCATGTTGCTGGTCGCGCAAAAAGGCCGCGAACAGGACGTCTTCCGCGTTTTCCAGAAGTGGGGGCTCGACGCCGTCGAAATCGGACGCGTCACTTCCGATGCGAAAATGCGCGTACTCGAACACGGTAAAGTCGTAGCGGAAATTCCGAACTCCGCGCTCACCGATGACGCGCCGGTCTACAAACGTCCGCTCGCGCGTTGGGAGCCGCCCGTCGACCGCGAAATGCCCGCGCACATCCGGCTCGGCGAAAGCGCAGATCTTACTGCCCAACTCAAGCGGCTGCTTGGGAGTCCGAACATTTGCTCGAAGCGTTGGGTGTGGCAACAGTATGACCACATGGTGCAGACCAACACCGTTGAAGCGCCCGGAGCGGGCGATGCCGGCGTGATCCGCATCAAGGGTTCGAATCGCGGACTGGCGATGGCGCTCGACGGCAACGGCCGCTGGTGCTATCTCGATCCGCGTCTGGGAGCGATGCATGCCGTCGCCGAGGCGGCGCGCAAAGTGGCTTGCGCCGGAGCGACTCCCATTGGCGCCACCAACTGCCTCAACTTCGGCAATCCGGAAAAGCCGCACATCATGTGGCAGTTTTCGCAGACAATCGATGGCATCACCAAAGCCTGCGACGGCGAGGGAATTTATCCGACTCCCGTGATCGGAGTTGTTGGAATTCTCGAAGACGTTCACAAAACGGCGAAGATGCATTTTGCGCAGGCGGGAAGGAAAATTGTGCTGCTGCGGGCGAATGAAGCCGGTGACGCCGTCGATGCCGAAGCGGAGTTTGGCTCGTCCGAGTACGCGAAGGAAATTCTCGGAGCAGTGTGGGGTTACCCGCCAGCGCTTGATCTCGAAAAAGAAGCCACCCTGCAACGCGCCCTGATGGCCTTAATCCGGGCGGGGCTGCTCGAATCTGCGCACGACTGCGCTGATGGCGGACTGGCCGTGGCGCTAGTGGAGTCGGCGCTGCCGGCCGCAGTCGGCTTGAGCGTCAGATTAACGAAGCAGCAAGCGGCGCTTGAATATTTGTTGTTCGCAGAGGACGCCAGCCGCGTCGTAATAAGCTGTGACCCAATCCAGTTGCCGCGAATCCAACAAGTAGCCGAGGAATATGGCGTCTTCGCAGATATATTAGGCGAGACCGGGTCAGACAGGGTTGAGATCGCCGTGGGCGATCAGCCGGTGATTTCCGCAAGCGTTGCTAAGTTGCGCGAAGCGTACGAGGGTGGGCTGGAAAATGCCCTGAGCCTGGAAGCGGAGCTGAAAGCGTAATCGAATTGCGAACGACGAACGACCAACGACGAACGACCGAATGCTGACTTCCGACAAATTTCGCGATGAATGCGGCGTCGTGGCCATCCACGCCCACCCCGAGGCCGAGAAGCTCGCTTATCTCGGCCTGCACGCCCTGCAGCATCGCGGACAGGAATCGGCCGGCATCGTTACCTCCGACGGCGAGAGCCTGCGCCAGCACAAGGCGATGGGACTGGTCGCCGATATCTTCAGCCACGAAGTTCTGGCTTCTCTGCGCGGCGTTCTTGCCATTGGCCACACCCGCTATTCGACCGCGGGCGACTCCGCGCTACTCAATGCCCAGCCCATCATGGTGCAATCCAACAAGGGCAAGATCGCGGTTGCTCATAATGGCAACCTCACCAACGCCCACGCGTTGCGCGCCAAGCTTGAGGGTCAAGGCTCGATCTTCCAAACCAATTCCGATACGGAAGTGCTGGTGCACCTGATTGCGCTCTCCCGCGAGCAGACGCTGCCCGACGCCATCGCCGACGCCCTGCGTCGCGTGGAAGGCGCTTTCTCGCTGGTCATGCTCAGCCGCGATCGTATCTTCGCTGCCCGCGATCCGCGCGGCTTTCGCCCGCTCGCCATGGGCCGCATTCCGGCTCTAACCAGCGAGAAAAAAGACACCATCGTCTTTGCCTCCGAAACTTGCGCTTTTGATTTGCTCGGAGCCACCTACGAACGCGACATTAAACCCGGCGAGCTGGTTATCGTTGGGCCTGAAGGCATCAGCTCGCGTTTTTATTCGCCGTCGCCGGCGCTGTCGAGCTGTATTTTTGAACACGTGTATTTTTCCCGGCCCGACAGTATCGTGTTTGGCCGCTCAGTCGATCAGAGCCGCGACGCCATGGGTCGCCAGCTCGCGCGTGAAGCTCCCGTCGACGCCGATATCGTCGTGCCCGTCCCTGATTCCGGCAATACCGCGGCCATCGGTTACGCCGCCGAGAGCGGCATTCCCTTTCGCCTCGGCCTCATTCGTAACCACTACGTCGGACGCACCTTTATCGAGCCGCAACAGTCGGTCCGCGATTTCGGCGTAAAGCTGAAACTGAATCCCGTGCACAGCCTGATCGCAGGCAAGCGCGTGATTCTGGTCGATGACTCCATTGTGCGCGGCACCACCAGCAAGAAGATCGTCCGCATGCTTCGCAACGCGGGCGCGAGAGAAGTTCACATGCGGATTTCCTGTCCGCCGACAATCTCGCCTTGCTTCTATGGCGTCGATACGCCGTCGAAAAAAGAGCTCATCGCCGCCAACAAAACGATCGAGGAGATCCGCACCTTCATCGTCGCCGACTCCCTCGCCTATCTCTCGCTCGAAGGCCTCAAGAAAGCCTGCGCGGACGGGGATAAGACCACGTACTGCTCTGCCTGTTATACGGGGAACTATCCCACCAAGATCGACGTCGAAGAGATTTTGCCGGTCGCCATCGCGCCCTAATCGCGCTCGATTTATGGGTGCAAGGAGCGCTATCGGATGGTATTCTCTTCGGGCACGCGAGTGGCGTCGATGCCACACTTAGATGACGAAAGCCTTTTCCATTTTCGGTTCGAGTTCCAGGCCTCGCCTCGGTCCTCTTGAGCAGCAGTTGCTGCAAGCGCTTTGGACGCGCGGCAGCGCCACGGTTCGTGAATTGCTTAGGGATGACAGCATTCATCAGGCTTACACCACGGTGATGACTACTGTCGACCGTCTCTACAAAAAGGGCTTGCTCAACCGCGTTGAAGAAGGCAGGGCGTTCCGCTACACTCCGCGCCACACGCCCGAAGAGCTGCAACGGGTCACGGCGCTCGAGAGCATTCGCCAACTGCTCGGATCGGGCGGCGCTTCCGCTCTGCCTCTTTCGTATCTGGTGGAAGCGCTCAGCACTCATGACGCGCAACTGCTCGACGAGCTGCAACTTCTGGTCGAACGCAAACGCCGGGAACTCCAAAGCCGCCAAGTCAAGATTCGGGAAGGCGCGGCCCCCGAAAAAAAGCCGCCGGAGCAACGCTGATGTTTGAACTGCGTGAAATCGCCGTCTCGCTGACTTTCTTCGTTCTCGCCTATTGCCTCCTGTCGGCGTTGGTGGCAGTCGCATGGCCCTCGCTGAAACTCCTGCGTACCACGGAACGGAAACTGACCCACCTGTTCTTTGCATTACGGGTTCTGCCCTTGGTGGCTTCGGTTATCGTTACATTCGTTTTTGTGGTCCCGTCGTTTCAATTGCTGGAGCCGCGCTCGCTTACCGTTGACGAAGGCATCGGCGCGATGCCGCTCGCACTGGGCATTTGCGCTCTGCTGCTGATTGCCTGCGGCTGCTGGCGCGTGATCGCCGCCCACACCCAGACGTCTCGCCTAGTGACGCACTGGCTCGAAGGCGCGCATCGCCTGCCGGTGGATGCCGCAGCCTGCACCCCTGCTCATACTCTGACATTTCGTTCCCGACGCGAGGCTCCGCCACTTACCCTGGTTGGCTTTCGCAATCCGACCGTGCTGGTTTCAGAATCCACCCTTGCGCTGCTCACTCCCGACGAACTGCGGGTTGCGCTCAAGCATGAACTCGCCCACATGCAGTCGCGTGACAATCTGAAAAAGCTGCTTTTCCGTTTTTGTCCGTTTCCCGGCATGGCGAAACTGGAAGATGCCTGGTCTCAGGCCGCCGAACTGGCCGCCGATGACGCTTCGGTCTCAACCCTGAACGATGCGCTTGACCTTGCCGCGGCCCTGGTCAAGCTCTCCCGCCTGATTCCAGTTGAGGCCGCTCCTGTCTGCACCGTGGGCTTCGTCACCGGATCCATCAGCGCCCGCGTGGCGCGCCTGCTTGCCTGGAATGAAACCGAAGCCGGCAAAGCTCGACAGACGCGAATGCGCCCATGGCACGCGATTCCTCCCGTTGTCGGAGCTCTGCTGTGCGTCACCGCCACCTACGGCCCGGTTCTAGCGCTGACCCATGAAATGACAGAGTGGCTCGTCCGCTAAATGCGCCTCAAAACCACCTTGTCATCCTGAGCGGAGCGAAGGACCCATGCACTTTGCTGCGACCTCCACGCCATTACCTTCGTGATATTCTTGAATGCAGGTAACCAAGGTGGTGTACACTTTCGTGTCCGTATTTCCCTCATAATTAGCTGGCAGCCGATAACCCAGAGAGAGCATCCTAAATGCACGTGAGCACGAAATCATCCAGACACGCGACTCGCAAAGCTGCTCCCAAACGGAAGCTGCGTCTCCAGTTCACTGTCATCATTGAACCAGACGGGGATTGTTTCCACGCCTATTGCCCAGCTTTTAAGGGGCTGCACGTAGATGGCGCGGACGAGAAGGAAGCTATACGCAATGCAGCCGATGCCGTCAGCGTCTATGTCAATTCTCTGGTCAGCCACGGAGAAGCGTTGCCGATAGGTCCGGATTGCAATGTTGAGGAGGAAGTTCCAGTAGTTCCTCCTGGGGCCTTTTTGCGCTACCTTGAACTCCAATGGCCTTCGCTAAGCATGTCTGGCAGCAGCTAAAATCAACTACCGCCGACGAAATAATTGCCGCGCTGGACGGATACAAGCAAGACCCCGCCAGTGCCGATGCGACCATTGCGTATATCAAGATAGGGTCACCCAATCGGCGCGTAGTGATCCATTATCATCCTCGCAAAACATACGGCCCAAAGCTTCTGACGGCCCTTCTAGATGAGATTGGCTGGACTGAGGCGGACATGCGTCGCGTAAAGCTCATAAAATAATCTGTGGATTTTCAAACCTTGTCACTACCTCGCCCCACTATCGCTGGTAGTAGCTGGCATGTCTGTTTACCCTCGATGAGCTAGTCTGTTTCGCCGCGCAGGCCATCTTTCCGCAGCAATTTTTCACAGCGGCAATCCTTTAGTTCGCCGGACGGTTCTCCATGCCCGCCAGTCTTCCTTGCGTCGAAACTCGCAATTCGAGTTTTCAACTCCGCGCACTTATTCTCGTGATGCTTCTGTTGCTGTTCTCCGTTGCGCCCCTCTTGCGCGCACAAAATTCAAACGGCGCGCTGCGCGGAGAAGTTCAGGATGCGACCGCCGCGCGTGTAGCGGGCGCGCAAATCACGCTGCAGTCGAAAGGTTCTTCCACCACTCGCGAAGCGACAACGAATGAGCGCGGAGAGTTTCGCATCGAAGGCCTGTTGCCCGGATCGTATCAAGTCACCGTGTCGGCCAAAGGCTTTGCCGCAGCGACCGCCGATGTCGATGTCGAAGTCAGCTTCGTTCGCGACATCGCCGTCACCCTCAAACTGCAAAACACGAGCGAGACAGTCAACGTGCAGGGGACTGCGTCCTCAATCACGACCGAGGCGCTGGATACGGCAAGCGCGGTGCATGGAGGCGTAGTCGGCAGTCAGGATCTGGAAACTTTCCCGCTCCCGGCGCGCAGCTTCGCCAACATCGCGTATCTCGTGCCCGGAACCGAACCCGTCGAACCTTCTGATCCCACCAAGGCGCGCATCACTGCGGTTTCCACCGGCGGCAGTTCCGGCCTGAACAACGAATTGTCGGTCGATGGCGCCGACAACTCCGATGACTGGATCGGCGGCTTCCTGCAAAACTTCTCACCCGATGGCATTCAGGAATTCGCCGTGCGCACCTCCAACGAAGACGCCGACACCGGCTGGACCACTGCCGGCTCCGTCGTCATCACCACCAAGCACGGCACCAACGAGTGGCACGGAGACGGAGCTTTCTACGAGCGCGCCGCAGATCTTAACGCCCGCTTCCCGATTGAGAATCCTGCGCAAACCTGTAGCGATGGAACTTGCGTCAATAATCCCAAGCAGCCGTTCTCGCGGCAGAACTACGTGGGTACGCTGGGCGGTCCTATTGCCAAAAATAAGGCTTGGGTTTTTACTTCGTTCGAGAACGTACATGAGAACGCCAGCATTGCCTATAGCCCGGCGAGCCTTAACCAATTCACCGCCCTGGCGGGCCTGGCGCACTGCCCTCAGCAGATTGCCTGTACCTCGTATATTTACCCGATTCCTGGCTATCCTGCGGCTGATGCTATTCCGCAATTCGTCCCGATTCCCTTCCGCGATTACTTAGGCACGGTGCGATTCGACCTTGCGCAATCCCCAAAATCGAACTGGTTTTTGCGTACATCGATGGACACCTACCTCACGCACAATGCCCTTGTGCAGCAGTCCACACTACCCTCCACCGGATTGATTACGCACAACAACTACTGGAATGTCGCGCTCAGCAATACCTATACTTTCAGCCCGACATGGGTCGGCACGCTGGTGCTCGATGCCAGCCTCCTTCACCTGACGCAGACCCGAAATTCGGACCTTGGCTTCGCCATCCAGTTTCCGTTTAGCGTGACCGCGTTGACTGTCTCCGGCTTCGAGACCTATGGCGACAACCAATTTGCCACGCCGATCACGCTTTTCCCTGACCTCCGCAATCAGGAAAAATATCAGCTTCGCTACGACCTGAGCCACATCATGGGCAAACATGCGCTCAGGTTTGGAGTCGACTTTATTCACGAACCGGTGCTGGGCGGGGCATTCGCATCGACGGCCGAGCAGTTTATTACTTATCCCAATGATCCCACATACTACGTTTCGAACCCGTCGCAGTTTTACTTCCTCCCTCCAAGCGCGCAGTGCAATCCCGCGCCACCGCCTCCGATCCCTCCAGCCACCATCGGCATCACTTGTACCGACACGCCCGCGGGCAACGGCAACTTTTCCCAGAACGTTCAACGCCTCGCGCTCTACGCCGAAGACTCCTGGCGCATTTCGCATCACCTCACCGTCAACTACGGTCTGCGCTATCAGACAACTTTCGGCCTCTTCGAGGCTTCCGGACAAAGCCAGGCTGCCAATCCCAGCTTTGACCTTCTGCCATCCTTGGGATATCCCGAAGCCGTCCCCCATGATGACCGTAAGCAGATCGCGCCTCGACTCGGAATTGCCTACTCGCCGGGTAACAGCGAAAAAACCGTGATTCGCGCCGGTTTCGGTCTCTACTACGACGATCTTGCGCAGAACGGCTGGGCCACTGCATTTGAGGCGTTGAATGGAAATTCTTCCGCGCCCCCAGCGCTCATCGATCCCCGCTACAAGACGCCTTACGCCATTCATATCACCGGAGGAGTCCAGCACTCGTTCAACGAGCACTGGCTCATGAGCGCCGATTATGTTCACGAGCAGGGCAATCACGGATACCGCGCCTTTCCTTATGCAGCTGCCAACGTCTTTGCGTCCGATAATCGCTCCAGCTACAACGCTCTGATGTTGCACGCGCAGGGAAATATGCGCCGCTTCAGTCTGGTCGCGAACTACCAGCTCTCAAAGGCGCAGACCTGGGGATGCCTGCTCGGCGAACTGTTTGACTATGTCGATGGCGTCTGCCAAATACCGTATGGATATCCGAACGCGGGGAAGTTGAACGCTTTCGGACCCGGCGACTACGGTCCTTCCGGCGAAGATGTTCGCCATCGCTTGGTGCTCGCCGGCACGCTGCATCTTCCCGGCGGGTTTGAACTGAGCAGCATCAATCAGGTCGAAAGCGCGCGTCCCATTACCATCACGAACGCGAACAACACCGGGCGCATTTGGGTTCAGTTCAACGGCCAGTCGTCGCCGGGGACCTATACGGGTTTGGATATATTCCGCGGCACGCCTTACATTCAGTCAGACCTGCGCGTCACGCGCCCCTTCAAGGTTCACGAGCGCTGGCAGATCTTGCCTTTTGCCGAATTCTTCAACATTTTCAACCGCAACAATCCCGGCGCGAATTATGCGGTCAACGTCACACAGCTTCCAGTCCCCGGGCTCCAGATGCAACCCAATACAAACGGTCAGACCATCGTCAGCGATATTTGCACGAATGCAGCCTGCTCCCAGACCGTGCCCATCACAAGCCTAAAGCAGCTAGAAATCCCCGAAGGCGCGTTAGGAGATTTCTTCGGCCCCGGCACCACCGTAGGAATTCCTTTCGCCGCGCAACTGGGCGTGCGCGTGACGTTCTAACCCTCGCCAGACAGATTCCTGAAAGACTCGGGTTTTTGTCTTGCTTTTGTTTTTGTCTTGCTTTTGGGTGGCGCAGCGGTTCACCGCTGCGATAAACACTTTGTTTTCACTGCTGGCGTTAGCCGCTGAGGGAGCGGACGCGGCGCGCAACCCAGTTTTTCAGCGGACTGCAGAACCGCGAAGTCCTGCAGAAAGTTGTCAAGCCCCTGTCGCGACGATTTTCCTGTTAAGTCGATGAATAGGCTGGGAAAATAGAATGCGAATCCTTGTCCGGCTGGCAGATCGAACTTGGTATAATAGACTTAGAGCAGAAGTCTTAAGATCAAAAGGTGCGGACCACTCCCCGCACCTTTTCTTTTTTGGGAAAGATTACCTTTGAAACCTTGAAGCGCTTAGATCTTCTCCTCTAAGTCCTTATTTCGTAATACTTTACTAATAAGCCATTTAAAACCAAAGATTTGGCGCGATTTTCGGTAGTGTCCTAATACTGCGGCATTCAAGTTTTATATCCGCATGCGTTCGTCAGGACACCACCCGATTTTCACGCTAACTTTATGATTCTAATAGATCGACATTAAATTTTCTTCGCCAGCGCCACCCGTGCGATCCCCTGCAGGTCGTTTCTGATCTCGACTTCGGCCCAACTCGATAAAAGGTGTCGCACCCGGTCGGCAATCGTTCCGCTGATCTCGAACACCAGCCATCCGCCAGGACGAAGCGCCTCGCGAGCTTGCGGGATCAGGAGTTCGATGACTTCGAGCCCCGTCGGCCCGGCGAACACGGCGTTGCGCGGCTCGAACTTGCGCACTTCGAGCTGCACCGAATCTTCCTCCGACTCTCCGACGTAGGGAGGATTTGAAACCACGAAGTCGAATGCAACAGGAGGCAATCCGGCAAGCAAATCCGCAACACAAAGTTCGATTCGCGGGGAGAGGTTGTGGCGCGCTGCGTTGGCTTGGGCGACTTCCAGCGCGTCGGGAGAAACATCGGTGGCGTAAATCTCAGCCGTAGGGAGTTCCTTGGCAAGGGCAAGCGCAATCGCTCCAGATCCGGTGCCTACATCGACTATGCGCAGAATGTGTGGAGCGGGCGCCCCCGCCCGCGGCTGTTGCGGGTGCCTTTTTCCTTGCTCTTGATCGAGTCCGTTCTTGGTGGATGATCCCAAGACGAGTTCCAGCACCGCCTCCACCACATGCTCCGTCTCCGGTCGCGGAATCAGCACCGCCGGCGACACAATTAAATCCAAGCCCCAGAATTCCTGGTGCCCGGCGATGTACTGCGCCGGAACGCCGGTCGCCCGGCGAGCAAGAGCTTCGTCATAGCGCTGCATTTCGTCGGGAGTAAGCACCCGCTCCGGATGTGCATAGAGATACGCGCGGTCGCAGTCGAGCGTGAACATGATGAGCAGTTCGGCATTCATGCGAGGCGAAGGAACTTGCGCGGAGGTCAGCCGCTCGACGGCCGAGTTGAGAGCCTGGCGAAGTTGCACGCCTTCTATTTCAACATAGTTGGCGGAAGGTGGACGAAAGGTTGGTCACCGAGTTAGGGCTTGCCACGCACGATATAATGGCGTGAGGTGAAGATGACCGTAGAACAACAGGTGCTTGAAAGGCTCCGCGAATTGCCTCTCCAGAAGCAGCAGGAAGTACTCGCCTATATAAGCCGTCTGCAGGAAAAAGCACGACCGGGGCCCCGGCGCAGCCTGGCGGGCCTTTGGGTAGACCTCAGCGTAAACGTCAACGAAGAGGATATCTCCCAAGCGCGACAGGAAATGTGGGGAAACTTTCCGCGAGAAGCTTCCTAATGGCACTGGTTTTGGATACCCATGCTGTGATCTGGTATCTCTCCGGTTCAGCACAGCTTTCACCCACTGCCCGTACAGTCATCGAAAGCGCTGAACAGAAGGCAGAGAGCATTTTTATCTCCGCCATCTCACTGGTGGAGGTGATCTATTTAACCGAACGAGGCAGACTCCCAGCTGCGGCACTGCAAAGACTTGCGAATGTTTTCGAGGATCCGGAAGGAAGTATCTCAGTCGCGCCACTAGACACCGCTGTGGCCGAAGCCGTGCAAAGAATCCCCAGGGAGACGGTGCCCGATATGCCAGACCGGATTATCGCGGCCACTGCCGCACATTTAGGTGCCGAACTCGTTACGCGCGACCGTCGACTGCACTACGCTGGGGCCCTGCAAACATTAGGAATTCGCATCGTGTGGTAGTGGTGTGATGTAGTCACCGTTTCTTTACACCACTCCCGCCGTCTCCGCCTTCATCTTCTCCGCCTGATAGTGGGTGATCAGGGCGTCGATAATCGGCTGCAGCTTCCCGTCCATCACCTGCTCAAGCTGGTGAATGGTAAAGCCGATGCGATGATCGGTGAGCCGGTTCTGCGGAAAGTTGTACGTACGGATTTTCTCCGAGCGATCGCCGGAGCCGACCATCTGCTTACGCTCTTTCGCCAGCGCGTCCGCCTGCTTCTGCATTTCGACTTCGTAGAGCCGCGAGCGCAGCACACGCATGCCTTTTTCGCGGTTCTTGATCTGCGACTTCTCATCCTGGCAGCTAACCACCGTGCCGGTTGGAATGTGCGTAATGCGCACTGCCGAATACGTCGTATTCACCGACTGTCCGCCCGGTCCCGAAGAACAGAACGTATCGATGCGCAGGTCTTTCGCTTCGATTTTGACGTCGACTTCTTCCGCTTCCGGCAGCACCGCAACCGTGATCGCCGAAGTATGCACCCGGCCTTGCTGCTCGGTCGCGGGCACGCGCTGCACGCGATGCACGCCGCTCTCATATTTCAGGCGCGAATAGACGCGGTCACCTTCGATCAGCGCGATCACTTCCTTGAGGCCGCCGACGCCCGATTCCGACGTGGAGAGCACTTCCACTTTCCACTTCTGCGTCTCGGCGTAGCGGTTGTACATACGGAAGACCTCGGCCACGAATAGCGTAGCCTCGTCGCCGCCCGTTCCGGCGCGGATTTCGAGGACCACGTTCTTCTCGTCGTTGGGATCTTTCGGCAGCAACAAAACTTTGAGTTCCTCTTCCACGGTCGCCAGCCGCGCATCGAGTTTGGTCAACTCTTCTTCGGCGTAGGCCCGCATCTCCGGATCTTTTTCGTCGACGAGCACGGCTTTGCTTTCGGCGATTCCGCGCTTCAGATCCTTGTATTCGCGATATTTCTCGACGATCCCCGCGACTTCGCTATGCGCTCTGGCAGTCTTCTGGTATTTCGCCGAGTCGTTAGTGATCTCCGGCGACAGCAGTGCTTGCGTTAATTCTTCGTAGCGAATTTCGATTTGGTCCAAGCGTTCAAACATGATTAGCAACACCGCTATTCGTCGTTCGCCATTCGTCGTTCGCTGTTGGCCATGGCCTTCGAAGGACCATGCTTTCCCCGAACTGCTTGTATCAGACCATTTAGTCCCCGGCCAAGATCGTCGGTAGTGCGCGTCAGCGCCGCAGCCTGTTCCATCGTGAGATACTCCAATCCTCCAGCAATCACAATCTGTGTTTGCAGTTCAAGCAGCGAACCTCTTGCGTGGAAGAGGAAACGGCTGAAATCTCCGTCTGAATTGTGTCCCTTACCCTCCGCTATATTACTGGAAACGGAAACGGCAGCGCGTCGCATCTGCGACGTCAGGCCATAGAGTTCGTGCTTCGGGAATTGCGCCGTGGCTCGATAGACCACCAAAGCCAGGTCAACCGCCTCCTGCCAAATCCGCAAATCTCGATACGAGTTCTTTGCCATGTGTCACCCCTTCCGCAGACTAAGCGAAAAAGGCGCTGTCAGCAGCGACGCATGAACAATGATTTTGTGATGTTTCCTGAAATCCAGGCTACGATGAATCCAGTAGCGAACAGCGAGCGACGAACCGCGAACGACGCCTAGGCAATTACCAGTTCGCCGCCGTGCGTCTTTTCCAGTTTCATGGCTTCATCCAGGGCGACGATCGCGCACTCGACTTCGCGGTCATCCGGAGGCTGCGTGGTAATCCTTTGCAGCCACAGTCCGGGTGCTGTCATCAGCGCGAACAGCGAGAAGCCTGACGGACCCAACGAATTCCTGGCCGAAAAACGCTTGGCGGCGAAGCGAATGATCTCGTAGGAAACGCCTGCAATCAGCGGCAGCAAAGCAATTCGGATGGCAAATCGAGACCAGAACGTATGCACCGGAATCGCCATGTACACGAGCATCGAGATGATCATCACCGTCATCAGGAAGCTGGTTCCGCACCGCGGATGATAGGTCGAATACTTCTGCACCGCTCCAGTTTCGAGCGGATCGCCATTCTCGAAGGCAAACACGGTTTTGTGTTCGGCTCCGTGGTATTCGTACACCCGGCGAATGTCTTTCCACAACGAGATGCCCCACACAAACAGCAGGAACATCGTGATCCGGATCAGCCCGTCCACCAGGTTGAAGACGAATTGTTCCCCGAAAACCGGATTCACTCTTTTCAATTCGGTCGTGGCCAGCAGCGGCAGGTACTTGTACATGAAGATGAAGAAGGCGATGGAAAAGGCCATGTTCAAGCCCGCCATCCAGCCCGTGATTTCAAATTTCTTGGCAGGAGCTTGATCGGAATCTTTGCTGGCAGGATCGTCGGCGTTGAGCTCGTCCAGCGCCGCATTGGCGGAAAACTTCAGCGCGCGGAAGCCCAGCGTCATCGCGTGCCCGAGCGTCATCACTCCGCGTACCACTGGCCAGCCCATCCACTTATGCTGCTCCGAAGGGCGCTCGAGCGGTTCGCTGTGCGTAACAATCTCGCCCGACGGTTTACGCACGGCAATGCCCCAGGCATGCGGCGAGCGCATCATCACGCCCTCCAGCACCGCCTGCCCGCCGACGAGGGTTTCCTCACCGCTCTCCAGAGCGGGCAGCAGTTGTACCGCCGCCAAAAACCGCAAGATTTGCCGCCAACGTCGCATAGGCATTGGATGTTACTAAGGCAGGAACGACTCGCCCGTCAAGAATACCACAGATCGCGACAAATTCGGGTGCTGGACGCGTGAGATAG
>JBEKED010000089.1:0-12659 GCA_050014035.1 Terriglobales bacterium
CTAATTTCATCGGTTCTATTTTTCTCGAGACCGATGAACTGGAAGAACACCAGCGACAGATGGAAGCCAAGTACATTCGAGCGCAAGCGGCCGAGCAGCGGGCGGAACTCTGCTATACCGATGACGCCGAAGTGTTGCTGGTTGGCTATGGAATCGTGTCGCGCGTCTTGCTTTCGACGGTCGAGGCGTTGCGCAAGCAAGGCATCAAGGCAGGGCTGCTGCGTCCCATCACTCTGTGGCCTTTTCCGAAAAAAGCACTGCTGGAGGCGGCGTCCAGGGTAGAGAAGGTGCTGGTGGTCGAATTGAGCAACGGACAAATGGTGGAAGATGTGCGCCTGACGCTGAACGGTAAAGTGCCGGTGGAGTTCTATGGCCGGGTGGGCGGCAACGTGCCCTCGGTGCGGGAGTTGCAACAACAAGTTTTGTCACGCATCACGGTGGCGGTTTGAACACGGCGGTCTGAAACCAGTTCCACGTCGATCTGGCTAAGGGAGCAAGGAAATGGCAAACGAGAGCGTGATCAGCGAAACGGATCAGAAAAGCAAGTTGGAAGTTAAAACGGAAATTAAAGTCGGAGCCAAAACCGAAACCAACCCCGAAGTCGATCCCAAAATGAACTCCGACGGATACGAAGAAATTCACTCCCGCTCGGAGGTGTTCTTTGACCTTTTCGACCGCAAGAGGGAGTTGCAGAATCAAACCCACTACTGTCCCGGCTGCGGACACGGCGTGGTGCACAAGCTGATTGCCGAAGCGTTGCAGGAGCTGGGGCTGCAGGACCGCACCATCTTTGTGAGTCCAGTAGGCTGTTCGGTGTTCGCGTACTACTATTTTGACGTGGGCAATGTGCAGGTCGCCCACGGCCGCGCGCCGGCTTCGGCGACGGGCATCAAACGCTCCTGCCCGGGCTCCATTGTTATTTCCTACCAGGGAGACGGAGACTTGGCAGCGATTGGCACGGCGGAGATCGTGCATGCCGCCAATCGCGGCGAGAAGATCACCGTCTTTTTCGTAAACAACGCAATCTATGGCATGACCGGCGGCCAGATGGCCCCCACCACCATGGTCGGACAGAAGAGCACCACTTCTCCGTGGGGACGGCGGCCGTCGAACGAGGGTTTCCCTCTCCACATGGCGGAGCTGATCGCCACACTCGAAGCACCGGTCTACGTCGAGCGCGTGGCAGTTTCGGACAACAAGAACATCATGAAAGCGCGGCGAGCGGTGCGCAAAGCGCTCGAACTGCAGCGCGATGGCGTGGGCTTCACGTTTGTTGAAATCCTGTCGCCGTGTCCGACGATCTGGAACAAAGACCCGGTGGCTGCGCGGCAGTGGGTTGCCGAGAAGATGATCCCCACATTTCCACTGAATGTTTTCCGCGATCGCCGGCCGGAAGCACCCGCGGTCCAGGAGAACACTCCGCCGCAGCGCTCGGTAGCTGAGGCACTCGACATCACTCCCAAAGCCCGAACCACGAATGCTGGCACAGCAAAACGCACCCATCACAAGGACGCGAAAATCAAGGTCGCCGGCTTCGGCGGACAAGGCGTGCTGCTGCTGGGGCAACTGCTCGTCGAAATGGGCATGCGCGAAGGCTTGGAAGTAAGTTGGCTGCCCTCGTATGGTCCGGAGATGCGCTCGGGCAGCGCGCACTGCCATGTGTGCCTGTCCAAAGAACGCATCGGAACGCCTCTCATTTCGCATCCCGACGTGCTCGTCGCTATGAATGAGTACTCGCTGCGCAAATTTGCCCACGAGGTGGTGAGCGGAGGAACCATTCTCTATAACGGCGAGAGCGTTCCCGCGGACTTTTACGTGCCGGAACTGCAGGTAATCGCGATTCCAGCGGCGGAGATGGCCGACAAACTCGGCTCCACAAAAGTGGCCAACATCGTGATGATGGGCGCCCTGCTCGAAGAGACCGAGTGTCTGGCTCCCGGCACTGCGTTGAGCGTGCTCGAAGACAAGGTGAAGAAGCTGGATCTGTTGGAAATCGACCGTAAGGCGCTCACCGCCGGGCGTCTGTTTATCGACGAGCACGCGCACATCGGCGCCGTCAGTCAACCCGACGGCTTCGCTTAGCATCGGAACAGGTGGAGGGCCCCTCCTTTTTCCGGAGCGTCCATGACCGATAACTTTCATCCAATTGTCATCCCGAACGGAGTGAGGGATCTGCATTTTGCCGCGAACTACAGACCCCTCACTTCGTTCGGGATGACAAAATCTTTATAGTTGGGATCAGAAAAGAGTTTGCCATGTCAACCGCCTGGACTTCCCGTTACGCGCTGCGCACCAAGGGCATCACCAGTTCACAAATCCGCGAGTTGTTAAAGGTCACGCAAAAACCTGGAATGATTTCCTTCGGCGGCGGCTTGCCCGCTCCCGATGTATTTCCCGTGGAGCGCTTTGAGGAAGCCTGCCACAAGGTGCTTACCGAGCAGGCATCCTCGGCCCTGCAGTATGGGGAGACCGAAGGTTACAGGCCGCTGCGCGAACTGATTGCGAGCAACATGACGCGCTACGGAATCAAGGCGGAGGCGGAGAACGTCATGATCACGTCCGGCTCGCAACAGGCGCTCGACCTGATCGGCAAGCTGTTTATCAATCGTGGAGACCGCGTGCTGCTCGAAGCACCCACGTATCTCGGCGCGCTGCAAGCGTTCAACGTGTATGGCGCGGAATATGAATCAGTTCCGATCGATGACGACGGGCTGCGCACCGAGCTGCTGGAGAAGCCTTTGCGCTCCGGCCCCAAGTTCATGTACGTACTGCCGAACTTCCAGAATCCTGCCGGAACCACGTTGTCCGAGGGGCGTCGCCACGAACTGGTATTGCTGGCCGACCGATACGGCATTCCGATTGTTGAAGATGATCCCTATGGCCAGTTGCGCTATGAGGGCGAGCATCTTCCTCCTCTGGTCGTGCTAGATCGCGAGAACCTGCGCCGCGACCACGGGTACTCGATTGGCAACGTGATTTACCTGAGTACGTTTTCGAAGACCCTGGCTCCCGGGCTTCGCCTGGGATGGATCGTGGCTCCGCCGGACGTCATTGGCAAGCTGACCCAACTGAAGCAGGGAGCAGATCTGCACACCTCGACCTTTACCCAGTTCGTAGCCTACGAAGTTGCGCGCGATGGCTTCCTCGACAAGCACGTCAAACTGATTCGCAAGATCTACGGCGAACGCCGAGACGTTATGCTGCAAGCCCTGCAAGAATTTTTTCCGCCCACGGTCACCTGGACGCATCCCAAGGGCGGCCTGTTCCTCTGGGTAACTTTGCCCGAAGGACTCGACATGCCAGCTCTCTTCAAATCCGCGATCGAGCAGAATGTAGCCTTCGTACCGGGCGATTCGTTTTATGCCAACGATGGTCCGGGAAACGATAGCAGGGAAGGCAGCCGTCACATGCGTTTGAATTTTTCGAACGCCGCCCCAGAGCAGATACGCGAGGGCATACGGCGGTTGGCGGCGGCGGTGAAGAGCCAACTGACAGGAACGACGGTCCGATTGAAGCTGCCGCTCGAAGTGTAGGTCGGGCCCGCCTAATAATATACCCTTGACAATATATATCTCTGAAGGTATAGTTACTGCGCGGCATGGACGGTCGAAGTCAGCGACGAGTTTGCCGACTGGTATCGAGAACTTACTGACGATGAGCACGAAAGCGTCAACTTCTCGGTGGACCTGCTCGAAGAATTAGGCCCGTCCCTTGGCCGTCCGCATGTAGACACAGTCCGCAATTCCCGACATGTAAACATGAAGGAATTACGGATCCAACACCAGGGCAAGCCCTACCGGATTCTATTTGCGTTCGACCCACGCCGCGCCGCCTACCTTATTCTCGGCGGGGACAAAACCGGCGATGCGAACTGGTACAGGACCAGCGTCAAAAAGGCGGATGAAATCTACGCTGCGCATTTGCGCGAGATTCATTTTTCCGAGAACAAGGAGTAACCATGTCGAGGAACTGGAAAGACGTTCGCAAGCATCTTGGGCCGGAACGGGAGGCGCGTATCAAGGCGCGGGTACGTGACGAGATCGGCCGTCTCTCGCTGAACCAACTTCGCGAGGCGCGCAGCTTGACGCAGACCAGTCTGGCGGAGTTGCTGGGGATTCCGCAGGGAGGCGTTTCGCGCCTCGAACGGCGCACCGACATGTACGTGTCTACTCTCCGCAACTACATTCGCGCCATGGGCGGAGAACTCAAAATTACTGCTGTGTTTCCCAACGGGGCGGTGGAGATCTCCCAGTTTCAGGAAGTAGAACCGCAGAAGAACCCCTGAATTGTCCACGTGTTTCTGAGAAGCAAACAGCAAGGGGCAGTCGTCGCGGCCACCCCCTGTTAGTTCCGCCCAAGAGCCGCTCTACTCCAGCACAAAAATATTCTTCGCCGCGCACATCTGCTTTAGTATCTTCGGCCACACCGTAACGCTGACTTCCCCGAGATGGGCCTTGCGAAGCAGCAGCATCAATGTCCGCGACTGGCCGATTCCTCCGCCAATCGATAAGGGAATTTCGTTATTCAGAATCGCCTTGTGGTACGGCAGATTCGCGAAGTCCAGTTGATTGGCCATCGTGAGTTGGGTCATCAGGGTTTCGGCCGTCACGCGAATGCCCATTGACGTCAGCTCATGGCGTCGCTTGGTTACGGAGTTCCATACCAAAATGTCGCCATTCAGCCCATGCGTGTCTTTGCCCGTCTGCTTGCGCGTATCGGTGACCCAGTCGTCGTAATCGGCGGCGCGCATTTCGTGAGGGTAGCCATCCTTCAACGGCCAGCCGATACCAATAATGAAAACAGCCGGATACTTCTGCAGCACCGCGGTCTCGCGCTGCTTACGCGGCAGATCGGGATACATGTCGAGGAGTTCCTCGGCGTGGAGGAAGGTCAGCTTCTCTGGGAGATCGGGATAGCGCGAATCTTTCAATTGCGGAAACAGGGATTGCGCAAACTTCTCCGCTCCAACAATGACCTTCCAGATTTTGCCGACAATCGCCTTCAGGAAATCGAGGTTGCGCTGCTCCGCGATGATCACGCGCTCCCAATCCCACTGATCGACGTAGGCGGAGTGGTCGTGATCGAGGAAATAGTCCTTGCGCACGGCACGCATGTCGGTACAGATGCCCTCCCCAACTTTGCAATCGAATTGCTTAAGTGCCACGCGTTTCCACTTGGTTGCGGCTTGTACGACTTGTGCGTCGACGGGATGCAGGTTGTGATCGTTTGAAATATGGAACTGAATCGGCGTGCGCGAGCCGTCGCGATCGAGCATGTCGTTCACGCCGCTCTCCACATCCACAATGAGCGGCACTTCGACCATCATCAGATGAAGTTCCTTGCACAGGTTGTCGGCAATAAAGCGTTTCACCTGGTAGACGGCTTGCTGGGTTTCTTTCGGAGTTAGTAAGGAGTGGTAATTTTGCGGAAGAATTTTTTCCAGTTCTTTGTAATCGCCGATTCCCGGGCCAGCCAGGTCGGCTTTTTTGTCTTTCGTGTTGACATTATTCAGCACAAGCGTACTCATGAGGTTTCTCCTTGGCAGACGGATGCTTCGTCACCGCGCCGTCGGTTCGCGGTCCGATCAGACTTTAGGATGAAGAGAAGGCGTGCCGGAAGGCCCATGATGCGCAACGGCAACTTGGTCTAAACGTTTATGCTTGGAGTGCTCCAGAACTACTGCGGCGGCCAGCAGAATTCCAATCAATCCAAATACCAACAATGCGAGCAGAGCCATTAGAAGGATCGGCATAGCTACACCTCGCTGCTATGCCATTGTCTCGCCCGCTCACTGCAGCCGCAGTGACCAGAGTCACCTGTCGCGGTGACCTCGACATCTCAAAGTAACTCGCCGCGAGGGAGCGGCTCGGAAAAAGTCACCATGGAGGGTGATATCGGTCACTGCTATGGTTCGATGCCAACGTTGAAACTCTCAATAGGCAGCAAGTCTAGCTGCTGAGATTTGTTACATCCAGTTCCTGGAGGTCGTAATTGTGGCTACTTTCGCAACATCGGCACGATTCGCGAAAGGAGCCGCTATTTCTATCGAGTTACAAAATTTCACAAGGAGAAATAACGAAATCATGAAGACTACGAAGCTGGTGGTGTTGGTAATGACAATCGCGGTGGCCCTATTCGTTCTGATGCCCAGTCTGTCCTGGGCGGATGACGGAGCTGGCCTTTACAAGACAAAGTGCGCAGCCTGCCACGGTGCCGACGGTACGGGAAAGCCCGCGGCGAAGATTCCGAGCCTGGTTGGCGACGAGGCCAAAAAGAAGTCGGATGCCGATCTCACTGGAGGCATCTCCGGAACAGCGAAGCACCCGGGGCCGGTAAAGGGTCTGTCGGCGGACGACGCGAAGGCGATCGTTACCTACATCCGTACGCTGCAGAAGTAAGTGTCAGTAATGAATGGCTGTTCCATTTTTACGTATCGCGCCGGCCGCAAACTACCGGCAGCGATTGCACAAGACGTAAGGGAAGGTATGAAGATGTCCGGCTCAATTCGGCGGTCGGAGCGGAGAATCCGCCAATCCGTAGCCTGTCGGACGGCTTCTTTCCCCCGTTCCCTTCCCATGGAGAACAGCTCACACGGGTCTGGCGGCACAAGTCTCCGGACCCGGATTTTAACTTCTAGTCGAATCGTCAAATCTGTTGCATACGGTGCCCAAGTCCATTCTGTTACCACGCACTCTTGCTTCCTATACTTCAGCAGAACGGAAATCGCCCTTAGGACACCCCAGGAGCAATTCTCATGAGTAAGGCAATCCTATATGACGCAACCATGTGCATCGGATGCAAACAATGCGAAGGCGCGTGTGCGCAGCAAAACAAGCTGCCGTACGACGACAACGTAGCCGCGGAGTCGGTGCAATCGGCACATAAGTACACGGTAGTTCTGACCAAGGATGACAAATTCATGCGCCGGCTCTGCATGCACTGTGAAAAGCCGGCTTGCGCGTCGGTATGTCCGGTAGGGGCCTTCCATAAGACCTCGGCGGGCCCGGTGGTCTACGACGTCTGGAAGTGCATCGGATGCAGGTACTGCATGGTGGCTTGCGTGTTTGGGCAGCCGAAATACGAATGGCAATCGCTGAATCCGCGAGTCCGCAAATGCATTATGTGTCCGGACCGGGTGGCTGAAGGCCGGCCAACCGCTTGTGCCGAGATCTGTCCCACGGGAGCGACGAAGTACGGCGAGCGCGACGACCTGATTAGCGAAGCGAAGGAGCGTCTCCGTCAAAATCCGTCGACGTATCGTCCTTATATCTACGGGCTCAACGAAGTTGGGGGAACGTCGGTCTTCATCATCGCCAGCAACAAAGCTGAGGACTACGGTTACCCAGCGTTGGCGAAAATCGGCGACACTCCGATGCCGGAATACACCGGACGAGTGATGGAAAGGATTCCAGACTTTGTCCCGTTGTGGACGTTGGCATTAGGCGGGATTTATTGGGTTTCGCATCGCCGCGATGAAGTCGCCGCTGCGGAAGCTGAAGAAAAGAAACAGAAGCTGAACGGGAGTGGAAAATGAAGATCAAACTGACCTTTTGGCGAGTTGTTTTTGTCGTGATCATGGTTCTGGGCCTGTACTCGTCTTACATTCGCTACTTCCACGGTCTGGGCGCGGTCTCCAATATGACGGACCAGTTCCCCTGGGGCCTGTGGATTGGCTTCGACTGCCTGTGCGGCGTCATGCTGGCAGCGGGCGGCTTCTGCATGGTGGGCGCAGTCTACTTGTTTAACGTCGAGAGCCTGCACAGTGTGGTGCGCCCGGCGGTGCTGACCGCGTTTCTCGGCTATGTACTTTTCATCGTGGGACTGTTATTCGACTTAGGGCGCCCCTGGTATATCTGGCATCAGCTCATCTACATGAACCCGCACTCGGTGATGTTCGAGGTGGGCATGTGCGTGATGACCTACACCACCGTGCTTTTCTTCGAATTTCTTCCCAACGTATTCGAAGCCCTGAAATGGCAAACCCCCATCAAGTGGATTAAGAAGATCTACCCGGTGCTGATCGTTCTGGGCATACTGCTCTCCACGCTGCATCAGAGTTCGCTGGGCTCGCTGTACCTGATCATGCCGAGCAAACTGCACCCGTTCTGGTACTCGCCGGCACTGCCGTTCTTCTTCTTTGCCTCGGCGGTGGCAGTTGGCCTGGCCATGACCATCTTCGAATCGACGCAGAGCGCGAAAGCTTTCGGCCGTCAACTCGAACTTCCGGTTCTGGTTACGCTGGGCGGCGCTTTGCTGGTGGCTCTATGGGTTAATCTCCTGCTGCGTGTCGAGGATTATTTCCATCGTGGCTTGCTGGGACAGATCTTCAAACCCAGTTACGAAGCGTACTTTCTCTGGTTGGAACTGATCCTGACCTTCGCGATTCCGATCACCATTCTGAGCTTCAAGAAAGCCCGCCTGTCGCCCCAGTGGTTGTATCTTGCGTCAATCTTTACAGTGCTCGGATTCATCACCAACCGTCTCAATATTGCCCTGATTGGCTTTGAAACTTACGTCGGCCATCACTACGTACCGAAGTGGACCGAGTTCTCCATCACGCTAATGATCATCGCCATGGGTTTCGCACTGTTCGGAGCGGCGGTGAAATACCTGCCGATTTTTGGCGAAGAGCACGAACCTGCGGTGCACCCCAGCCTCCCCCAGAACGAAGTCGAGGCGCAACGTGCATTTGCTTCACCAGTGCTGCACAATGCCGGAGACTGACCCAATTCGCGGCGACTTCAGACCAAAGCGCCTGGCTCATAGCATCAGCGCAAAATTGATCGGGTCGCTGCTTGCGGTCATGTTTGTAATCTTCGCGCTCCTCGGATACTTCAATATCCGATTGCATCGCCAGGATCTGGAAGCAGCAACCTTGTCGAGCGCCGAACGGGTCAGCGATGTGATCAGCCGCAGCACCGCCTATTACATGCTGCACAACGACCGCGAGGGACTCTACCACTCGATCCGAAGCATTGCGGATGAGCCCGGCATGGTCAAGGTGCGCATCTTCGATCAGGAGGGGCGCATCGGCTACTCCACCGATCCCTGGGAAGTCAGCCACGTTGTCGACAAGAAGGGCGAGCAATGCTACGGCTGCCACACCCAGGCCCAGCCGCTGGAGCGACTGAATCGTCCCGATCGTTTCCGTATCTATCAGGCTGCCGGCGGACAACGGGTGCTCGCGATTATCACGCCCATCGAGAACCAACCCAGTTGCTCCAATGCCGAGTGCCACGCCCATTCCGCGAGCCAGAAGGTCCTCGGTGTCCTCGACACGGATCTTTCCCTGGCAAAAGCCGACGCTCAAGTTGCCGTGAGCAGCGCCCGCATGTTCTCGTACACCGCGGGCGCAATGGTGATCGTGGCGCTATTGAGTTGGCTGTTTGTGTGGCGAGTGGTCGACCTGCCCATCAAAGCCCTCAAGCACGGCACCGAACATCTCACCCAGGGCAATCTCGGTTATCAGATCGAGGTGCAATCCGGCGACGAGGTCGGAGATCTGGCTCGATCTTTCAATGGCATGAGCCTGCAACTCCGCGCGGCCAACGAAGAAATCGTGAACTGGACAAAAACTCTCGAAGATCGCGTCGAACAGAAGACGACGGAACTCCAGCGCGCCCACGATCACGTGCTGCATGTCGAGCGCATGGCGTCCATCGGCAAGATGGCGGCCGTGGTAGCGCACGAAGTAAATAATCCGCTCTCGGGAATTCTTACGTACGCCAAACTGCTGCGGAAATGGGTGGGCACTGGCCAAACCGAACGTGAAAAACGTACCGAGGCCATGCAGTGCCTGGAGCTGATCGCGACCGAAAGCCGCCGCTGCGGCGAGCTCATCAACAACCTGCTGTCGCTCTCGCGAACCGCACCCATCAACATCCAGCCGACCGACCTGAATGCCGTGATCGATCGTTGCCTGTTATTGGTGCGGCATCAATTGGATCTTGCTGGTGTCGAACTGCAGGTAAACCTGACGAAGGATCTTCCGCTCCTGCCCTGCGATCCCGCGCAGATTGAACAAGTCTTCATCGCCTTGATCATGAATGCCATCGATGCCATGCCCCGCGGTGGCACTCTCTGGCTTGAGGATCGGCTCATTTGCACCGGTGTTAACGACGAGACGGAAATCGAGATCAAAGTGCGCGACAACGGAACCGGCATCGCTCCCGACATCCTTCCCCATATCTTCGAACCTTTTCTGACTACCAAGGAACGGGGCCATGGCACGGGCTTGGGTTTGGCGATCGCTCGCGGCATTGTGGAGCGACACAAGGGGCATATTGAGGTCCAAACCGAGTTGGGACAGGGCACGACTTTTATCGTGACTCTTCCTACTCAAGCTACCGACGCTTCACTGGCCGAGATCGGCGCCGGCAATGCTGCGCTGAAGGCGAGGTGACTGAAATGAGCACACAAGGAAGACTGCTGGTGGTGGATGACGAACTCAGCGTTCGTGACTCGCTCGATCGATGGTTTCGCGAGGAAGGCTACGAAGTCGGCACTGCGGAGAACGCCAGCGACGCACTCACCCGTTTAGCGGAGCACCGCTGGGATGCCGCCCTCGTCGACATCAAGATGCATGGCACCGACGGTATTGAATTACAGCGCCGCATGCACGAAATCGATCCCGAACTGGTCGTGATCATGATGACCGGCTACGCTTCGGTCGAAACCGCCGTGGCCGCGCTGAAGAATGGCGCTTATGACTACGTGACTAAGCCACTCGACCCCGACGAGATCGCGCACCTGGTGAAGAAGGCGATGTTGCAAAAGCGAACGACGCAGGAGAACGTACGCCTGCGCGAGACCGTTGCCGAAGTGTCCCGTCCGGAAGACATGGTGGGGCAAAGTGGCCCCATGCGCAAGGTCTTCGAAGCCGTGGAAACGGTTGGTCCCACCGACGCGACCGTGCTGATCACAGGCGAAAGCGGCACGGGCAAGGAACTGGTGGCGCGCGCGATCCATCAAGCCAGTGCGCGGAAGTTTCACCCGCTGGTGGCTATTCACTGCGGAGCGCTGACCGAGACGCTTCTCGAAAGCGAACTCTTCGGGCATGAAAAGGGCGCGTTCACGGGCGCGCAGTTCCGTAAGAAAGGTAAGTTCGAAATTGCCGAAGGCGGCACCATTTTCCTCGACGAGATCGGCGACATCAGCCTGAAAACCCAAACCGACCTGCTGCGCGTATTGCAGGAGCGCGAAATCACGCGCGTGGGCGGCAACCAGACCATCAAGGTGGATTTCCGCTGCATCGCCGCGACGAACAAGGATCTGGAAAAACTGATCGAAGAGGGTAAGTTCCGCCCCGATCTCTTCTACCGGCTGAACGTCTTCCGCATCGAGCTGCCCCCGCTGCGCGTGCGCCGGGAGGACATTCCGATACTGGTCAACCACTTCGTGCAAAAGTTTTCTCAGGCCATGAACAAGCGCGTCACGCGGGTTGCGCCGGCGGTCATGAATCAACTGCAGGAGCAGCCCTGGGTGGGCAACGTACGCGAATTGGAAAATGCCGTCGAGCGCGCCATGGTGGTGGGACAGGAGCCGGAACTGAAGGAACAGGACTTCATCTTCAAAACCCCGGGCGCCGCCAACGGCACGAGCAAGACGCTCGAAGACATGGAGCGAGCCTACATCCTGCGCGTGGTCGAAGAATGTGGAGGCAATCAAAGCCATGCCGCGGAGTTGCTCGACATCGACCGGGTCACTCTCTATCACAAGCTGAAAAAATATGGCTGGACGAGAACTCCGGTGGAGACGCGATGATGGTTCTCGCTTTCCAGCTCTCAGGTTTTTCTGACTCAGCACTGAGAACTGAGAACCGGGAACTGAGAACTCCCCATGAAGCTGCTGCATCTCTTGCCGATCGGAAATATAGATGACGGGCTGCTGCAGGATTTGCGTCCCGTCGTCGAGGAAAGGTTCCGCGTGTCGTGCAAGGTGCTGACCACGCGGCTCGATCCCGAGTTCGCCTACCACGGAGAACGCCAGCAATACCACTCGTCGGAAATCATCCATCGCATGCAGAGTCTGGTCGCGGCGGACACGTGGCGCCTGCTGGGAGTCACGTCGGTGGATCTCTACATCCCGATTCTTACTTTCGTTTTCGGCGAGGCGCAGATGGGTGGTCCCTGCGCCGTGGTCTCGGCGCACCGGTTACGCCAGGAGTTATACGGTTTTCCGCCCGACCCTGAACTCTTTCGCCAGCGCGTGATTAAAGAAGCCGTCCATGAACTCGGCCACACTGTCAGCTTGACACACTGCGAAGATTACCGCTGCGCTATGGCTCCCTCCCACGCTGTCGAGTGGATCGACCTCAAGGAAAGCACGCTGTGCGCCACTTGCCGCACTGCGGTAACACCTGTGCAGCAAGCCTCGTCCGGGCGATCCTTCTGAATTCTGCCGCAATATGGCGGCCGGAACTGGTCTGCCTCTGTTAACATCTCCAAACCCTGTCATGCTGAGCGAGGATTGAGCTTCGCAAAAGCGAAGCTCAACCGCAGTCGAAGCACCCCTACCCCCTCCACCGCGGCGAGCGACATTACTCGGCGAACTGCTACGGCTTTAACTGCTTTTCGATGGCCGTAATCACTTCCTTAGAATCCGGAGTTACCGCCGGCTCAAAGCGCTGCACAACGTTCCCGTTGCGGTCCACCAGAAAC
>JBEKED010000090.1:0-23141 GCA_050014035.1 Terriglobales bacterium
AGATTCTTGTTGGGTATCAAGACCAGCTACCCCTTTTCATCCTTCTGCGCCTCGCGCTTCTGCTTTGCCCAGCCCGCTTTTACGCTCTGTCGCGCCCGCCCGAGGGCCAGCGCGTCCGCCGGCACGTCCTCTGTTATGCAACTGGCGGCCGCGATGTAGGCACCGCGTCCAATTGTTACCGGCGCTACCAGCGTCGAGTCGCTGCCGACGAACACACCATCTTCGATCACTGTCTTGTGCGTGTTGACGCCATCGTAATTGCAGGTGATGGTCCCCGCGCCGATGTTTACGCCTTCGCCGATCTCCGCGTCGCCCAGATAGCTTAGGTGGTTCGCCTTCGATCCCTTGCCCAGCTTGATTTTCTTGGTCTCGACGAAGTTCCCCAGGTGAGCATCTTCCCCCACTTCGGTTCCCGGACGCATGTGAGTGTACGGTCCCAGTACCGCGCCCGCGCCCACGTGCGAGTCTTCCATGATCGTCCCCGGCTTCGCGGTCACGCCGTCGCCAAGAACGGAATTCGCAATGATGCTGTAAGACCGGATGCGGCAATCCTGGCCAATTTTTGTTTTGCCGAGCAACTGCACAAACGGCTCGATGACGGTATCCGCGCCCACTTCCACGTCGCTGTCGATGACGCAGGTGTGCGGGTAAAAAATCGTAACGCCCGCATCCAGAAGTTCGCGGCACTTCGCCAGCCGCAGCCGGGCATCGAGCATCGTCATTTCCGCACGCGTGTTGCTGCCGAGGACTTCGCTTGCGTCGTCGGTTTTGATCGCGACTACTTTTTTGTGCGCCCGGTGAAACACTCCCGCCATATCGGTAAGGTAGTACTCACCGTGCGGGTTGGCGGTGGAAAGACGGTCGATATGCTCATACAAGGCGGGCGCGTTGAAAGCATAGAAGCCCGAGTTGATCTCGTGAATCTTCGTTTGCTGCGCGGTTGCGGCCTTTTCTTCGACAATCGCCAGCACCTCCGCCCCTCCTCGCGGGCTTTTGCGGATTACGCGCCCATATCCATAAGGATTGTCGAGGTCGGCGCTGAGCAAGGTCATAGTCGCTTTCTGGGCACCGTGAAACTCGCTGAGTTTGCGAATAGTCGCGGCCGTAATCAGCGGCGCGTCGCCGGAAAGCACGATAACCTCGTCATATTTACTTTTACTGCCATCACCCGATAGCGCGTCGCGCGCCACCATGAGCGCGTGTCCGGTGCCGCGCTGTTCGGCTTGCAGCACGAAGTTCACACCGGTGCCGGCCATGGCCGCACGCACGCGTTCCGCCTCATGTCCGATGATTACGAAGATGTCCTTCGCGGGAACGACTTTTTGCGCCGTAGAAAGTACGTGCGCCAGAATCGGCTTGCCGCCGACCTCATGGAGAACTTTGGGATGTTTCGATTTGAGTCGCGTCCCTTTGCCCGCCGCCATAATCGCGATGGCGATGCGGGGACGCGGAACTGAAGCGGAAGATTTCGAACTAGAGGGTAGGTTTGTTTTCGGCGATTTTGCCATGCCTAGTCAATATACCGCGAACCGCCCTACTGGACGGGCGAGGGCGCCCGTCGCTCCACAATCAGCTCCGAATGGTCTGGCCATCCGGCGCTTGCGCCATCAGCGCCATCAGGTCGTGCGCGACGTGATCGGTCGCGTGTCGTGCCACCGCGCCCTCCTCCAGATAATCTCCCAATAGCGGGCATACGCCGAGTTGCTCGATCGCCTCCAGATCGTTCACGATTTGCGAGGCTCCCTCGAGTGCGTACTTGGCCTTCATCTCCGGCGATGCCGTTTTACGATTGAGCAGGGCGTAGTCGAATAACTGGACGCCAGCGTGGCCATTGAGTGCGCGGATGTGATCCGCCGCCGTTAAACCCAGGCTCTCATTGGCCTGCGTCATCAGGTTGCAGACGAATACCTTGATGGAAGGCGATTCCACAATGGCCGTGGCTATGCCGCGCACCAGCAGATTCGGAATCAGACTGGTGAAGAGCGACCCGGGCCCGATGGTGATGAGGTCGGCGTTGGCAATGGCGTCGAGTGTCTGGGCAAGCGGCTCGACATCGGACGGCACCAGAACCAATTCGCGAATCTTGACCTTGCTCGCGGTAATCCGCGTTTCGCCGCGCACCCGCGTCCCGTCTTCAAGCACCGCTTCCAGTTCAACGCTCGACATGGTTGCGGGATAGATATGGCCGCGCGTCAACAGAATTTCCGAAGAGAGCCGGACCGCCTCGGAAAAATCTCCGGTAATCGAAGTCAGGGCCGCCAGAAAAAGATTTCCGAAGCTGTGGCCTTCGAGGCCCGAGCCCTTCTCAAAGCGATGCTGGAACAGCCGCGAAAGGAGGGCTTCGTCTTCGGAGAGCGCAACAATGCAATTGCGCACATCGCCCGGCGGCAGCATATTAAACTCTTTGCGCAGGCGTCCGCTCGATCCGCCATCGTCGCTTACCGTGACCACGCCGCACAATTCGCGAATGGTGGGCTGCCCGGAAGTGGCCAGTGCGGGCGTCATGACGTAGCGCTTCAGCCCCTTCAGCAGCGTGGAGAGCCCAGTGCCGCCACCGATTGCGACCACGCGCAGTTCGGGCCCAGCCTTGCCTGTGTCGGATGAGTTGGCGCGAAGCTGGGGAAGCATAACGACTATTGAATCATTGAACTATTGGGTCTTTGCATCATTGAGTCATTGAATCATTGGGCAAACCGCGGGGAGATTGGGCTTTCAATGATTCAATACCTCAATGATTCAATGACTCAATCGACCTTAGTACGCGCTCGCTTCTTCTTCCTGCGGTTCCGCCTCGGCGCCTGGATCCGGATAGAGCAACTCGGTGAAGCGCGGATCCTCCGCCAGATTCTGGAAGTCGGTGTCATTCCGCGCCTGGAAGCGCAGCGCCGGTTTTATCTTAATCGCCTCGTTCAGCGTGGCGAGCGATTCTTCGACGTGACCGGTGAGGCAATGCAGCGCGGCCAGGCCGTAGAGAATGAACTCCGCCTTCGGATTCTGCTTCAACAGCTTGTCGAGATGCTCGCGCGCCGTCACGTAATCTCCGACGTTGATGAGCGAAACGGCATAGTCGTAATGCTCCTCAGTCGTTTTGAATTGCAAGGCAAGCGTTTCCAGATGCTTGTCGCATGCCAGCATGTGAACCTGTGCCCGGTCGACCAGCGCCTTGTTCGGCCCGCTCAGCACTTTTTGCAGATGGCCTTTCGCTTTTTCGAACTTGTGTTCCTGCAGGGCGCGCAGCCCGGTTTCATAGTTCTGCACTGCCTGTGTATGTCGTGGATCTTCGGTCGCTTGTTTCTTGGGGGCTACCTTCAGTGGCATCGAACCGCCTTTAGTCCAGAATTTAGTTCAGAATTGAAATCGAAACTTGCACCGCCGAGACGCAGAGTACGCCGAGAAAAGCCATTCTCTGCAAAAGCTCTTGGCGCTGGCTATGGTTTGCACGTCCACTCAATTGATGCTGGCGGCTGTAGTCAGATCGATTGCCTTCCAGTCACCCTTGATAATTCCAGCGCGAATTTCGCGCGCCGTCTTGTGCTGCTTATACATGCTGTAAGTGTAATAGAGCTCTTTGAGGCAGGTACCGCACTCCGCCCCGTGCGTGCCAGAGAAGCAACTGTGCAGGCTGGTGTGCCCCATGCCCCGGTCGCAGTAGCAATAACACGGCTGCTGGTAGAGCACCTTGGGAATCTTCGCCGCCAGTTCATAGGCATGCGTCTGGTAAGGAAACTGCGCGTTCGATCCAAAAAGCTGATCCTTGGTGAGGATCGGCGGCAACTTGGCGTCCGCCGCCGGAGAACCCGCGTTGAAATGCGGCACTCCCTGATCGCTCTCGGATTCCAGCCACGGCGCCGATACCATCGTGACCATCAAAAACATCATCGCCGATGCGAAAATCCGTGTTCGCATGCCCCATTAACCTCAACCTCTTATTTTACCTGAAGGCGCGGGATTGAGGATTACCGGCGGGATTCCGGCTGCAAGGGGCGGCTTCCACATATTCACAGGATTTTGTCATCCCGAGCGAAGCGAGGGATCTGCATTTTGCGGCGAACTGCAGATCCCTCGCTTCGCTCGGGATGACAAAATCATAGGGGGCATCCCGGTTCACAGGGGGCATCCCGGAACTTTGAACCCTTACCCCAGCTTCTCAAAGAACAAGCAAATCGTCTCAATCCCGTGATGGAAATTCGGAATGTGAAACTTCTCGTTCGGAGCATGCAAATTGTCGTCAGGAAGCCCGAAGCCCATCATGACCGAGGGAAGCTTCAGCACGTCCTGAAAATCGGTCACGATCGGAATCGATCCGCCCGAGCGGATGAACACGGTCTCTTTCTTGAAGGTGTCATGCAGGGCCTCCTTCGCCGCTTCGATGAAGCGGTTGTCGGTGTCCACCACCGATGCCGGGCCTTTGCTCCAAACTTTAATTTTCGTGTCAATGCCCTTGGGCGTATGTTTTTTGACGAACGCCGTGAAGCGCTTCAGGATGTCGTCCGGGTCCTGGCTCGGCACCAGGCGCATGGAAACTTTGGCCGACGCCTTTGCCGGAATCACCGTCTTCGCTCCCACGGCGACAAAACCACCGGGCATGCCGTGCACCTCCAGCGTCGGACGAGCCCAAGTTCGGTAGAGCACGGAAAATCCCGGCTCGCCGGTCAGCACCTTCGAACCGACTTCGGTCTTGCGATAATGCTCTTCGTTAAACGGCAGCCGCTTCCAAGCCTTTAGTTCGTCTTTGCTGGGCGCTTTGACCTTGCTGTAAAAGCCGGGAATCAGCACCTTTCCCTTGGCATCTTTCATCTTGCCGATGATCTCAATCAGCGCAAAGAGCGGATTCGGCGCCGCTCCGCCATAGATGCCGGAATGCAGATCGGTCTTAGCCCCGACCGCCTCAATCTCGGTGTACACCAGTCCTCGCAGTCCAACGCACAGCGTAGGAAGATTGGGCGCGAACAATTCCGTATCGCAGACCAGCGCGAAATCCGCTTTCAACTTCGCCTTCTGTTTCCGGACGTACTCGGCAATCGATTCGCCGCCCACTTCTTCTTCGCCTTCAAAAATAATCTTGACGTTGACCGGCAGTTTGCCACCATGCGCCTGCATCAGGGATTCGAGGGCCTTCACTTCCATCCAGAGCTGGCCTTTATCGTCGACCGCGCCGCGTGCGTAGATGTTGTTGTTGCGCTCGGTCGGCTCAAACGGCGGCGTATGCCATTCGTCTACGGGATCGGGCGGCTGGACGTCGTAATGTGCATACATCAAAACCGTCGGCTTGCCCTGCGCGTGCAGCCAATCGGCGTAGAGCAGAGGATGTCCCTGGGTGGGGATGATCTCGACATTCTCCATGCCAATGCGGCGAAGTTCGGCGGCCACAAATTCTGCCGCCTTCTGCACGTCGCCCTTATGTTCCTCGAGCGTGCTGATACTGGGGATACGAAGAAGACTCTTCAGTTCGTCAAGAAAACGAGTTTGATTATTGCGGGCAAAATCGACTGCTGGGGAAGCCATAACTGGGTTGCCTTTCTGGCGCGCTGGGCGCGGGCTGCTTGGTTAACGCGGCTACTTAAGAAGATCGCCGGAAACGTTTCAGTATACCTGAATCCAGGCAGCCGTTAGGTGCCCGCGGGTCGTCGTCCTTCATCTTTCACTTTTGGATCGAACTTGTGATTCGAGCTTGATTGCACCGTCCATGGCATGCGACGCTAGAGTGAATCATAGCTAAGATCGCGAACGCGGATCGCTCCGGCAGCGCGCAGCGAAAGGTCCGGAATCCACCGCCAGCCATGCGTATCGATGCAGCAGTGTCGTTGATTTTTCTTGCGGCTGTCTTGGCTGCGCCCCGGGCTGCCTCCCAAGATGCAGCTGGTCTTGCGTCGAGCAATTCGCGTCCAGCAATCACCAGCGTATCGGTTGCCGAAGGCGTCGACGGTGTCGATGTCGAGGTCGCGTTCAGCGAACTCGTGCAACCTGAGGTGAGCCGGCTCCAGCATCCCGACCGCCTGGTATTCGATTTTCCTGGATGTAAGCTGGCTGGCCCCGGTCAGCGCTTTGTGGTCAATCGCGGCCCAGTCATAGCTGTAAGCAGTGAAACAGCCGGTGCTGGCGCCCGAGTGATAGTCGAGCTCAGATCCGAACCCAGGTCCACGCAGAACAGCGAGCGCGCGGCTGCCGCCAACAAGCTGGTCGTCAATCTCAGCTCGGTCGGAAACAACCTCATCATTGAGCTTGGTGGAAACCGAGACAAGCCGCGCCCTGCCCTGGCAAGCGCTGGAACCAAACCTGCTTTGAATAGCCAGCCGCCCGCTCCCAAATCCACGGCAATGACGCCGCCAATGCCAGCTGCGCCGCCGCTTGTTCTAAAGTCAGATCGGCTGACGTTCGAACCTTCGGTTGTGACGCCACCCGCACCTAGCGTCCCGGCGGTGATGAGTGGGAGGGATCGGCTGGAGCCGAAGTCGGCCGAGGCAGTTCCGCCCACGCCATCCGCGCCCGACCTGGCTCTCAGATCTGATCGATCGGTGCTCGAAATCGTGACTGCTCTACCGCCCGTGCCCAGCGTTCCGGCACTTGCACGTTTGACGAATGGCATGTCGCCAAGCGCTGAAGAAGTACTGCCGCCGATGCCAACTTCGCCGTCGCCTGCTCTCAAACGCGATCGCGCGACACTCGAATCTGTGAGTGCATCGCCGCCCATGCTCAACGTGCCGACGGTGAGGATCGGCTCATGTCGGATCAGCTAGCTCTCGAAACCGTCTTCGCGGCGTCGCCAAAACTGAACGCTCTCCCGCCTACGCGCGTTTTGCCCACGGCGCCGATCCAGGCCAACGCGTATGCGCTCCTTGATAAGGCCCGGGCCTTGACTATCTCCGATCTGGATTCGTTGGAAGCCAAGGCGCAAGCCGGCGACCCCCAATCTGAAACCACGCTGGCCCTGGCCTACCATGCCGGCACGCTGCTCAAGATGAACGACGCCGAGGCGCTTCGTCTGCTGCAGCAAGCTGCCAGTCATGGCTTTGTCGCGGCCGAGGAGGCCCTGGCAATTTTCTGTCAGTCGGGTTTCGGAATGCCGCCGGATAAAAAGCAAGCCGTCTCGTGGTACACGAAGGCGGCAGAGCACGGGTCGAGTGACGCGGCCACCAATCTCGCGTTGATGTACTCGACCGGCGATGGCATTGCAAAGGACGCGTCGCAGGCCGCAACCTGGTTTCGCGCCGCTGCCGACGCCGGCGACGCAACCGCCCAGTTGAATCTCGCCGCCCTCTACCATCGCGGCGAAGGCCTGCCGCAGGATGATACCCAAGCCACCTTCTGGCTCAGCAAAGCCGCTGCGCAAGGCTCGCTTCCGGCCATGCTCGAACTAGCAAGGTGGGACCTGAGCCCGGAGCATGGCGGCAATATCGACGATGCCATCGTCTGGTTAACGAGAGCCGCCAATCTCGGTAATGCCTCCGCGCAAACGGAACTAGGTGACATTTTTGTCGATAAGAAACTCGGTCGACTCGATTATTCCCAAGCCGTCGAATGGTACAGAAAGGCCGCCGAACAGGGCCAGCGCGAGGGACAATTTGGGTTGGGAGCGCGCTATTTGTTCGGGCAGGGCGTTCCGCAGAATTTCGATGAAGCGCGGAATTGGCTGACGCGAGCCGCCAACCTGGGTCACCCCTACGCGCAATTTCTACTTGCAAAGCTGTTCGAATCGGGCCAAGGCGGTCCGGTCGATGTCGCTGCGGCGGAGAAATACTATAATCTGGCGGCGAATTTTGGAATTGCCGAAGCGCAGTACCGCCTCGGGCTCCTGCTCGCGGCCGACCGGGGCAATGAAGTGAATCTAGTATCCGCCTACAAGTGGCTGGTTCTAGCCGATGACGCGGTGAAGGAAAGCGCCGCGACGGCGCAAGAACTTCGAAAATTGCTTGCGCCAGCGCAGATCGCTCAGGCCGAACATGAGATTGATGATTGGCGCACCGCCCATCCTCCGCGCCGTTCGTCTCGCTAGAGACTTAAAGATTAAAGATTCAAAGATAGACTTCAAAGGGTCGTTCTCAGGATCTGGCAGGGATATGGCGGAGAGTGGAAGCCACAAGGCACAATAAAAATGCTTTGGCAGCGCATAGCTTCATGGTGCGGCTCCTCACGTTTTAAGAGTGTAATCTCCTCACACTCAATCGCGCTCTCCTCGTGTTCGTTGAAGGATGTCAGAAGCTAAAGAATGGGACGTTTCTAACCCGCTATCACTTATGCACTTCCTAGTGTTGACAGGCCTTTCCACCTGTAAGAAGCTTCGACTACTCCGGTCCGGCCCCTCCTCAACGATGAGCCGACCTTGCGCGCGCCCCCAAACTAAAAACTCGAAAGGATTTAGGTGAGCAGTGATGAAACCTGAAGTGATGAAACCTGAATCGATCTATACCGGCAAGTTCATGTTTGTGGTCGCGCTTGTGCTCGGAGTAGTCGCGGCGGCGACCCCGCTCGCGCAAGCTCAAACCTTCAGCGTAGTGCACAACTTCAGCGGCGGAAGCGACGGTGGCGTTCCCTACAACGGCTTCACCATGAAGGGGAAAATGTTCTACGGCACAGCCAGCGTAGGCGGCACCGCGAATGCCGGCGTGTTCTTTAAGATGAACGAGAAAGGCGAGGAAACCGTGCTCCACAACTTCACCGGCGGAGCCGACGGGGCCAACCCGGAAGGCGAATTGATCAAGGACAAGTCCGGCAGCTTCTACGGCACAACCACCGCCGGAGGCGCCGCCGGAGCGGGAACCGTGTTCCAGGTCACCGGGAAAAAAGAAACCGTGCTTTATAGCTTCGCGGGTGGCACCGACGGCGCAATTCCCGTAGCCGGTTTGACCATGGACGCGGCGGGCAATCTCTACGGCACTACCAGCCAGGGCGGCGCGAACGGCAATGGCACAGTTTTTGAGCTGGCTGCCCCGAAAACCAAAGGCGGGAGCTGGACCGAGAGCATCCTCTACAGCTTCGGCACGGGCACAGATGGCTCGGTTCCGATCGGCGGCGTGAGCTTCGATGCCGCTGGCAACCTTTACGGCACGAACTCCGCTGGAGGCTCCTACGGTTACGGCACAGTTTTCCAATTAGTCCCGGGAACTCCATGGACTGAGAACATTCTCCATGAGTTCCAGAACGCAGACGACGGATCGGTTCCTTATGCCGGCTTGGTCTCGGATTCCAAGGGCAACTTCTACGGCGCTGCGACGCAAGGCGGGGCCAACGGCGGTGGCACAGTGTTCGAACTCACGTCCTCCGGTGGCACCTGGACTTTCACCGTGGTCTACAGCGTACCGGGGTGGGGCATCTCTGGAACTTTTCGCAACCTCGTCCTCGATGCCTCCGGCAACATCTACGCCACCACGCACTGCGACGGTGCATACAATGCCGGAACGGTTTACGAACTGTCTCCATCCGGCGGCAACTGGACCTACAACCTGCTTTACAATTTCACCGGCGGCGCTGACGGCCAGTACTCGGTCAGTAACCTGGTATTGAGCGAAGGGAAGCTCTACGGCACAACCCTATTCGGCGGCGCGAACGGCAACGGAGTCGTCTACGAGGTCACTCCGTGACTAGTGTGTAGTCTGAAACGCCGGCCTGTGATTTCGGGCCGGCGTTTTTCCTCACCGACTAACCTCCCCGAAGCCATTCGCACGTATTCCTGAACCAAGAGCGAGACTCCGCTTTACCTGTCCAAGCTGAGAAACTGATTCTCATGGAACCGCTGTCACCATGAACGGATCAGAAAACAGCACGCAGCATCTTTTGCAAGCTCGCGCCCGTCCCGCGAGGCTCTCGCTCGTCATTCCCTTGTACAACGAGGGAGCCGTGGTTTCGCACCTCCGCGCCGCCATTGACGCGTTTGCGCCCACCCTCGCTTGCCCGGTTGAGATCGTGCTGGTGAACGATGGCAGTACCGATCGCACGCTGGATTTTCTGGCCGAGTGGGTGTCGGCGGACTCCCGGGTGAAGGTGCTGCATCTATCGCGCAATTTCGGACACCAGATCGCCACCACTGCCGGCCTCGATCATGCCAGCGGAGATGCCGTTGTCATCCTCGATGCCGACCTGCAGGATCCACTTCCGGTAATCCATCCAATGATTGATCGCTACTGCGAAGGCTACGACGTAGTCTATGGTCAGCGCGAGCGGCGCGAAGGCGAATCGCTGTATAAGCGCTTCACCGCCTGGGCTTTCTATCGAATCATGCGCGTTTTTGTTTATGACCGACTGCCCGTGGATGTTGGCGATTTCCGCTTGATCTCCCGCGAATGTCTCGACGCGCTGCGCCAGATGCGGGAGACACACAGGTTCCTGCGCGGCATGGTGGCGTGGGTGGGTTTTCCGCAGATCGCGGTGAAGTATCGCCGTCAACCCCGGGTTGCAGGTTCCACCAAGTACTCTTTCGGAAAGATGTTGGCGTTCTCCTGGACGGCGGCGACTTCGTTTTCGACCGCGCCGTTGCGCTTCAGCATGATCGTGGGTGCTTTCGTCGGACTGATTGGATTGGAAGAAGGAGTGCGCGCACTGTTAGCGTTCTTCTTCGGGTTCACCGTGAAAGGGTGGACGTCTTTGGAAGTAATCGTATCGTTGGTCGGAAGCGCAACATTGATGAGCATCGGTATTTTGGGCGAGTACGTGGCGAAAATCTATGAGCAGTCGAAGGGACGTCCTCTCTATGTCGTCGCCCGCACTTTCACCGCCGATATAGAAGATGAAGGCTGATGAGCTTATTGCGGGGCCCCGCACGGCCGGCCGAGGGCGGCCCTCGCTACGCAAGCCTACAGACGAGGGGTGACCTGCTCTCACGGAAGCCTGGGGTCAGCGCCGCAGGAAATAGACTCTATCGGTCCAGTCCCATCTGGCGGTTTCTCCGATGAGTCTAGTCAAAGCCCAGACCAAACCACCGATATCCGCAGGCGAAATTGTCTTTTCGTCCACAAAAATCACGCCGCCGTGCCGGCGCTCTTCTTCCGCCCAGGTTTTGAGCAGGGGAGGAATCGTCCTTCTGTCGTAGGTAACAAGCGTTAATCCCTGGGCAGCGGCTTCCCGCAAACACGCCGAGTCCTCCTGTCCCAGAAAATAACCATCTTCCCATTCCACCAGATAGCGAACGTCTAATGCGCGATTGCGGCGGCGGAGACCACGCGCCACGTCCGGTGAGATATGCTCATCGAGAAGAAGCTTGAGCATTTTAGTTTCTTGACTTTTTCCTGGGAACGAATTCGGCGGCCTGCGGCAACATGCGCTTTAGCGCTCTAAAATCTGTCGTCTCATTTTCAGCCATTGCTTCCTTGATTTCTTCGGGAAACGCCTGCGCGTAATTGACCGCCGCCATGACCTTCGCTTCTGGCCACTTGAGATGTTTCGCTACAGCGGACACATCTTTCTTATAACTGTTGACGAGCAGCATGACTTCCCATACGGCGAGCGTGCTCCCTTGAATACAGGCTTGCCGGCCCGCCGGCGAATCGCGAAAGTCGATGAATCCAAATTCCGACCGGCGCAAGCCCTCCTCCACCAGGCGCGCACTGGCGTCGCTGGCAGTCCATCCATGCCGATTCGCCATGCGCTTGAGACGCTTCCCGCTCGCCACCGGCAGGCGCATGCTGATGACCATCGAATGGGTTGATCTCATGCCAGCCTCCCGACTGTAACTCTTGTAAGCATTGTAGCATGCGAGACTCATCGGAAGCTCGTTAAGCCCCGCCAAATCCTGAGTGACTATGGACTCGCGTTAGGATCGGCGGCCAGCCTTCTGGCTTTCTCGTAAGCAGCGTGCGCCTCCGCACTCCGATTCAGCTCTTGCAGTGCGCGGCCAAGTTGCAGATACGCTCTGGCGGTAGGCCGAAGCTCGGCGGAGTGCTGGTAGTCCGCAATGGCCTCTTCGATTTTGCCGTCCTTTTCGAACAACAGTCCCCGATTAAAATAAGCATTGAATAGAGGATTGAGCTGCAGTGCCCGATTGTAACTCTCGTACGCCTCTGGATACTTGCCCACCTGAGCATAAGCCGCCCCCAGGTCGGTGTAAACCGTGGCAAGCACCACCGCATCGGAAGTCAAACTAACTGCTTTCTTGTACGCTTCTATTGCAGCGTCAAATTGATTCTCTGCCTCCAGGCATAGTCCGAGATTGACATAATTCTTGGGATCGTTTGGATTGATCGCAATTGCCTCGCGGAATTGCGCCAGCGCGTCCGCGGTATCATTGGCCGCGAACAGCGCCCATCCCACATGCCGATGAGCGAAGGAATTTCGCGTAGTCACGGCCAGCGTGTGCGACCAAAGTTTCGTATCACTCGACCAATATCGGATTTGGCGATGGGTCGTCGCCGACAATGCAAGTAGCACTCCAATAGACACCGCTGCGCTCAAGGGCCAAGGCGTTCTGCGTGCTTGCAGGAAGTCTGCTGCAGCCCACGTGATCATAAGAAACACGCCAATCAAGGAAACATACGCATACCGATCCGCCATGGCTTGGTCTCCGACCTGCACGAATCCGATGACCGGAACCAACGTGCCCAGAAACCACAACCATCCAGTCAAAATATATTTGCGACTGCGTAACCCAACCGCAATGCCAGTAATGGCTACCAGCACGAGCATAGAGGCGGCGACACTCCACCCGCTGACCGATGCCCCAGGATGTGGATAAAACACCGCTAGTTTTGCTGGCCAGACCGTCTTCCACAAATAAAGAGCGTAGGCCACAATCGCGTTTTCCAACCGAACCGCCAACGGAAACTTCGCCATCGATTCCACTGTCTGGCCCGCTTGTTGGGCTCGGAATGTTATTACGCAGTTGATGCCGGAGAGCACGAATAGCGGAAGTTTTTCCAGCAGCAGCTTCGATAGGTCACTGCGATGTTCAAGTCGTTCCAGTGGCCAATAATCAAGCAACAAAAGCACAAATGGCAGCGTGACCAGCATCGGTTTCGACATCAGCCCGCAGACAAAAAAAATCACCACCATCGCATAGCGGGTCCAATGCGGCTTGCGCGCATACCATCCATACGCGCCCAGTGTCAGGAAGAAGAAAAACGTGCTCAACACGTTCTTGCGCTCGGCCACCCAGGCCACCGATTCCACATTCAAGGGATGAACCGCAAAAAGGAGAGCCAGCACAAGACTCGGCCCCCAACGCTTGGTGGCATAGAACGCAAGCAGAAACAGCAGTACAGAATTAACAGCGTGGAGCATCAAACTGGTGAAGTGGTGTCCGCCGGGTTGCGGACCGGAGAATTCGAAATCGATGGCGTGCGACATCCAGGTCAGCGGGTGCCAGTTGGCGTTTTCGGTAGACGCAAAAGCCCATTTCACCGTGCTCCACGAAAGTCCCGCCCTGACGTGGGTATTCTCCGTTACATAGACATCGTCGTCATAATTGACAAAGGGATAACTGACGACCGGATAGTACAACGCGGTAACCACGGCGAGGATCAGGAGACAGCTAGCAACGTTTCGCAGCGTATTTCCCCGAGCCATATAAATTGCAACTCTACCACGCGCCGATTACGCGATCGCAAGGGCCAAGGTCGCTCGACTGGAATGCGGTGGGACCGCGGTGCGTCAAGCCAACGTCGTGCAGGCTATCTGGTAGGTTGCATTGCGGAGGCAACTACGAAGACAAGGTTGGGACTAAGAGACGCGCGCGCAGCTCTTGCTCGATCTGCATCCGCAGGCTTGTTCCCTGCAAACTGTAGCTCCGTTTTCTTGATCATTTGCGGCCACAAAGATTCCGGGTCGGAATCGAAAACCGTTCCTGCATCCGCCGGAAAAATGAACCACGCGCCCAGCGCCAACTCCTTCCGCAGTTGATCCGGAGTCCATACGGCGGCGCCCAGATAAACACGAAAATCGCTCGGGTCAGGTCGGGCCGAGATGGTCTGCTCGAACAGTGGCTTCCCCGAAATCATGTAAACCGTACCGAAAATGTGCTCCGCTCCTTCGACCTTCGCCGGCGACTGAAGCAACCCCAATGCCGATGGTTCTACCGGACCTCCGGAATAGACCAGGTCGGAACGGTTTTTCGCCGCCTTGATTCCCTCCAGCACTCGTGACATCGGGAGATCGGTACGCCGGTTGAGAGTCAGTCCGACCACACTTTCGGCATCGTAGCGAACCAACAGGACTACCGTCTGAATGAAATTCGGATCGCCGAGCGCCCGACTCGCCACCAGGATCTTGCCGACACTCAGGTCCTTTGCGTTTTTGGATTGGACCGGAAGAAAAACGGTCGACCGGATTTCGTCTTTCGCGCGGAATGCCTCGACCCAGCTCGATCGGACGAGCCTTTTCGCCGGCGGGCCCATATACCCGAGCGATCCATCGGGCGTGAGCGCCGGATCGTGCGCCCGCGAATCCGGCGTCGGCACATCTAATTCCTTGATCCGAATGTTTGACCTTCCCATCGCAACGAAAACAATAATCGTAGCCAGCATTGTGAAAAAGCACAGTTTTTGTACAAACATGGCTGCTCCCCTTAGTGGGAATCATACCTTTGTTGCGAATCACCAGCCGCAATTTCGACATGTTTCCCTGCTATGGTGCGGCAAGTGCTGGTCGCCTGCCTTTGAGCAATGCAGCAGTGTTCGCGCTCGCAAGTGCCGGCAACAAATCAGGGGGAAGTGGCGAAGGGGTTTTCTATACGCATACCTGCGATCACCTGTCCCGCGTTCAGATCTTCCGAGAGGATCCGAATGGCGCCACTCTTAAGAGCAGATGCCACAATGAGAGCATCCCAAAATCCGATCTGGGATTCATCCTCGATTCGAAACGCAGTTGAGATTTCAGCAGGTGTAGTGTCGACGCACCAGATTGCGTAGCTGCTCACCACCAGGCGCGCCGATTTTTTAGGTATCGGATGTGGAATCTTTCGCGTAACATTCACGTAGAATTCCTGTAGTACCTGCAGGCTGAGAACGCCCGTCCGTTCGCTCCAAAGCTCATGGAGAACAAGCTTCGCGGCTTCATGCTTCGCTTTCGCATCGACGTCGTGAGCGTAAATCAATACATTCGTATCGACAAAAGTCCTATCGCTCATGCCATTCGTCCCGACCCGCTCGGATTACTCCACCCAGGTGAAAACCTTTGTCGAGAAGCGCCCTAGCCTGCCGTTCGGCCCGCTCGTAGGCTTCTTCGTCGCCAACGAGGAACTCGATCTCCTGGGCAAGGAGACCACTGATCGAAGTTTCACGTCGGGCAGCGAGAATCTTGGCCTTCTTGAGCAACTGCCGACTCAGACTTATCGTGATGTTCTGCTTCCCGTCGTTCCGTGAAATTGTCATCCTTGCCCCAAGCATCACGCATAGTACGTGTAGCACGTATTTCAGGTGGAGTCAATAGCCTTGCGGCATATTGGGGCAGGATGTAAGGAGGACCCTCGGCATTGGTAACGAGATGCTGGTCGGTGGTCAACTGATCCAGACGATATCATGATATCATTATGGTTGGGGAGGGCGGCTATATGGCACAACTTGTGGTCCGGAACCTGGAAAATGCGGTGAAGGTACGACTCCAGCGGCGCGCTCGACGACACGGTCGCAGCATGGAGGAAGAGGCACGCGATATCCTCCGCAATGCTGTAAACGAAGAAGACGTTCCGGTGGGAGGACTCGGTACGGAAATATCCGCCCTGTTTGCCAAGGTCGGTCTAGACTCCGACGTTCCGGAACTGCGCGGACAGAAGATTAAACCGGCGTCCTTTGAGTCATGATTATTCTGGACACGAATGTACTCTCAGCGCTGATGCAACAAACGCCCGACAAGAATGTCATCGTCTGGCTTGACAAGCAGCCTCGGACATCTGTCTGGACAACCTCAGTGACGATTTTGGAGGTCCGATTCGGGTTGCAAATCCTGCCCCTCGGAAAGCGAAAATCCCTGTTGATCCAAGGGTTCGAATCTGTTCTTGACAAGATTGGCTACCGAGTTGCCCCCTTCGATGCCGCCGCCGCGCAAGAGGCGGCAGACCTCATGGCGTCCCGCCAAAAGAAAGGTCGGCCGGTTGAACTACGCGATACGATGATTGCGGGTATCGTGCTCGCTCACCATGCCACGCTGGCGACTCGTAACATGACGCACTTCGAAGATCTTTCGGTTCCGGTCATCAACCCGTGGCTTGCATGACTTTTGATAGTCTTGGTTGCTCTGTTCCCGCGTGTCCTAATCTGTCATAAGATTTCTTTCGCTTTAAAGGGTAATAACATCACGGCGCTGCTTGGAATTCCGGGCTGCCGACGCGAACGAGGTAGACGCCGTCGGGAATTTCCCGGCGAGAATCGCCGGCAGTTTCGGCGAGTCCAGGGACGACAATCCTCCTCAACTCACTTTCACGCTACTACAAATTCTTGCCTAGCGAGCAACGACAGGCTTCTCTCGAAAACCTGCGGGAGAAGGCGTCCTGAGAATGATTCACCCCAAAGCCGCTCCCTTGCGGCTCGGTCCTTTGTCGTACGAAGACCTGCGCCAGCAGATCCTGCGACGTGACGGCTGGAGATGTCAATCGTGCGGATCGATGTCGAATCTTGAGATGCACCACATGGAGTTCCGCAGCCATTCGGGATCCGATTCAGAGGAGAACTTGATTACGTTGTGCACGGAATGCCACGCCAGAGTACATCGCCGCTAAGACTATAAACGGGTTGGAGTGCCTCGCCGACCGAGCGTGGGATTTCGCCCGTTAAGCGAAAGCGCGTGAAATGCTGAAGGAAGTCGATCGGGCCTTCGCTATCTGAATGCGTTGTCTGTTTACCAGGCCGTGTAGCGATTGTGATACCCTCCGAAGTTCTGAACATGGCACTGGAAATGCACCAATGGAACTAACCAGCGGCGCACTCAAAGGTGGATTCTTCACCGGCAAATGGCGCGAATTCCTGGAGCGCCCGGGAGTGCCCGAGCTCTTGCTAGTCTTGCTCACAGTGCTTGTCTATGCCCGCAGTCTGAATATGGGGTTTGTTTACGACGACCACGAGATGATAGACAACCCTTGGGTTTTGAGCTGGAAGGACATTCCCAAAATCTTCAGCGAGGACTTAATCAACACTCACCGGTCGAATTTTTACCGTCCGATTACAGTGCTCTGGCAAGTCTTTGTGCATACGCTGGCAGGAACGAATCCGGCAGCCTGGCATTTCAGCGCGATACTGCTGCATCTGTTGTGCGTGGTGCTGGTTTTTCGTCTGGTCTTCAAGTTATTACACGATAAGGGATACGCCACCTTGGCGGCGGCTATTTTTGCGCTTCACCCTGCGCATGTGGAGGCCGTCACCTGGGTCTCGGACACCGCCGATCTGTTGATGGCAGCCATCTTTTTGTTATCCGCATTGGCCCTGTTGCGCTGGCTGGAGAGCGGTAGCCCACTGTGGTGGATCGTGTCGTGGCTGTTAGCAGCAGCTTGTTGTTTTGCGAAAGAGACCGGCGTTTTCGCGCCAGTACTCCTGCTGTCGCTGGCCTTGACAGTGGAGAATAAGGTAGGAAGGCCCGCGATCATTCTGACGGTTTTTTCATTCGTTCTCTCGTCGTGCGCCTTTCTCATCCTGCGTAACCAAATTCTCCATGGCTTTGCCCATCCTCTCTCAACCGCAAGCAACTTTGAGATGGCGCTCACCTGGCCTTCCGCTCTGTGTTTCTACCTCTCTCACCTTTTGTTCCCGGTTGGGCTGGGCCCATTTTATCCGTTGGCATTTGTTTCCAGCGCTCGAAGTCTAGCTTTTGTGCGACCCGTACTGCTGCTGGGCGCGCTCCTCGCAAGTCTTATATGGCTGTATCGGCGCGTCATGGATCGACGGCTGTTCGCGTTCTGCGCCTTATGGATACTTGCTCCTTTAATCGCACCGCTCTACCTCAAGGTGTTTCCAGATTTCGAATTGGTTCACGACCGCTATCTTTATCTCCCCACAATTGCGCTCGGAATCGCGCTGGCGATTGGACTGAAGCAGCTTTCCGGTGTAACTCCTGACAGTACCAGTCGCTTCGTTGCAAACTGCCTTACGGTCGCGACTGTCGTAGTGCTGATAGCGTTGGCGGCGGAGACGATTTCCTATCAGGGCGTCTGGCAGGACGATGCACATCTATTCCAGCGTGGCGTTGCGCTTACTCCACGCAATCCCCGCGCGCTGGTCAATCTTGGCGTCGCCAAATTGCAGCAGGGAAACTATACAGAAGGGAGCGCGCTGCTCAAACGCTCTCTGGACATCCAACCCGACAATGCTTTTGCGCTGTTCGACCTGGGAAAAGCAGCTTTGAGCAACAACAACGATACCACTGCCGCTGAGAGCTATATGCAGCGGGCGGTTGAGCTGGAATCGCACGCCACTTGGTGGGTCGCCCTGGCGAGCGTTAAATTCAATCTGGGCAAGCTACCAGAAGCGGAATGGGCCGCGCGGCAAGCAATTGCCATTGATCCCGCTGTGCCGGGAGCGCACTTCGTGCTGGGCGCCGCGCGCTTGGCGCAACATGACCCGGCAACTGCCGTCCAGGAAATCAGCACCGAACTTCGCCTAGATCCAAACAACGCTTCGGCGCGACAGGGACTCCAAATCGCACAAGAACAGCTGGCCAGGCAATAATTGATCACGTGGGTGGACATGCTCTCCTAACCAATCTGCGACGCCACCCATGCCGCATGACTTGGCGGGCGCCAAGCTGGTAAATGTCAACTACCATTTGAACAACTTCGCTGGGGAACTGAAGGGCCCCCAGCGCAGCCTAAGAAGTCCTATGCGGCGGCGGTTCTTGCTAGCATCCAGAGCAGTCATTTCCCTTCAAACAGCGTTTCCTCGATCAGTTCGCAAAGTATGTGTCCGGTCAAAATGTGCGCCTCCTGAATGCGAGGAGTTTGATCGCTGGGAATGCAGATGCAGTGCTCGACCGCGCCCGGCAGCTTCCCGCCGTTTCTTCCCGTCAACCCCACCGTGACCAGTCCCTTCTCGCGCGCCACGCTCAAAGCCCGCAGCACATTCGGAGAATTCCCGCTGGTGCTGATGCCAAAGGCGACGTCGCCCGCACTCCCAATCCCCGAAACCTGCCGCGCAAACACCTCGTCATACGAATAGTCGTTCCCAATCGCCGTCAGCACGGAGGTATTCGTCGTCAGCGCCCATCCCGACAGGCTTCTGCGTTCTTTCAGAAATCGTCCGCTCAGCTCCGCCGCCAGGTGCTGCGCATCCGCCGCGCTGCCGCCGTTGCCAAAAAACAGAATCTTCTTCTCCGCCTGAAGACACCGAGCCATTACGTCGGCAACCGCGACCACCGCGCTCAAGTACGCCGGAGTCTGCACCGACGCCGCACTAGGTTGCGCCTCGCCATCGGGCAATGCCTCGCGCAGCGGTTCCCCCATGCCATATTCAAAATTAATCCTCTCCTGCTCCACCACCAGCGGCCGCTTCTGCACCATGGTATGGATGGTCCCAACGTACTCGCCAATAATCCCCATAAACAGCATCTGTATCGACATGAAGAAAAATACGCCGAGGATCAACGGTGCGACGCCTGCCTCGAAGCGGCTCCAGAAGATCAGTTTGTAAGTGAAATAGGCGAGTGACACCAGAATCGAGACCAGCGCCCCCACAAACCCGGAAAGAGTCACCAGCCGCAGCGGCACTTTAGAAAGGTTGGTGATCCCCAGCATCGCCATGTCATAGAGCGAATAAAAGTTGTTCTTGGTGATTCCGCGTTTGCGCACCGGCTGATGATACGGAATATCGAAATGCCGGAATCCCGCCTCCGCAATCATCCCGCGAAAATACGGATAAGGATCGTCGAAGCTCTTGATCACCTCGACCACCTTGCGGTCATACAATCCAAACCCGGTATAGTTCTCGTAAGTCTCCACGCCCGAAAGCCGGTTCACCAGGCTGTAGTATTTCTTCCGCATCCAGAACATCAGGCCGTTTTCGTCGCTCGCCTGCTTGACGCAGATTACCACCGGATAACCCTCCTCCCACTTTCGAATCATCTCGACGATCATCTCCGGAGGATCCTGCAGATCGGCCACAATGCCAATCACCGCGTCCCCGCTCGCCTGATACAAAGCGTGCTGCGGCGATCGTATCTGGCCAAAGTTCCGCGTGTTGCGGATGATCTTCACGTTGCGGTCCCTGGCAGCGATCGACTTCAATTCATTCACGGTATTGTCGGTGGAAGCGTTATCGATAAAAAGATGTTCATAGCGGTAGTCGCCGGCCGCGGCAATGGCGGCGCGCACGCGACGATACACCTCGTGCACGTTGGCTTCTTCGTTATAACAGGGCGTGAGGACGGTCAGCGTCTTAGGCATGGCTAATAGCTTTCTCGTCGAGCTTTCTCGTCGAACCTCAGCGCTTCCACGTCAATCTCCTTATTCCGCTCATACCAGCCATAGAGATCCCGAATCGCCGCCTCTAAATCCCAAAACTGATAACCACCCATTTCCGTCAGCATCCGCGAGTTGTCCCCCGAATACTCGGCGCCCATCCCTCCGCTCAACACCGACACCTCAGGCACCCGTCCCGAAACTTCCCCCGCAACTTCGCCCGCAACCCGGGCAATCATCCCAGCCAATACCGAGATCGCCACCGGACGCCCGCTGCACACGTTGTAAGCCTTATGCCGCGCGTCATTCTCGATGAACCACATCGTCAGCTTAACCAGATCTTTTATGTACAAGTAGTCAAACACGATATCCTGCCGCAGCACAATCGGCAATCCTTTCACCGCCCGGCAGCAGGCGTTCGAAATAAATCGCACGCGATAGTCCTCGTACTGCCCGAACACGGCAAACAGCCGCAGCTCCACAATTCTCTCCCGCTCCGCCCGCTCAATATACTTCGCGCAAATGTATTTCGAGAATCCATACGGCTCGGTAGGAACGCAAGTATCAAAATATTCTTCTTTCACCCGCGCGGGCAGTCCCGCCTTGACATACTCGGCTCCCGAGCCCAAATGAATCATCTTCCCAAACTGCAAGCTATGGCGCGCCAGGTTAAAAAACATGCGGCAATTCCGGTCCAGCATATCCGGAGGAGCCGCCAATCCCCGATTCGACCGGGTAGTAGCCGCATGCACGATCACATCGAACCGTCGCGCCCGCAGGTATTCGCCGACCGCCGAAGCATCCAGCAAATCCAGTTCGCGAGAAGAAGGCGCAACCACTTCATACGCGGAGGAACGAGAAGAGGAAAGCTGCTCCGCCAGATTTCGCCCGATAAATCCCGACCCGCCCGTGATGAGGATGCGCATCAGGCCGGCGTCCGAAACGAGAATTTTTTATGGCCCACAAAGCTGTACACCACCATAAACGCCGTCAACAGAGCTCCGGCAATGTAAGGAGCCTGCGTGAAAAACCGCGTATTCCGCCGAATCAGAGTAACCACCACTGGCAATGCCAGCACTCCAAACAGAATGCCCCCGCTGTACACCCCGACGCACCGAATCCACTCCCGCAAATAATTCCCTTTGGTTTTAAACACAAACCACTTGTAGCCAAGGTAAGAAACCGAGATGTTCAGCAGACTGGAAATCACGGAAGCGGCAATATAGCTATGTGGAATCGTAGAACTAAGAATAGCGGTAAAAAACGCGAACGATCCATACCCAAACAACGTATTCCACGCACCCACCAGCAGGTAGCGCCCGAACTGTCCGGGCGGAATATGCTGCGTGAGTTTCGCACTCCATTTGCTGGCGAAATCTGAGAGGCTCATCTCTTTACATCTTTATACCACGCTGATTTTGCCCGAAAGAGTGTCACCACGACGCCCTTGTACCAACCCGTTAATCTCCACAAATGCGAGTGAAGGCGCAATTCAGTCGGGCGGTCTCGCGTGCCTGCGTCGGCGGCACTGATCTAATTCCGCGTGGGTTCCCGCGGTGACCCCGGTAACTTGTCGGGAATTTTGCCCTAGCCGATGGTAGAGCATCAGCGCTGTGACATCCCAAGGAGAGCATGAAAATCAGGGTTCAGCACGAGAGTGGCCGGATCGAAACGATCCCTCTGAAGGTTGTGCTCCAGGCCACCCTACCTGAAATGCCCGCCACAATCGCTGACCCGGAGTCTCCCATCGTAATCCCGGAGTCCGTCCGAGCGGCGGCGGAAGAATCTATCGGGGAGTTTTTTGAGAGTATTTCGAACACGCCCTCGCGCACAGCCGCGGACGATCACCTCAATGAAGAAAAATCGATGAAGCGTGCCCTATTGCTTGAGCGCTTCGAACCGTTGCGCAACAAGAAGCTACTGGAGATTGGCTCGGGCTACGGAGTCAACCTGGCCACGTGGATCAAGTCCTACCAGGTCGACGGATACGGAGCAGAACCGGATGGCGTAGGCTTTGGAACCTCATTTTCTTCATCGCGGGAACTATTTGTCGCCAACGGCATCGACCCGGAGCGCATCCTGGCAGCCAAGGGTGAGAAACTACCTTTCGAAGACGCTTCTTTCGAAATCGTGTATTCCGCAAACGTTTTAGAGCACACCGAAGATCCGCTGAAAGTTCTTGAAGAAGCCGTACGCGTGCTGCGCCCCGGAGGCATCTTGCATTTCGAGATGCCAAACTACCTCTCGTACTTTGAGGGACACTACATGGTCCCGCAACCGCCGATTCTGTGGCGATCGCTGCTGCCCCAATGGCTTCGTCTGCTTGGACGAGATCCATCGTTTGCCCTTACGATCCGAACCGAGATTAATCCCGTCTGGTGTCGGCGCGCCGTACGGCAACTGAACAAGAAATATCCTGTCAAACTGCTCTCCCTCGGAGACGAGATTTTCCTCGATCGTCTGGCCCAGCCTTTTCATTTTGAGATGGAAGGTACGGCGCGAAGGCTTCAACCTGTCATCGCCTTCGTGCAGCGCATCAACATCGGCAATTGGATAGGGCGGACCATTGTCGCTGCCCAGGGGTATTACCCGATCTACCTCACTCTTCGCCGCGACTAGCACTGGGACGGCGTGATTTGTACCCCTCCACCGCTGTTCCTTTGCGGCCTCACCCGCTCCTGCACCGCCGGCAGCGTGTCTAAGATCCAATTGCCTCTTGGGCAACAGCGGGGCCGTCCGGCGCTGCCTCATCCTGAGCCGGAGCATAGGTCGCCTCGAAGTAGCGCTTCAGGCGCAAAATTCTCTTCTCGAAAAACTCGTAGCTCAATGCCGAAATCACGAA
>JBEKED010000091.1:0-12375 GCA_050014035.1 Terriglobales bacterium
CCTATAACCCGGCCACCAGCGAAGTTCTGGCGCAGGTCGCTGAAGGCGATCGCGCCGATATCGACCTGGCCGTAAAAGCGGCGCGCAAAGCGTTCGACAGCGGTCCCTGGACGCGGCTGACGGCCTCCGAGCGCGGCCGGCTGGTGTGGAAACTGGCCGACCTGCTGGAAGAGCACCTCGAAGAATTTGCGACGATAGAGACACTGGATAACGGCAAGCCGCTTACCGTGGCGCGGGCCGCCGATGTTCCGCTGGCTGTCGATATGTTCCGCTATATGGCGGGATGGGCGACCAAGCTCGAAGGCACCACCATTCCCCTCTCGGTGCCCTATACCCCAGGCGCAAACTATCACGCCTATACTTTGCGTGAACCAGTAGGCGTGGTGGGACAGATTATCCCATGGAATTTTCCGCTGCTGATGGCGGCGTGGAAGCTGGCTCCGGCGCTGGCCTCGGGATGTACGGTGGTGCTGAAGCCGGCCGAGCAGACGCCGCTCTCCGCGTTGCGTCTGGGAGAGCTGATTATGGAAGCGGGATTCCCGGACGGTGTGGTCAATGTCGTGCCGGGATACGGCGAGACGGCGGGCGCGGCGCTGGCATCGCACGATCTGGTCGATAAGATTGCCTTTACCGGATCGACGGAAGTGGGCAAGCTGATCGTTCATGCGGCTACCGGAAATCTGAAAAAAGTTTCGCTCGAACTGGGCGGCAAATCACCAAACGTGGTCTTCAAAGATGCCGACATGGATCTGGCGATTGGCGGCGCGGCCAGCGCCATTTTCTTCAATCACGGCCAGTGCTGCTGCGCCGGGTCGCGCCTGTATGTCGAACGCCCAGTCTTCGATCGCGTGGTCGAAGGCGTGGCGGCCAAGGCAGCAAAAATCAAGGTAGGTTCGGGACTGGATCCGGCGACGCATATGGGCCCGCTGGTTTCCGAAGAACAACTACAGCGCGTCTGCAACTACCTCGAGATTGGAATGGCGGAAGGCGCTAAAGCCGCGTCAGGCGGGCGCAAAATCGGTGGCAAGGGATACTTCGTCGAGCCCACCGTTTTAGTCGACACCACAGAATACATGAAGGTCGTGCAGGAAGAGATCTTCGGGCCGGTCGTGGCGGCGATTCCATTCGACAATCCCGAAGAGCTGCTGACTCGGGCCAACGATTCAATTTACGGTCTGGCGGCAGGAATCTGGACCCACGACATCTCGAAGGCGCACCGGACGGCAGCGTTGCTGCGCGCCGGAACCGTCTGGATCAACTGCTACAACATCTTCGACGCGGCGCTGCCCTTTGGCGGATACAAGCAATCGGGATGGGGACGCGAGATGGGCAAAGACGTTCTCAATCTCTACACGCAGACGAAAGCGGTGTGCGTAAGAGTGTAGTGTTGGTTTGCTCGTGTAGGGACGGGCGCGTTCGCCCGTCCAAGCCGAGCGCAGCTGGACAGTTCTCCGCGCCCACCACAATTCTCGGATTGTTGACCAAGGGATTCCAAAGGCGGCCCGGCAGGCCGCCTTTTTTCGTGGGCCAAGTCGGAGGCGCGGCGTTAAAAACTGATGGCTGAAGGCTGAGAGCCGACAGCTGAATTTTGGAGGCGCGGGTGAGAATCGAACTCACGAATAGAGGTTTTGCAGACCTCGGCCTTACCACTTGGCTACCGCGCCCGACGGTTCACTGAAACGACCGCTCACTCAAACCATACGCTAACACGACAGGCTAAAACAAAAAGCCCTCGCCAGTGCAGGGCTTGAAAAACTGGAGCGGGAGACGGGATTTGAACCCGCGACTTCGACCTTGGCAAGGTCGCACTCTACCACTGAGTTACTCCCGCTCAACCTTACGAGTATAAACGACCCCGTCCCGACGGAGCAAACCTGGCGATTACGGCGGATTTTGCTCCCCTCAGCAAACTTTAGATCCCTCACTTCGTTCGGGATGACAAATATAAAAAGCAACAAAAGCAAAATGACAAATCCTTAAGACGAGGGGAAAAGTTGTTAAGCTCTCACTTCTAGTACTGCTTTGCCCCTTGCGCCTCATTGGCGGCGGCAGTGATCTGGTTGCGCACGTCCCATAGATCCTTATAGAGCCAGCTTTCCATTCGTTGCTGCAGAACTTCCACGGGCGTTCCCATGGTGCCAACTACCCGGCCTCCGATGATACGCTCGGCGAGTTTGAGATGGTGGAAGCGGAACAGTTGCATGCGTTCGTCGAAGTCGAGCAGGCGCTCGGCAACATCGTGCAGGCTGAAGAATTCTTCGTGGCGGCGGTAGAGATCGCTGATGGTGATGCCAGTTCGGCTGAGTTGCCCGTGAAAAGAGTGGCCGAGCCGCGGGCCTATGTGGAGTAGCGAAAGGAATCCGGGAGAATCGAGGCCGCTGCCGTGGCCGAGACCGGCGCGAATGATGTGATAGTCGCAGGGAGTAATCGTCTCCAGGATGTGCAGCAGGCCGATGGTCGGTTCGAGCAACTGGAGGGCGCGCCGAATCAGCCGCGTGCAGTTGCCGAAGTCGGCGTTCTCGAGCGCATCGAGGGCGCGGCCGAGTTCGAAAGCCGCTCCTTTCAAAAGCAGCTCCGAGCTCTGGTGCACGACCAGAAAAGTCATTTCGTCTTTGTGCAGCAGTTCTGCGGGCGACTTTTGCAGGGCCAGCAGTTCGTCGGTGCGCAGGTAGCGCTCGTAATCGGTCGCTCCTTTGCCCGGAAGGATCGGTTTGGTGACTTCGTCGCGATGTGCCATTCGGAACCTGTTCAGGACCGCAAGTGTTCGGCCGGATGATACGGCGACCACTGCGGATCTTCCTCGGGCGCAACGATCTGACCGTCGCGCATGTGGATGATGCGGTCGCCATACTCGGCGGCCTCTGGGTTGTGCGTAATCATCATTACAGTCTGGCCTAAGTCCTTATTCGACTGTCGCAGCATGTCGAGCACCACCTTTGAGCTTTTCGAGTCCAGGTTGCCGGTAGGCTCGTCGGCGAGCACGATGGCGGGACGGTTGATCAGAGCGCGGGCTAGCGCAACTCTCTGCTGCTCGCCGCCGGAAAGCTCGTTAGGCCGATGCTCGAGACGTTGCGCGATGCCGAGCATACCTGTGATTCTGTTCAGGAACGCGGCATCGGGCGTGCCGCCCGCGATGTCCACGGCAATCTCGATATTTGAGCGTGCATTCAGCGTAGGCAAGAGATTAAATTTCTGGAACACGAATCCGATTTTGCTCTTGCGCAGCCGGGTGCGCTCGCCATCGGAAAGCGTGGCGAAATCCACGCCGTCGACGGTAACGCTTCCCGAGTCGGCGCGCGTCAATCCACCGAGCAAATAAAAAAGCGTGGACTTGCCGCTGCCCGAGGGTCCCACTATAGAGACGAACTCTCCTTTTTGCACGTTGAAGGAAACACCGCGCAGGGCGGGCACATCCACTTTGCCGATCCGGTAAGTTTTGCGCAGTTCCCGGGCTTCAATGAAAACCGACATGCAGTGAAAACGATATCACAGGAGGTAGGCAAAGTAGCTCGCGACCCGTAGCTCGGAGCCGCTCTTAAGCCACGGTCGCGTGCTGCAAGTGCACCGCAACATTGCGATGTTCATCGGCATGGCGCTTGGGGCCGCGCTTGCGTATCAGTAAGAGGCGAATGCGTTCCAACAAGTCCGCGGGTTCGTACATTCCCTTGCACAGAAAAACATCGGCGAGGGTTTCGCGTTCGTAGATTTTGATCCGGCCCGAGAGCAGTACCGCTGGAGTTTGCGGCGAAAGCCGCTTGATTTCTTCGATCAGTCGGGAACCATCCACTCCGGGCATGATCAAGTCGGTCAACACCAGGTCAACTCCGCCGCTGCGAAACGCTTCCAGCGCGCCGCTGCCGCTGTTGCACGCGACCACGCGGTATCCCCGCGTTTCCAGCAGAATTTTGCGGATGGAGAGCGCCTGTTCGTCATCGTCAACACAAAGGATCGTTTTCTTGGGCTTCATGGGCTTAACCGGGCGACCGTCGCCGCAAATTTCTTTCTGAGTATTTTTTTGGAATCGTGAGCGAGGTGAATGCTAAACAGAATTGCGACGCCGGTAAAGTGCCGCGCTCGCCAATGGCACTCTCGTATTAGACAGATCGTGCCATCATGCCGAATGCCGCGACGGACGCGGCGTTTCATCTCATCCGATCGGGACAGTGACTTCACCGCGGAGAACTTCTACACAATTTCCACCGACACGCACATTGATCACCTGGTTATCCTGCTTGCTGGCGCGCACAAAAATGCGACTGGGACGGTGCACTTCCAGCCCTTGCTCGATCAAAACCTGCTCCTCGCTCGCGGCCACGCCATGGGCAACCATCCAAGCCGAGCAGCATCCGGCGGCGGAGCCCGTGGCGGGATCGTCTCCGCCATAAAAGATCATGCGGGCGTGGAGGCGGGCTTTGGGATCGACGGTTTCGCGGCAAACGAAGTAAAAAAACTTTCCGCCGCTCGACGCGAGATATTCGGCGCAGCGGCTGAAATCAAGGCGAAGACTTTGCAGCGTTTTGAGCGAACGCAGCGCTGCAATGGTGAAGGGAACACCGGTGGAAACCGTTTGAATGGGCGCGGAGCTGTCGAAGTCAGCGACGCTCAAACCCGTAAGGCGCGCGACGGCCTCCACGTCGTGGACCGTGCCGAACTCGGGATTCCTCTGCGTCATTTCTCCGAAGACAGGCTGCTCTGCTTCCTCGGTGAAGTGCACGGGCACGGTACCGATGTTCAAGTCGAGCCGGACTTCGGTCGCGCCTGCCGACGCACGCTCGCTGCGCAGAACGAAAGCTGTGCCCAGTGTGGGATGTCCGGCGAAGGGTAGTTCTTCCTGCACCGTGAAGATGCGCACGCGAACGCCGCGATCTTTCTCCGCTGCAACGTCGCCGGGGAAAATGAAAGTAGTTTCGGAGAGATTCATTTCGCGGGCCAGCGCCTGCATGTTATCGGTGCTGAGTCCGCGGCCGTCAAGAAAAACCGCGAGAGAGTTGCCAGCGAGAGCGCGATCGGTAAATACATCGACCTGCACCATGGAGAGTTGTCGGGAGGAGGCAGCCATACATCGAATTTTACCGAATTTGTGTGATATGTGATGTGGGATGACGTGCGGCCCGGCTCCGGTTGACGGGTGCGTGGGCCACTCGGTATTCTATCTCTACTAAGTAAGTGGGGTTTAAACGCGCTGGCCTTCCAGCGACGCAAGAAAACTAAGCGAGGAACCGACATGTCTCTACGCATTAATTCCGAAGCTCCCAACTTCACCGCCGAAACCACGCAGGGCACGATCAACTTTCACGAGTGGATCGGCAACGGCTGGGCGATCCTGTTTTCGCACCCCAAGGATTTCACGCCGGTATGCACGACCGAACTGGGATATATGGCGGGTCTGCAGCCGGAATTCGCCAAGCGCAATACGAAGATTATCGGTCTGAGCGTGGATCCGGTCACCAGCCATGGCAAGTGGGCTGCCGATATTGAAGAAACGCAGGGTCACAAGGTGACGTATCCGATGATCGGCGATCCGGAACTGAAGGTGGCAAAACTCTATAACATGCTGCCCGCTGAGGCTGGTGACAGCTGCGAGGGCCGCACGGCTGCCGACAATGCCACAGTGCGCACGGTGTTCGTGATTGGTCCGGACAAGAAGATCAAGCTGATGCTGATCTACCCCATGAGCAGCGGGCGCAATTTCGATGAGGTGCTGCGCGCGCTCGACTCGATCCAACTCTCCGCCAAGCACAACGTGGCTACGCCCGTGAATTGGAAGCCGGGGCAGGACGTGATCATTCCCACGTCGGTCACCGAAGATCAGGCCAGGCAGAAATATCCCGGCGGCTGGAAGACGCTGAAGCCCTATCTGCGAGTGGTGGCGCAGCCCAAGTAGTTCGTGTTAGGTTCCAAGCGAACCTTGTCATGAACGAAGCTCGCCACGAACTTGCTCGCGAAAGGGAAGCGCATGCGGTCCGGTGATCGTCCCGGTCTTCAAAACCGGCGGGCGGCATCTTCGATGTTGCCGGTGTGTTCGACTCACACACGCTTCCGCCAAAACAAAACAAAGACTTTAGCGCTTGTCCCGCGCCCCTTCCGTGCCGCTGCTTGCGAATGTTCAACGCAGATCGCGGCCTACGGTCCTTCAGATTTGCTTTCGCGGCGGCTTTCCGCAGGTTGAGACTTCTGGATCCAACCTTGAAGCGAAGCATACTCTGCAATCATTTTCGCCGCCGACCTGGCCGCTGCTTTTGCCTGAGGTGTGAGTTCTTCTCCGTATTCGAATTGCTTTGCGGGGATACGGCAGAGGAGCGCCTTTCCGGCAAAGGCGTAGAGACGTTGGGCCGTGGCAACCAACTCAGCCGGACTCATGCTGTGAGCGAGTGGAGAGGCGTTCCCGGAGGGCGGTTCGACGGGAGCCAGCACGACCTCGGCAGCGGAAGGGTCGGCGTCGAGAAAAAAAACCGCATCCGCAAGGGCAATGGCGCACGCCAGCTCGGGCGTCAACTGACAAACCTCGATCCGCTGGACTCGATCGCTGGGCGCAGGCGTAATCAGGCGCAACGCGTAATGGGCGACGCCGTCATCCCCGCGAAGCGCATTTCCGATGGCGATACAAACAACCATGGGCTAGCCGCGCCGCACTTCATCGAGTAGTTGGCCAGCGGAGTCGCGCAGTTCGACGACCAGCGGCATATGTCCCACTGCGTGGGTAGCGCAGGAGAGGCAGGGATCGAAACAGCGGATGGCGGCCTCCACACGATTGAGCATGCCCTCGCGCAAACTGCGTGAAGAAACAAAGTGGCGAGCGGTCTGTTCGACAGCGCGATTCATGGCCAGATTGTTTTGCGCGGTGGCAATCAGCAGGTTCGCCTTGCGCATAAGGCCGTCGTCATCGACCTCATAGTCGTGGAAGAGAACACCGCGCGGCGCCTCGCATGAGCCAACGCCATGGTGGCGGTTCTGTCCAGCCTTGGCGCGGACATGTTCGCGCAGCAAGTCGGGATCGTCGGTAAGCTCATCGATGCGTTCGATGGAATGGAGCATCTCGATGAGCCGGGCGAGATGATAGAGGAAAGATTGGCAAACCGCGCCGTGTCCGCGATGCTTGAATTCTCTGAGTTCGCGTTCGGCGCGCGGCGTACCTGCCGAGTGTGCGACGTTCAACCGGGCCAGCGGCCCCACGCGATAGGCGCCCCCAGGATAGCCCAGCGGTTTATAAAATGGGAACTTCATGAACGACCATTCCTCGCTGGCTTCGGCGAGGTAAGAGGCATAGCGGCGCGGGTCCAAACCCTCAGCCACGATATTTCCTTCAGCATCCACAATGCGAATCAGCCCGTCGTAGTATTCGAGGGCGCCTTCAGGTGTTACGGTACCGAGAAAGAGCGTCGGGAAATTGCCGATGTGCTCGACTTCATCGGGCAACGAATCGAGCACAGTTTTCATTCGACCGAGCGCAATGTCAATGGACTGGAGCGCCTCAGGAATCCAGCACCGAATCTCGTCTCGCTCTGCCGTACCCACCGCGCGAGTCACGCCGCCGGGCACGCCCCACGCCGGATGGATTCGCCGGCCGCCGATGAGTTCGATCACCCGCTGGCCGAACTGGCGCAGCCGAATGCCGCGACGCGCAAGGTCTGGGTCGCTTTCCAGCAAGCCGAAAAGATTGCGCTTTTCAGGCGCAACGTCCATTCCCAGCAGGAAGTCGGGAGCGGAAAGGTGGAAGAAACTCAGGGCGTGCGACTGCAACACCTGGGCATAGTTGACCAGACGGCGTTGCGCGAGCGCGGCGCGCGGAATTTCCACGCCCAGCAGCATGTCTCCCGCCTTCGAACTCGCCAAAATGTGACTCACCGGACAGATGCCGCAAATGCGCGACATCAGGCCCGGCATTTCGTAGAACGGACGGCCTTCGCACAGCTTCTCGAACCCGCGAAACTCGGTGACGTGAAACTGTGCCGAGGAAACTTCACCGGAATCGTCGACGTAAATGGAGATCTTGGCGTGTCCTTCGACGCGAGTAACGGGATGAATGAGGATGCGCTCCGGCATTAGCCGAACCTCCCTACAAACGTGGGCTGGCGGTTTTCAAGGAGTGCCGTTAGATAGCTGTAAATGGTGTCAGCTGACGGCGGGCAGCCCGGGATGAAGTAGTCCACGTTCACTACTTCGTGCACCGGACGGACGCGCGCCAGCAGTCGGGGGACCACGCTGTTGCCGGCAGGTATGCCAATGACGACAGCGGCCGTCTCCCGGTAAGCACGGTTTAGAACATCATCGATGCCATACATGTTGCGCAGCGCGGTAACGTTGCCGGTGACGGCACAATCGCCGAGCGACACGAGAAGCTTGGTGCGACGCCGAATGTGGCGGATGTGTTCGAGATGCTCCTGGTTGGCGACCGCGCCTTCGACCAGGGTAATGTCGGCTTGAGGAAAGTCTTTATAGTCGGTCAAGGGCGTCGCGCAAAATTCAACCCGTCCGGCGAGTTCGATGAGGCGCTCATCGAGGTCAAAAAAAGACATGTGGCAACCGGAACATCCGCCCAGCCACACCGTAGCAAGCCGAGGTTTTCGAGTCCGGTCCTGAGTTATCCGATCCTGAGCTATCCGATCCATTGTTTCTTTTCCCGCGCGGTCACAATGTATTTCAGGAAACCGCGATCCTTGTGCATATCGGCGATGCCTTTGCCTTTTTCGAACAGGGCGCCGGTGGGGCAAACCTGAATGCACTTTCCGCAGCCGGTGCAGGTTTCTGAAGTGCCCCAAGGCTCGCCCAGATCGGAGATGATCATGGAATGGACACCGCGGCCCGCGACGTCCCAGGTGTGCGCGCCCTCGACTTCGTCACAAACCCGCACGCAGCGGGTGCACAGGATGCAGCGGTGGTGATCGAGACCGAAGCGTTCGTGACTCGTGTCCTCCTTGAAATGAGGAAACTGGTAACGCAGGCGCACGTGATCGATGCCGAGCTTTACCGCCAGAGCCTGCAACTCGCAACCTCCGTTGGCAACGCACACCGCGCACACATGATTGCGCTCGGCCAGCAGCAACTCCACAATCAGCTTGCGATGTGACGCGAGGCGCGGCGTGTCGGTGCGCACAATCATGCCTTCTTCCACCGGCACCAGGCACGAGGCTTGCAAATTCTTCTGGCCCTCGACCTCAACCAGACATAACCGGCAAGCGCCGACGTTACTCAGACCACCAACGTGGCAAAGGCGCGGAATCTGGATGCCGTGCTCCCAAGCTACAGTGAAGATGGAGTCGCCCTCGGTGCCGGTTACCATCTCTCCGTCGATCTGGAGGGTTCTTACGCTCATGCGGGCACCTCCTCCTCCCCGGGCGCAAACTTGCACTGACGCGCCGGACAGCGCCGCTCGCGGATGTGCGCCTCGTACTCTTCAGGAAAATATTTGAGTGTGCTCACGACCGGGTTCGGTGCCGTCTGGCCAAGCCCGCACAGGCTGGTCTCGCGCAACAGCGTGCCGAGGGTCTTAAGCATGTCGAGTTCGGCTGGCGAAGCCTCGCCGGTGGTAATGCGCTGCAAAATGTCATGCATCTGTACCGTTCCGGCGCGGCACGGAATGCACTTGCCGCACGATTCATCCATGCAGAACTCCATGAAGAAGCGCGCCACATCCACCATGCAGGATGTGTCGTCCATGACGATCAGTCCTCCCGAACCCATGATGGAGCCAATCTTGCTGAGCGACTCGTAGTCCACCGGCGTATCCAGGAACTGCTCCGGAATGCAGCCGCCCGAGGGGCCGCCGGTTTGCGCGGCCTTGAACTTGCCCCCGGGAATGCCACCGCCAATGTCGAACAGAATTTCCCGCAGAGTCATGCCCATGGGTACTTCAATGAGGCCCGTGTTTGCGATTTTGCCGGCGAGGGCGAACACCTTGGTGCCTTTGCTCGTGGCAGTGCCGATGCTCGCAAACCAGTCGCCACCTTTCTCGATAATCGGTGGGATGTTGGCAAAAGTCTCGACATTGTTGATGAGCGTCGGTTGGCCCCAAAGCCCGGAAGCGGGAGGGTACGGTGGACGCTGCCGCGGTTGTCCACGCTTGCCTTCAATCGAGGCAATCAGCGCCGTTTCTTCGCCGCAGACAAAAGCGCCAGCGCCAATGCGCAAATCAATGTGGAACTGGAATCCCTGTTCCAGAATGCGGGTGCCCAGCAGATGCTCGCGCTCGGCCTGCTTGATCGCATTCTGCAGCCGCTGGATGGCGAGCCCGTATTCTCCGCGCACATAAATGTATCCCTGCTGCGCTCCCACGGCGTACCCCGCAATCGCCATGCCTTCCAGCACGCGATGCGGATCGCCTTCGAGAACGCTGCGGTCCATGAACGCGCCGGGGTCGCCCTCGTCCGCATTGCAGACGACGTACTTGGTTTGCGGGGGTTGTTTAGCCACCAGCGCCCACTTCACCCCCGTCGGATATCCCGCGCCGCCACGCCCGCGCAGCCCGCTCTTTCGAACCTCTTCGATGACCTCGCGCGCCGTCATCTCTTCGAGGGCTTTAGCCAGCGACTGATAGCCCCCGGCGGCGATGTAGTCTGCCAACTTCTCGGGGTCGACGCGGCCGCTGTTGGCCAACACAATCTTCATCTGCCGCGTAAAGAAGGGCACTTCCATATCAATCGAACGCTCAGCCAGGTTGGATTGGGCAGTGCCCGCAAGAATGGCGGGTGCGTCCGCGGCTTTAATATTGCCGTAAAGCCTCTTCCTCGCCGAGTCCAGCACCAACGGACCGCGGCTGCACAGCCCCAGGCATCCGGTGCCGCACACTTCGACCTTGCCCTTTAGGCCCTGGGTCTCGACCTCGCCGGCCAGCGCCTGTCGCAGCCCGTCCGCGCCGCACGAAATACACCCGGCGGCGGTGCAGCATAGAATCCGGTTTTGCAATCCCTGCTGGCGGTCCAGTTCTTCGTTTTGATTGTCGCGCAGCTGTTCTGCGTTCATTGCACACCGATCCTGTCGAGTTCCGTGTCGAGGATCCCCGGAGTAACCCGCGGCAGCACGTTGCCGTCGTAGACTACCGCTGGAGCCAGTCCGCACGACCCAATGCAGCGTGCCGTCTCCACGCTCACCTTTCCGTCCGCAGTCGTGTGTCCGGCCTTGGCGCAGCGATGCTCAAGTTTCTGCACCAGGCTGTACCCGCCCGCTACGTAACAGGCGGTCCCGATGCAGACTACGAACGTGTGTTCGCCTTTCGGCTTGAGCGAAAAGAAATGGTAGAAAGTTGCTACCCCCAGTACCCGGCTCGGAGGCAGCTTCAGCTTGTGTGCGATCGTCTTGAGCAGGGTGGGCGAGAGATACCCAAACAACTCCTGCGCCGTGTGCAGCACTTCGATGAGAGCGAAGCCGGAGTATCCGTGGCGCGACATGGCGCGCTCCAACATCTTTTCGCGATTATCTCTTACAGCGACAGCGACAGGGGCGGATGGAACAGGAGGCGAACTTGCGGCCACGTGCACTTCTCCTCTCGTGCGAAAACGACTTTGTGCAAAGTCGAATCAAAGGTGCGCTACCGCCTTCGAGGGCGAGGGTGAAGTCGAAGGAGCCGGAGCGCAGTTCATTAGTTATGAGGACTATTTTCAACCTTACAAAAACAATAAGGACTGTCGTACTTCTATTAACTTTTAAACGTATCATGGTCAGGTCAAGCGCGTGTGTGATGGAAATCACAAGTCCTGGGCCCTTTTGCCCAGAGTTGGCTGAGGGGAATGCGCAGGCGCAATAGCAGGGGCAAGCTGCAGCGCGCGCGAGAAATGATCGCGGTCTCCCAGGACCTGCTGTCCACCCGCCCCAAAAGAGTAGGCGCTCCGGAGCGCGTGTGTTCGGTCTCGACCGCGCCGTAGCTCTGGTTAGTGACCGCCGCGCGAAAACTCCAATCCCGCATAGATCGTGCGCCCCTGCTGCACGGGAATGCTGTCGATGTTGAAAAACCCAAAGCCGGGCAACCACACCGCCTGGTTCAAGAGATCATTGGCATGGGCGACAATCGCAACCATATTCTTTTCCGGCAAGCGCAGATATCGGGAAACGTCCTGCCGCACGTCGGCATTCAGGCTGTTGTGCCAGCCGGTGAGCGGGTTCACGTTGTAGGGGTAACCTTTGGGTTTTGCGTCGGAGGCATCAAACAGGCCAAAGACAAACCCGCGGCTACTCGCGTAACTCACGCCGGTCTTAAAACCATAATTGGCGATGGGTGTGACCTCGCTCGCGCCCGTCTGGTCGTGATTGGTCTGAAACAGGAACGAACCCTGAGCGAAAAAGTCGCGTCGAAAATAGTATTTGCCGTCGGCGACCATGCCGTCAAAGACAACTCCACCCAGGTTTTCGTAATGAATGGGAGCTTCGCCGCCGGTGATGATG
>JBEKED010000092.1:0-12342 GCA_050014035.1 Terriglobales bacterium
TTGAATCGGACTTTGATCGACTGTGTTCATACTTGTTTCGCGAGCCGCTTAATCATTTAGTCCATATCCACGCAAACAATACTCATGGGAAGAATATGAGAATGAGTTTCACCAGCACGACATCCGCCATGATCACAAACAGCGAGGACAGAACGACCGAACTTGTGGCTGCACGGCCCACGCCGGCAGCGCCTCCCCGCGTACGCATTCCCTGGAAACACGCGATCAGCCCGATGATCAGGCCAAACACCATGGTCTTAAAGGTCGGGGGCAGGAAATCGCTGAAATCGGCGCCCTTGAAACCGGCACTGATGAACTGATGTAACGAGAGCGGCTCCACCAGGGCCTGCGCAACCCAGCCCATCAGCAAGCCACTCGCGTCGGCAGCCAGAGTCAGAAGAGGCAGCACAAGGATACAAGCCAGGATGCGGGGCGCCGCCAGCAGCCTATAGGGGCTAACCGCAGATGTTTCGATGGCATCGATCTGTTCGGTAACTTTCATCGACGCCAGTTCCGCGCCGATGCCAGCACCCACACGTCCACTTACAACCAGACCGGTTATGATCGGGCCGGTCTCGTGAATAACGGAGAACACGATAGCGGCGGGAAGCAGTGACTTAGCTCCAAAACGAGTCAGGCTGTAACGGGCTTCCATGGAAAGTACAACCCCGGTCGCGGCCCCGGCCAGAGCGACCAGCGGCAGAGACATGGATCCGATCTCGTCGAGTTGTCGAAACAATTCGCGAAATTCAAACGGCGGCGTTACTGCAGCGCATACAACTCGCCAGAAAAAGATACCCAGATCGCCGAACCATTCGAGAAACTTGTTGATCAGGCTCGGAGAGGACCTCACAACGGGAGACGCAGGAGATGCCCGCGGCCCCGGGAGGGGAGGTTCCACGACGCCGACGGTGCTGAATTTCCGGTCGATCATGATATGCCGATCATGGTTTTAGGCTCGAATCGGGCGCGCTCCGTGTGAATCGTTAAGGACTCTTAGGTTCTTCAAACAGTAAGTGGGCACGATCCGTGGTCGCACTGACACGCAATCTCGACCTCTTTGGATCCAGCCTCCTTACAGGCTTGACCGCAGTATTTGTCACCATCCTGCACCAAGCACTGGCAGGGCAGGTGCGCGCACTTGTGATGCTCATTAGTCGTCATCGGTTGTTCTCCTTTTTCATTTCTTAAAGCGGCATCAAACTATCGATTGCCCGGCAACATCCGGTCTTTTCAGAAATCGGTCTTCCGAACCTACTAGAATTGCGATCGGGAGCCGCAAGGTGCGAATCTCTGAATCGGTTCCGCTGATTGCGTGAACTGCAATGCAATCACCATCACTAAAAGGCTCTGACACTATCTCAAAGCTCTCGCCATACATTTTTATGTGCTTGGAGGCTGTGAAGCCGAGGCCTCTTATCTTTGCACAGCTTTCAGCGCGGGTTCGTCCATGCATAGTAGCCGCTCTTTCCGTTACGGTTTGTGACATGGCCTTCTCCGCGATGTCGTGCGAGCCGACCGTTATTGGTCGACGGCTTTTTCAACGCGGCCGATCAAGTTTTGAACTTTGCCGGCATTCTTTTCCACGTTGCCTGAGACTTCCAAGTCGGAGTCATCCGTGGCCTTTCCGACCTCCTCCTTAATTTTCCCTTTCACTTCGTGGATTTTGCCCTCGGTCCGGTCTTGCGTGCTTGCTTTCATGTTTTTTCTCCTTATCCTTCTTATAAGCAGATTTCTTTGTGTCTCCGCTCGATGCCCGGAGCCCAGTTGACGCATGCCATTACGCCACTTCTTTTCTTTCAACATTCGCCGGCACCTGCGCGAGTTCGTCAAACAGAGAGCGGTAATGAATCATCGCCGTTCTCAACTCTTCGGTGGTTGCTTCCTCTTTTCCAACTTTCAAAACCCGCAGCGCAATCTCATGCGCCGACCGGTAGTTTTCCACCACTCGGGGATGGTCGACAGAAATGTCGGCGGCACGCTGATCGAAATCGGATACGGGGTAGCCGCGAGCTTTCATTAATGAGGACACCAGGTCATCGGCTTCCGTCACCGCGCCTTTAGGGGAATCAACAAAGCGAGATTGCACGGATTCCCACCGTTTCGAAAATCTTTCGTGTTCGATTGGGTCAAGATCGCGAATGTTGAGTTTCTCAACCCGTTTCTCGCGGTCCTCTAGCTTCGCTTCAGCCTTTCGCCCCGCCCCATGCACCAGGACTGCCCGATCGTACTCGGGCCCGAATTTCTTTCGCAGGTCTGCGGTTGTATTCCTGCGCTTTCGCACGAACAACAAAGCCACCACCGCGATGATCACAATGACCACGGCCGCGAGCGCTATCAGTTTAGGGTCCATCAGATTCAGATTCATCGAAAACCTCCATGCATCAAATGTCGCAAGAACCGACGTCGTCCCAAGGAGCTTACTTTGGCGTCAGAACCGAGTATCTAACTCCTGGCCTCGGAAGACTGGTCAGTATTGATCGTTTCCTGAATCAGTGCGCCCGCATTCCGCAAACGGGGCGGTACGACGCGCTTTTTCACAAAGTGAGCGATTGTGCTCAGCATCCTCGAAGCAGGTGAGCGAATCTATGGGCTGTCTTCACAGGCAGAAGTTGCTCGTCGTCGGATCTTAGGATTTTCGGATTCAACCTCGATCCAATCAAAGGAAACAATATGAAAGCGATTAAATTGTTGTTCACCATGCTGGGGCTGGTTGTCACCGGAATTCTTGTCGGATGCTCAACCACGGCCGCCAAGTCCCCTGATGTTTCCGAAAGTATTCGCAAGTCGCTCGATCAAGCGGGCTTTAAGAATGTTTCCGTCAGCGAAGATCGCGACAAAGGCATCGTAACCCTCGGCGGACAAGTCGCCAGCGCCAACGCCAAGTCAGACGCCGAAACTCTGGCAAAGTCCCTCGCAGGCGTCCAGGTTGTCGCGGATCAGATTGCCGTGATTCCGGTGGGCGGAGAAAAAGATGCCAAGGCCGTGAACGCTGATCTGGATGAAGGCATCGAGCAAAATCTCGACGCTGCGCTAATCCAAAACAAGATGCACGACAACGTGAAATATGCAGTGAAGAGCGGCGTAGTCACGTTGAGCGGAGAGGTGAACTCGGAAGACAAGCGGACCCGTGCCGGACAGGTAGCGAGCACAGTGCCGAACGTCCAGCAAGTGGTGAACGACTTGCAAGTTAAGGATCAGAAAGCCAGTTCGTCGCCATCACTTTAGAACTGGTCTCATAAATGGTTTTGGGTAGGGCACGGCTTCAGCCGTGCCGTTCAGGACTATAGAACTGGTCTCATAAACGGTTTTGGGTAGGGCACGGCTTCAGCCGTGCCGTTCAGAACCGATAACAACGCGGGCTTTAGCCCCTGCGGGCCGGGCCGTTTCCCCGGGGAATTATTTATGAGATCAGTTCTAGTCTCGGAGTGGAGGGCGGGGACGCCCGTCGCCCACCAGCTCAGTTCTTCTTTAGAAAACGGCGCCGGTTGAGGTGCGTCGAGGCGGTCGGCTCGATGTCGTCGTACTTCAGCACGCTGATGGAGCCGTCGCATTCCAGCACCGCCAGCGCGGCTTGCTTGTAACTACCGACGCCGTGTTCGCGCAGGGCGCGTTGCAGTTCATCCATGCTGACATGCTCTTTGGCCATGTGCGCCTCGATCACCTCGCCGTCATGCACCAGCAGGCTGGGCTGTCCCTGAATATATTTTCGAAAGCGGCGATTGCCACCTGAAAGCTCGGCCACAAGGTAGTTCATGATGAGCAACGTGGTCGCGGCAATCGCGCCTCCGGCGAGCGAGGTGTCGGGCCCGGTCATGGCATTTTGCACCGAGTTCGAGAGCAGCAGGAGCAGCGTGAGGTCAAAGGGAGTCATCTGGCCGACTTCGCGCTTGCCGCTGATGCGGATTCCGACGAGGACGAGCAGATAGATAACTCCGGTGCGGAGTGCGATTTCAACGAGCGTGTGCAGGTTCGCGGGCAGCATGAGAAAGTCAAAAGTTAGAAGTCAGATTGCAGAAGTAAAACCCATCGCACGGCGCGGTAGTCGGCGACCCTCGGCTTTCCTCTCTGCCATTTGACCTTTAATCTCAGCCTCTACTGTGGTGTAGCTGTGATCGGCACGGGCGCATTCTTGGGCGTACTCAGGTAGCCGGTGATCTTGTTTTTGTCGACGGTCCAAACCACGATCTCATAGAGCATGTGATCGCGGCCGGTGTAGAACTGCACTGGTTCGCTCTGGTTCCGGTCTTTCTTCTCGATGGTTTTGTCGTCGGCGGTGACGTCCAGAGTGTACTTGCCGTGCTTGGGATCGGTCTTCCTGACCTGCAAGGCCACGGTGGAGAAGGCTTGCGGCTTAGCCCCCTTCAACAGCGTGAACTCGTAGTACTGGCGGTCGCCTTTGTGTTTGAGGGCTTCGAGATCGCCGCGCGTATTGGCAATCAGTCCGCTTTGCACGCCCAGATCGCCGATGGTGCCTTGGAGCTTTGCGATGGTTGCATCGAGCGACGCCTTGGTGGCGGCCACATCAGACTTCACCCCGCCCACGTCGGTCTTGACATTTCCGACTTCTCCGGAAACCGCGCTCACATCTTTCTTCTCTTGCTCCGCCTGCGCCGCGATCCGTGCGGCTGAGGCTTGCTGGGCGCGCTGCAGTTCCTCGGCGCGGGCGGCCATTTCTTTCTTGGTCATGCCGATCTTCTCGCCCAGCGTTTCTGCGTCGGACTCGGCGGCCTGCATACGCTTGGTCAGATCGCCGATTTCTTTCTGGCTGGCGACCTGATCCTGGGTCAGCTTGTCGAGCTTGCCGTGCTGGTCGTAAATGAAGTACGACGACGCGCCGGCAAAGGCAACGGCCAGCAAGATGAGAACCCATTTGCCGATACTGCTCTGCGGCTCAGGGTGGTAAACGGTCGGTTGCTCGCCTTCAGACATTAGGGGGTCTCCGTTTGATGTGGACTGTAGAGCCTATTGTTTGTGAGATGCAGGTTGCTGTCAATTGCGTTTCAGGTACTAGGGGTTAGCGGTGCGGTTGGAAATTTGCAGCCGTGCTCAATTCTTTAACGCTGAGGACGCTGAGGTTCGCGGAGATCGCGGGACTCATGAAAGCTTTCACCTCTGTTTTCCGCTGCTCACGGGATGGTGTGCGACCGCCCACTAGTGGCAAAGGGTGGCGAGAGCGGATCGGAGATCGGAGATTTCGGTAGCGCCCATTTCCCGGGCGAAGTGGGTAGCCATCCGGTAGGCCGCGCCGCCGAGCACAACTCGGGGCGCGCGTTGGCGCAGTTTTTCATGGACGGATTGAACCAGTTCCGCGACGGAAGGCAGGTTCGCTATGATGGTGGTGGAAATGCAAAGGATATTGGCTGAAGTTTCTTCGAGGGCGGCGATCACCGAGGAATGCGGCAGATTGCTTCCCAGGAACCGCACGTTCCAGCCTTCCGCTTCCAAGGAATCGGCGACCAGATTGGCTCCAATTTGATGCAGTTCCCCCGAGACGCCGGTGACTACCGCCATGCCGCGGTGCACGGCTGCGGGAACCAGGCGTGGGTAGATGGCAGCAATGGCATACTGCGTGATCGAAGTTGCCATGTGCTCCTGGGCAACGGTGATCTGGTTCTGTTCCCAAAGCTTGCCGACATGATGGAGTGAAGCGGCAAAAACATCGACATAGATATCGACGTGGCTGTGACCAGAGCGGATGGCTTCTTCGACGATGTTCAAGGCGGCGGGGCGCTGACCGCTCAAAATCGCGGCGAGAAAGACCTGGCGGGTCAGGGCCAGGCCTTCGCCCGTTGGGGGCGCGTCGGGAGCAGATGGAGGCTCCGCGCAAGCTTCCCGGCCTCGGGTCAAGAAAGTCAAAACCATATCCCGGTCTTTCGCAGGGAGCTTCGCGAAAAGGTGTTTTTCAAGCTGCCCAAGATTCTCTTCGAGAGTGTGCGCGGAAATGCCGCGCGCGCCCAGCATTCTTGCCGTCCAGCGCATATAGTCGGCAAAGGCTTCGGGAGAATCCGCCTCCAGGGAGCCGGCTAGAAAATCCACATGAAAGCAGGCATCGGCGGTGCAGAACTGGCGGCCGCGCTCGCCGTAGCGAGCCGTCCATTCGGGATGGTTGAGAAAAAACTCATCGGTGATTGCCAGCGCTACTTCCTGCTTCGCGGAAACGAGTTTCTGCGCCAGCTGGAGGCGTTCGGAGAGAGAATCGGAGATCATGGGCGAAGGCTTCCACTCTGGGCTAGCGCCGGGACGGCCGAAGCGGCTTCGACGCGGTCCCGGCCTGCGTTCTTGGCGCGGTAGAGCGCAGCGTCGGCGCGCCCAATAAACGGCTCCGATGCTTCGCCTTTCAACCAGGTGGCGACACCGAGGCTGATGGTAATCGCGCGGGAACACCCGGGCACTTCCATTTGGGCAACCGCTTTGCGGAGACGTTCGGCGATCTTGAGTGCATCCTCAGACGAGGTTTTGGGAAGGATCAGAAGAAACTCTTCGCCGCCATATCGCGCCGCCAGATCGTAGGAGCGCGATTGCGTGGTGAACACCGCAGCCGTACAGACAAGCACGTGGTCGCCGGTATTGTGTCCATACTGATCGTTGATCGCTTTGAAGTGGTCCAGGTCGGCCATGATTAAGCTCAAGGGCTCGCTCAGTCGCTGGCTCCGAGCAATCTCGCGCCGCAAGGTTTCGTTCAGAGTGCGTCGATTGGCAAGGCCGGTAAGCGCATCCGTCCCGGCTAGCCGGTCGATGGTTTCATTCGCTGCCTGCAGTTCACGGTTCTTCTGTGCCAGCTCGCGCATCATCAACGAAAGATCGTTCGTCAGTTCGAGGGTCTGAGCCTGAAAGCGGGATTCGTAGCGATGCTCCAGAGTTCCGAGCAGCAGGAACGCCCCACTACACCGAACCAGCCCAACCTCAAATGTAACTGGATCCTGCTGCCCGTTGGTCAGATTCAGGAGCAGAGTGCCATGGTCCTGAAGTTGCGGATTGGACAGCCGCTCGCGCAGCTTTTGAGCGTCGGAAACCAGATATTCCCAAACGCTGGAACGAGATTCGTTTTCTGGATGGGGAGGAAAGATTCGATTGGCGGCGCGATTGCGGGCACGAATAGTACCGTCGGGCGCGAGCAGTAACGCGAACAGGCCGTCGAAGTCGGTCAGCCATTGTGAGAGTGCAAGGGTGCGACCCTCGAGGGCATCGCCCAGATTTTGGATTCCGGCAGGATCTTCGATCTTGTTTGCTATGGTTATGGAGGTGAACGATGGATCCAGTTTCAATCCCGGAGGCATGAATTGGTGGGACTGATGATGGGCCTCACTGCGATGCCAGGCTTGGAAAGCGGCTTCGTCCGTCCATCGCGTAAGCAACAGAAATATGGAGGGGTCGACGGCATCGGTGAGAACCTCGAGGCCACAGAAACCTGCCGCGTTCTCAACCAATCGGGGGCGGTTCAAGAACGCTCGGCGGACTTCGTCCTCTAAGCCGTTGCGCACTCGAAACCGCGATATGACAGTGACCATACTGCCGCTATCGGCTGCAGGTTCGACAGGCTTTAGTCGGGACCCTATTTTTGGCATTGCACGAAGGTGAGGGACTGGGACCCTGCTTATGCTGGCCGATTTGCACTGTGGAACGTGGAGCGGCTGCGGCGATCTTTCTTAAATTAGAGGTTTCGAATTAACATCCAGGCAATGACTTCTCAGCCCGGGACTTTTCGCTTCGGACGCTGGCTGCGTGATCCGCTTTTCCTTTCGTGCTTGACCGCGGGTCTGCTGGCTTTTGTGGTGCAATCGGGCGAGTTGGGAACCTCGGATACTACGCATCGGCTGCAGACCACGCATTGGCTTTGGACTTCGGAGCCGCAGGTTTTTCCGAATGAGTATCCCGAATTCGGCCTGCACGGCCGTGGCGGGCGCCTCTACAGTTGGTATGGCATCGGCCAGTCGCTGCTGATGTTGCCCGCCGATCTGGTGGGGACGTGGATTGCGCACTGGCGTATTTTTTCCAAGTACGGCGATGAAGACCCTGCCGTGCGCAGCATCGTAGTCAGTTACAGCACCAACATTCTGGTCAACGTTCTCACCGCGCTGGTGGCCTTCCGGCTGCTTCGTCAGCTGCGTTTTGGCACTAAAGAGTCAGTCGCTGGCGTGCTGGCGTTGATGTTCTGCACCACGCATCTTCACTACACGCAGAACATGATGGAAAACAACTACATCATGTTGCTGACGCTTGCCGGATTTTCCTTCCAGTACGAATGGCTGCGCACCGACAGTCGGCGCGCGCTTTTCATCGGCTCCTGCGCGCTGGGACTGAACCTGCTTACGCGTCTCACCACGGGCCTGGATCTGATGGCGGCAGGGATTTTTCTTTTGCTCGTGTTTTGCTTTGAAGGATTACGCGGCGATTTGTGGCAGCGTCTGCTGGTTTATTGCAAAGTTGCTGCGCCGGTTTACTTATTCTTTTTCCTGCTCGATCGTCTCTACCAGTTTTACCGTTACGGATCTTTCACCAACACCTATGTCAGCGTATTCGCGCGCGAATTTCGCCAGCAGGATCCCACCTTGCCCGCCAATTTTCCCTGGAGCACGCCCTTTCACATCGGCTTTCTCGGTCCCTTATTGCAGCCGGAAAAATCGATCTTTCTCTTCGATCCTCTGCTGGTGCTGGCGATGGTCCTGTTGCTGTGGTTGTGGCGGCGGCTGTCTCCGGAGGTGCGCGCCTATGCGGCGACTTCCCTGCTTCTGCTGCTGGCCTATATCTGCTTTTACGCGCGATACACAGTGTGGGCGGGGGATTTCGCGTGGGGGGATCGCTACGTTTCAACCTCCGTGGAACTGGTGGCGCTGCTTGCCGTGCCGCTGCTTATGCGCTATCGGGAGGCTCTGGGAATAACGGCTTGGCGCGCGGGATGCACACTGATCCTGGTGAGCCTGGTGATTCAGTTGGCATCGTTGGCCTTCTGGTTGCCGCTTGAAATTTATCAGATGGAGACGCTGGGGCATCCCACGTTCGTGATCGCTTTGCGTTGCAAAAACATCGTCGCCTTCGCGCTGGGGAAGATGGACGCCTGGGGCTTGAATACCGAGGCCATGACCCAGGACGCGTGGGATTATGTGCACATCACCACGTGGAATTTTCTGCCGTTTCTGCTGCGCCGCGTCGGAGTAGCGCCAGGCTGGGTGGTGACTTCCGCATTTACTATCTGGCTGGCCGCGATCGCAGTGCTGGGAGCCGTTTTGGTGCAGTTGCGAAACAGCCTGCGCACTGTCGCTTGAGCACAAGACTTGATGCTTGCGGCTCGGGCCGCATTCCACTGCAAAAAAACACCCCGAGAAATCTCGGGGTGCGCGAGCGAGTCTTGTTCAAGCATTGCTTCTAAGGTTCTACTCTCCGGGCGGTTTTTGTTGTTCCTTTTTCTGCCGTTCCTCTTCCTGCTTTTTCTGCGCCGGAGTTTGCGGCTTCTGTTCCTGGTGCGGCGGTGGCGGCGCGGGCTTCGAAGCTGCAGGAGGAGGAGTACGCGGCTCCGAACGCTGGCTCGGCGGAGGAGTCTGCGGACGCGCAGCCGGTTCGTTCCGGTTGGGTTGCGGCGGTGGCGCTGGACGATTGGCCTCAGGCTGGTTGGGTTGAGAGTGTACCGGCGGCGAAGGGCGATTTGCCTCCGGCCGATTTTCGGGCTGGTTCGGTTGAGAGTGGACCGGCGGCGGCGTGGAAGGACGGTTGGTTTCGGGCCGATTCTCGGGCGCGTTCATTTCCGGGCGATTGGCCTGCTGTGGAGGCATCGGTCGATTCTGCGGTGCGTTCGGCGCTGGCGCTGGGGGCTGGCCGGGCCGGCCCATGTTTGGCTGGCTTCCAGGCTGGTTGCCCATGCGTCCCGCGTTCGGCGCTGCCGATTTCGCTGGAGGAGCCTGCCTCACCATGGGCCGCGTGGCGGCGGCATTGGCTGGACGCAAGCCTTGCACTTCGCTTCTAGCCAGCGGTTGTCCCGGATGCGCCGCCAAAGCCTGCTGCTGTCTCGCAAAAGGCACCGGCGGCGGAGGCGGCATCTTCTTCGCCACCACTTGCCGGTTCGCAACGGCCGGGGGTGGCGCAGCGACATGATTTGCCGTCGCAGCATTTGCGCCCAGCACGCTATTTCGTGTGGGAGCCACCGCAACCCGCGCAGTCATCGAGGCCGAGGCGATCTCGCGGGCGTTGATCGCAACCGCGGCTTTTGCCACCGGCTGCGCGCTCACGAATGCCTGCTGCGGAACCGCCGTCACCGCGCCCGCAACATTCCGGTTCGCATACGTCACGCTCGTGATGTTGGTGGTCCGATTGATGATGGTTGTGTTGTAGACGTTCGTAACGGTCGTGACATTGACGGTAGTATTACTGATATTGACTCGATTCATGTACGCCGCACTGACCTGATACGACGGTACGTAAACTTCGCGCGGCCCGAGCGGGAACCATGCCACATTGCCGCCGAAGCCCATGCCGCCGCCGATGAAAACCACGAGTGCGGGAGCGTACACCGCCGGCACTGCGACCGGCCCCGGCACCCAGCCCCAGCGTCCCTCGACAAATACCCAACGTCCGTAGTGAAAAGGTGCGTAGCCCCACGGAGAATCGTCGACCCAGGTCCAGCCCCACGGAGCGATCCAAGCCCAGTGGCCATCATGGTAGGGTGCCCAACCGAAGCCGACCTGAGTCGGGTACCAGACGTGTCCATAGTTGAAATCGTTGCGCCACTCGCCGTAGCTGTCGAGATCTTCGTAGCCGACCACGTCGCGCGACAGATACTGCGTCGATGGAGAGAAGTCATAACGGCGATCGCGATCGTAGCTCCAGCGGTCGAAATCGTCCGGATCGCCAATATCAACCACGTCGACGTGCAGGGAGTCGGTTCCGGTGAAAGTTCCTCTCTGCCCTTCGTCGATGGTAAACGTCTCGCCGTTGCCGGTGGCCTCGCCTTCGCCCAGCCGAACGCTTACGACCGTGTAGTTTCCGTCCGCGCCCGCCTCGACGCGATAGTGTCCGGGCCGGAGAACCGTGAACGCCTGGTTGGGCGTGTCGATCTCAAAGTCCTGGTCATCCGCCAGCCTGCGAACGTTGATGCTGATCGCTCCCGACGTAAGTTGAATCTGAGTTGTGTAGTCATCCAGGTTCAAGAAAGAGAAACCGGTGTTGGGCGCCAGACGAATCACGGACGCTCCCAATTGCACTTCGGCGCGTGAATCGCGATCCGTCCAAAGCTGGTCGCCAGTCGTCATCGGGCGATTGGTAACGGCCTGCACCCAATCCGTTTCACCGGCGGGCTGAAATGAGACGGAGCCCTGCAGGTAGCCGAGGCGGGCGACGCGTCCCGGCGGATCATCCTGACTTTGGTCTTGCGCGGAAACGCGCGTGGCGAGAAAGGTTGTCGAGAGCACGATTGCGAGCAGAGCACTCCACCAGCCCAACTTCTTGGTTGTTTTTATCATGGCCCAATGATAGCAGTTGGGCCAGGACGCGAGCTTTAGCATTGCACCTGAAGAATCTAACGGAGCGCAGACTTCCAGGACGCTGCAACTCCCGCCTGTATTCTTATAGTCTCAAGTCGCTGGTTCGAGACCCGGCGCCATCAAATTTATGACGATCCTCTTTATGACGGTCCTCAAACGAGCGCTGTTTGCGACTTTATTGCTGGCGGGTAGTCTCGCTCACGCCGCTCCCTATCAATACTTTCGCCTCGGAAACAAAAACGACCTCCCGACCAAGCCCACAGCGGGTATTGCCATGATGGGCGGCGGCAGCGATCTTGATGAAGCTTTTCGCTGGCTATGTGAGAAAGCCAATGGTGGCGACTTCCTGATTCTGCGCGCGACCGGAGACGACGACTACAACTCCTACATCCAGAAACTGTGCCGGGTGAATTCAGTCGCGACGCTCATTATTCCCAATCGCCAGGCGGCGCAAGAGCCCGCCGTAGAGGAAATCATTCGCCGCGCGGCGGTCGTCTTCATTGCGGGCGGCGATCAGGCGAACTATATCCGCGGTTGGAAAGATACTCCGGTTGAAGGCGCGATCAATGCGAATGTCGCGGCGGGCAAGCCAATCGGCGGAACCAGCGCCGGCCTGGCGGTTCTCGGGGAATTTGTTTACGGCGCGCTTGGGGACAAGCCCGACGACAACGACTTGGCTTCGACCGATGTTTTGCCCAATCCTTACTTCGAGCGCGTAACGCTGATTCGAGGATTTCTAAAGATTCCGCTGCTGCAGAACCTGCTGACCGATTCGCATTTCGCGAAGCGTGACCGCATGGGCCGCAGTCTCGGCTTTCTCGCCCGCATCATGCGGGATGGATGGTCGAGCGCTCCGCAAGAAATTGCG
>JBEKED010000093.1:0-12278 GCA_050014035.1 Terriglobales bacterium
AAATTTTTCTCCATCGGTCCCATGTTTCGCCGCGAGCGCCCGCAAAAAGGACGCTATCGCCAGTTCTACCAGATTGACGCCGAGGTCATCGGCCCCGCCTCATCCGGCAGCCAGTCTCCAGCCAGAGACGCGGAAATTCTCGAACTCCTCGCCACGCTCCTCGACCGAGTCGGCATCACCAACTGGACGCTGGAACTGAACTCCGTGGGCTGCCCCGCCGACCGCGTGAAATTCAACGAAGCGCTGCGCCAGGCGCTCGCGCCCGTGGTAGGCACTATGTGCGCTGACTGCCGGCGCCGCGCCGTCACCAACCCATTGCGTGTGTTCGACTGCAAGGTTCTCGAAGATCAACCGATCATCCAGACTCTCCCGACCATCAGCCAGTTCCTGGACGAACCCTGCCGCACCCACTTCGAAGAAGTAAAGAGCATTCTGAACGCGGTACAGATCCCTTACGTGGAGAACCCGCGCTTGGTTCGCGGTCTGGATTACTACACGCGCACTGCGTTTGAGTTCACCCACGGAGCGCTCGGGGCGCAGAATGCGATTCTCGGCGGCGGACGATACGACGGTTTGTCGGAGGCGCTGGGCGGCCCGGCGGCTCCGGGCATTGGATTTGCTATCGGGGAGGACCGGCTGGTGCTTTCACTAATGGAGATCGCGTCGGCCGAGTCAGTGGTACGCAAGCCCGATGTCTACATCGCGCCGCTAGGCCCCGGTATGAATCGCGAAGCGGCACGTGTGGCTCGCGAGTTGCGGCGGAGCGATGAAGATCTGGTCGTCGAACTCGGAGATGAAACTTTCCGGTTGAAAAAGTCTTTCGAGGCCGCCGACAAGATCGGAGCCCGCTACATCCTGATCATCGGCGAAAACGAAGTGAAAGCCGATGCCTTTGCCCTTAAGCATCTGGCTTCTGGCGAGCAGGCAACGGTCCCGCGCGCGGAACTCGCCAGGCGAATCGCCGCGACAGAAAAGGGCTCGTAGCTCGCGGCTCGTAGCTCGTGCTCGAAGCTTATTGACATCCGCGTCGAGTCCTTCTAACATCAGCAGCCGCAAGATTCCCACGACAAAATCCAATTCCAGGAGTTCTTCTCCATGCAGCGCACATCGACACTTCTGTTCGGAATACTTCTGCTTGCGGGCGCGGCGTTCGCGCAGAGCGCGATGCCCAAACCCGGCCCGGAGGTCAAAAAGCTGGACTACTTTACCGGTCACTGGATGTCAGAGGCCGACGTTAAGCCTGGCCCCATGGGTCCGGGAGGAAAATATCACGCCGACGATCACATGGAGTGGATGGCGGGCGGCTTCTTCGTCGTTCTTCACTCGAAATTCAACGGCGCCGGCTTTCCCCCAGGCAGCAGCACCGCTTACATGGGCTACGATCCGCAGGAGAAGGTCTACACCTACGACGAATTCAACAGCATGGGCGAGGCGACGCACTCCAAGGCCACGGTCGACGGCGACACCTGGACCTGGATCAACGAATGGAAGATGGGCGCGCAAACGATGAAAGGGCGCTACACCATGAAGATCCTGTCGCCCACAGCTTACAGCTACAAATATGAAGCGACCACCGACGGCACGAACTGGTCACTTTGGATGGAAGGCAAAGAGACGAAGGTAAAGTAAAACCAGCACAAAGCACGAGCTGCGAGTGGAAGCCGAGAGGCCAGAGCCGAACCCGCCATTTATAATTATCGGTTCTGCATAAAGCGGTTGCCCCACACAGGGCGTTGTCGGCGATGTGTGGGGCGCCTCATCCTTATCCACAAAAGAAAAGGAAACTCGTGCTCGATTTTTTAGGCGACCTCAGAAGAACTCATCGATGCGGAGATCTGCGGCTCTCCGATGCCGGCAAAAAAGTTGTACTGATGGGATGGGTCAACCGCCGCCGCGACCTCGGCCAGATCATCTTCGTCGATCTGCGCGACCGCACCGGCGTGACCCAAGTCGTTTTCAACCACGAACTGAGCGCCGCGGTACACGAAAAAGCGGAAGCGCTGCGCAACGAATTTGTAATCGCGGCCATCGGAACCGTGAAGCGCCGCGACGCCGACACTATCAATCCCAATATTCCCACCGGCGAAGTCGAACTGGTGGTCGAAGAGCTGCGCATTCTGAACATCTCGAAGCCACTGCCCTTCCTGCCCTCGGACACCGTGCTGCCCAACGAGGAGATGCGCCTGAAGTATCGCTACATCGATCTGCGCCGCGATGCCATGCAGTTCAACATCGAACTGCGCCACAAAGTAGCAATCGCGATTCGCGAGAACCTCGCTTCGCAGGGCTTCTTCGAAATCGAAACGCCATTCATGACGCGCTCCTCGCCCGAAGGCGCGCGCGACTATCTCGTGCCCAGCCGCGTCCAGCCGGGATCTTTCTACGCTCTGCCGCAGTCGCCGCAACTGTTCAAGCAGATCCTGATGATCTCCGGCTTCGACAAATATTTCCAGATCGTGCGCTGTTTCCGCGACGAAGACTTCCGGGCCGATCGCCAGGCGGAATTCACCCAGATCGATCTCGAAATGTCCTACCCGCAACCCGAGCGAGTCTGGGAGGTCGTGGAAGGCTTCCTGACAGCCGCTTTCAAGGCCGCCGGCCACGAAATCAAAACACCTTTCCCGCGCATGGACTACGACGACGCCATGCGCCAATACGGCATCGACAAGCCCGACCTGCGCCTGCCCGCCTTCACCGACGTGGCGGATTGTTTTGCGCTGGATGAACTTCAAGGGTTAGCCATAAATCAAGAGCTGCCGGTGATTGCGATCCGCATTCCGCGCGTCGGCGAACTTTCGCGCAAAGAGCGTGACGACATCAAGCCGCTGTTTGTTTCGAAGGGCGGAGCCCGCGTGTTCGAAGACTTCAAGCGCATCGAGAATAAGTTCCCCGAAGCGGCCGCCAAGGTCCGAGAGAAAGTGCGCGACAAAACGGGCGCGCTGGCACCGGAAGATCTTCTGGTTCTGGTAGTGGGCTCAGCGCAGTCGGGCGCAAAAGGAGACGAGCATCCCGCCAGCAAGCGCAAAGTTACGCCCGCGGAAATGGCCATCTACGCCTCGGCGGGATTGCTGCGCGTGGCGCTGGCGCAGAAATATTCTGATCGGCACAAGCTCTTTCAGAAGGGCGACTACCGCTTTTTGTGGGTAACCAATTTCCCCATGTTCGAGTGGGATGAAGGTGAGCGGCGCTGGAACGCAGCCCATCACCCCTTCACCTCGCCGCATGAAGAGGACATGGACAAACTGGAAACCGATCCAGCCATGGTGCGCGCGCTCGCCTACGACGTGGTGCTGAATGGCACGGAGCTGGGCTCGGGTTCGATTCGTATTCACCGGCAGGATGTGCAGAGCAGAATCTTCCATGCGCTCGGCATGACGGAAGAAGAAGCGCGCTCGCGCTTCGGCTTCTTTCTGGAGGCGCTGGAATACGGCACGCCTCCGCACGGCGGAATTGCGCTCGGCCTCGATCGCATCGTGATGATTCTGGCGGGGGCCGATAGTTTGCGCGAAGTAATTCCCTTCCCCAAAACCGCCGCCGCGAAAGATCTGATGATGGAAGCGCCCACACCGGTGGCCGAGGGACAGTTGCGGGAGTTGGGGATCGGGGTGGTGAAGAAGTAGGCAGGCCTAGCCCAGCGTTCTCCCGGGTGTACTAACCGGCCGCCGGGTTTATACTTCTGGTCGCCCACTTGTCCCCAAATTCTCAAGGAGAAATCACGATGAAGAAACTATTGGCATTCTGCTTCGCCCTGGCACTTGTCACATCCGTAGTCGCTCCAGGCGTTTCCTGGGCCCAGGACACGATGCAGAATAACAGCATGAAATCCGATTCCCCCAAGCCGGCGATTGATGTCAAAGGCAAAATCAGCGATGACGGCAAGACGTTTGTCAGCGACAAGGACGGCAAGAGCTGGACCATCATTAATCCCGAGGCCGTTAAAGGCCACGAAGGACACCACGTCGTCCTCAACGCCCACGTTTATCCCGACAAGATGCAAGTGCACGTCATGTCGCTGAAGATGGCGAAGTGAAATGTCCGCCATTCGAGGACATGCGGAACTATGAGAGATAGTCCGTGCCGGCGAACAACCGGCACTTTTTCTTGTTGCTATTTCCTGGCTTCCTCCACCGCGGCCAGCACGTATTCAGTCAATATCTTCTCCGTCTGTTCGTGCATTCCCTGCGTGTTGTAATTCGTGCTGGTGATCACGACGGTCATATCTAGCGCGGGAATTGCGACCACCTTATTCCCTCCGTTGCCCGACATAAAAAACGCTGGATAACTTTTCTCCCCCGACTTGAATGTTTTGAGCCACCAGAGATAGCCATATTCGGTCCACTCGTCGGCCCGCGCGTGGGGCTGGGTTGAGTTGTGCACCCACGACGCGCTCACGATGCGCTGCCCCTGCCACTCGCCGCCATCGAGATAAAGTTGGGCGATCTTCAGCAGGTCGCGGCTGGTCATGCGCAATCCGCCGCCCGTCTGCGGAACATTCAACGGCGAATACACCCACTCCAGATTCGTAATGCCGAGCGGCTGAAACAGCTTCTCGCGAGCATAGCGGTCGGTGCGCGCGCCGGTCACTTTCTCCAGCACTTCGCTCAGGGTGAAGACTCCTCCCGTGCAATAACTGAAGTAGCGTCCATAGGGAGGCGGTTCTACCTGCTCGCCGACGTGCATGCGCCCGCGAATCGGCAAATCGAGAATGAACTGCGCCCAATCTTCCATCACATACATGCGCTCCTCGTTGCCGCGCGACGCATCGTTCCAGTCGTCGCACTCGAGCGGAGAACTCATGGTCAGAAAATCTTCCACCGTGATCGTCAACTTGCGCGGATCGGGATTCTGCATCTTGCGGGCGCGCTCGGGCAGCAGCGCCAGAATCTTCGCGTCGACACTGCTGAGTTTGTGCTCGTCGATGGCAATGCCGATCAGGACATCGGTAATGCTTTTGGTCGCCGAACGAGTGTCGCGTAGAGTGGAGGCGTCGCCGTCGAAATAGGCTTCATACACCAGTTTGCCGTGACGGGCGACGAGGACGCTGCCGACCTTCTTGAACTCTCCGGAACGAACAGCGGCATCGAGCGCTTGCAGGCGAGCGTCGGAAAGGCCGCTCGCAGCCGCGGAGGCCGTCGGCCAGGCGCTGGCTGGTTGCGAAGAGGTTTGCGAGTGTGCAGCAAGCGCTGCGAGCAACATGACGGCAATAGCCCAGCGGGCAAATTTCATAGGAAGGCCTTGGGTATTCGACGCAGAATACACCAAAGCGTAAGCAAAGACGGCGCGCCGGCCACAGAATGTAACTTCCCGGTCAGCTGCGCATCCTAATTACGAAACTGGAGGGAATCGATGCTGAATCGTCGACAATTTCTTGGCAGTTCTTTCTTGGCAGTCGCGGGCGGAAGCCTGCTGGCGTGCTCCGAGAGCCCGGTTTTGCAGGTGGCACAAGCCAACTCCTCGGACGATAAAGGGCCGGTGACCGTCATCCAGTTCAGCGACTCCGGCGAGCGGATTGGGCCCGCTCAAGTGCAGAAAGTGCACAAGACCGATGCTGAGTGGAAGAAACAGCTGACGGCGCTGCAATTTGACGTTACCCGTCACCAAGGTACGGAGATGGCATTCAGCGGCGAATACTACAACCTGCATGACAAGGGATTGTATCGCTGCATCTGTTGCGGGAACGCGCTGTTCAGTTCCGATACGAAGTTTGAGTCGGGCACGGGATGGCCTAGTTTCTGGGCTCCGATTGCGAAGGAAAATGTGCGCAGCTCAACCGACAACAGCCTGGGGATGACGCGTGACGAAGTGTCCTGTATCGAATGCGATGCCCATCTCGGTCACGTGTTCGACGACGGCCCCAAGCCCACCGGCTTGCGTTATTGCATGAACTCCGCGTCGTTGAAGTTCATCAAGCACGGCTAGATCGTTTACTGAAAAAGTCGGTTGCACGCCGCGGCGCTCCCTCGGCGGCTGAAGCCGTCATTTGGAATAAGGCTTTGTCGCAGCGGTGAACCGCCGCGCCACCCAAAATCAAGACCAAAATCGAATTTTCAGCAATCCGTAGAGTCGTAGCAGCTTAGCGCTGGGTCGCCAACCGCTGCTCGACCAACTCTTCGATTCGATGCACTACTTCGTCTTCGCTCAGGTGCGACGAGTCCAGGACCAGTGCGTCTTCGGCGGCCACCAGCGGAGAGGCGGCGCGGGTGCGATCTCTCCGGTCGCGCTCGCGAAGTTCTTTTGCCATGCTCTCGGCCGAGGGACCCCTTACCTTTTGCTGGTCGAGTCTCCGCTGTTCGCGGATCACCGGGTCGGCATCGAGAAAAATCTTCAAGTCGGCATCGGGGAAGACTTTGGTTCCAATGTCGCGACCCTCCATGACGACGCCGCCTCCAATGCCCATTTCGCGCTGTTTCGCCACCATCCACTCGCGCACCTTGGGGTGTACGGAGACGCGCGACGCTCCTTCGCTCACATCGCGCTCGCGGATGCGGGCGGAAACATCTTTGCCGTTGACGAGAACCCGATTGCCGCCGATGGTGGGCTCAAGCGTAATGCTCGAATCCTGCGCCAGTTTCAGCAGCGCGTCTTCGTCATCAAAGGACGCGTCCCATTCGATGGCTCGCAGGGCTAGGGCGCGGTACATCGCTCCGCTTTCCAGGTTCACGTAATCGAGTTTGCGGGCCAGACGGGAAGCGACGGTGCTCTTGCCGGCTCCGGCGGGGCCGTCGATGGCGATAATCAGTTTGCGCTGGGACGTGGAGGTCATTAGGCGAACCCAGCATTGTACACGTTGCGACCGAGAGCTTCATCACAGGGAGCAGAGGAACACTGAGCAAGGCTCAGAAAAGTGAGGAGGCTTTTCAGCTGACTCGCTGAGGGCGGGGCTTGGGCACGTACGCTTGCTTTGGCGGAGTGACCTGCAGCAGGGACTTGCTGCCGACATGCAGAAAGCTCACCTCGCGCGCCGCCAGCAAAGCATGGATGGCTTCCTTCACCCGAGTGCGGGGAACAAAATTTGCCAGGAAGTTTTCGACTTCGCCTTCGTCGACGGCGACCACGCAATCCAGATATTTCGAAACCAGCGCCGAGAGAGCTTCAGGCACCGAGATCCCCACACCTTCGCGCACGCTATCGGGCGCCCAGCGCGATAACTCGTCCCACACCGAGCCTTCGGCGGCCGTGTAGTCGACGCGCGTGATGCGCAGCTTGCCCCAGAGTTCGCTGAGCGCGCGATCGAGGCCGGCGTTTGAAACGGAGCCGCCCAGCATCTCTCCCAGCTTTGATTTTGAAATGGGTCCGCGGCGGCGGATGATTTCGAAAGCGTCGCAGGCCAGGGGCGAATAGGGAGAGCGCGGTCCGCTGGCGGGCGGCTGCTTGGGATTGCGCTCGCCGACCAGCGAATAAAAATAAGGAAATACCGAGGCGGCCAGCAGGAACGCGTTGTTTTCATCGATCAGCGGAGCCTCGTAGGCGGCGTGGTCGCGCAGCGCGCGTACCATGAGTTCCGTCGCCTCCTTCGCGCGCGGATCGGCATACGCGTGCTGGCGCATGGGCAGCTTGTCATCGGCGCCGACCCATGCGCCTATGAAGGTCGGCAGTAGGAGCGCGGGGCGCGTCGGATACATGAGACAGAATCCGACCGACTCGAGGAAAGCGCGCGCGTCGTCGAGAGTGCGCACCGACTGGCCGTCGAGACGCCACTTTTGCGTACGGGACTGCAGGAGTTCTGCGTCGGTCATGAGTTTGATTAGAACACAGCTCTCGGTTGTCGGCCCTCGGCGAAGTCAAAAGCTTTAACGGAGAGCACGCCGAGAATCGCAGAGTACGAGCTAAATTCTCTTGAATGCCTTCTGAATATCCTGCATAGAATAGCGCAGGACCACCGGCCGGCCGTGCGGACAAGACATCGGGTGCTCGGTCTTTGCCAGCTCCCCGAGCAGCCACTCCATTTTGTTTTGTTCGAGGGGCATGTTGACCTTGATGGCGGCGTGACAGGCTATTGAGGCTGCGATGCGAGTCCTCACCGCCTCCAGATTGATGGCTTGATCCTCGCGCGTGAGCTGCTCGCAGATTTCGTTCAGCATGTGCTCGATCTGCGCCGCGTCCACACCCGCGGGAGCGACTTTCACGGCTACACTGCGAGCTCCGAAAGGCTCGGCTTCAAAACCGTTACGCGCCAGCTCTTCGGCAATGTCGCTGAAGATGGCTTGCTGCGCGGGGGTCAGCTCGATCACCAACGGCATGAGCAAACGCTGGCTCTCAACCCGTTGCGCGGCGCGCTGGCGCAGGATGCGCTCGAACAGCACCCGCTCGTGGGCTACGTGTTGATCGATGATCCAAAGGCCATCTTCGTTGACGGCGAGGATGAAGGAATTTCGAATCTGCCCCAGGGGACGCAGCGTACGCAGCGACTCCAGAGTGGGCGCGGGTTGCGGATCCTGATCGATGGGAGGCGCGCAACCGTGATCGGGGACGGGTTGCCGGGCGCTCGCTGCCTCGGCACCGCGCTCGAGAGATACGGCGGCGTTGGCTTCGACGGCAATTCCTCCTTCGAATGCGAAGCTCGTGGCGGTTGCTGGCACTGCGGGCGCTTGCAGCGCGAATCCGCCCTCCGTCGCCGGCGGGTATAAATCTCGCCAGGGCGCACGCTGGGTGCCGTCGCCGGTTTGCGAATCGGCGATGAAGTGGGGATTACTTCGCAAGGGACTGCTGAGGCCGGGACTTGCCGAGGGCTGGGCGCCTATCTCGGTCAAGAACTGCGGTACGGGACGCGCTTTCATCAGCGCCGCCCTTATCGACTCGCGGACGAAATCGTGAATCACAGTCTGCTGCCGGAAACGCACCTCGGTTTTTGAGGGATGCACATTCACGTCGACTTCGGCGGTCGGCATTTCGATAAAAAGCAGAACCACCGGGAACACGGTGGGCGGCAGGATGTTGCGATAGGCCTCGGTGATGGCGTGCTGAATGAGACGGTCACGAATCAGGCGTCCATTCACAAAAATGTAAATCGAATTGCGATTCAGCTTTTGGATTTCGGGCTTGGAAACGAAACCGTGCAACCGCACCTCGCCGAAATCGTGTGGCGCGCGCACCCCCGCCCGCGAACCGTCGCCCTCGGCAGCGGACTCAGGAATAGCCCCGCCGCTTCGCCACGGCGGTGGCTGCGGCAGACCGAGGCGTTCCAGCGGCTGCACCGCTGCGAGCGGAATCAGTTGGTCGAGGGTTTCGCGTCCGAAGACCTGATAGACGCGTTCGCGATGATCGGCCACAGGCGGCGCGACCAGCAAGGCATTCGTGGCCGAGTGCAACTCAAAATGCTTCTCCGGATGCGCCAGGGCGTAGTGGGTTACGAGCGAAGCAATGTGCGAAAGCTCGGTCGATTCCGATCGCAGAAATTTCTTGCGCGCCGGAGTATTAAAAAAGAGGTCGCGAATGGTAATCGAAGTTCCGAGCGGCAGCCCGGCCTCTTCGACGCGGAGTATTTTGCCGCCGTTAATTTCTAGAACCGTGCCGGCCGCTTCCTCTTCGGCGCGAGTTTCCAGATGGAGGCGGGCAACGGACGCAATCGAGGGTAGCGCCTCGCCGCGAAATCCCAAGGTCGAAATGCTCAGCAGATCTTCGGTGTTTTTGATTTTCGAAGTGGCATGGCGCTCGAAGGCCAGCATGGCATCGTCGCGCACCATGCCGCATCCGTTGTCGGTGATCTGAATCAGCTTCTTGCCGCCCGCTTCCACCTGAATACGAATGCGCGTGGAACCCGCGTCCAGCGCGTTCTCCAGCAGCTCTTTCACAACCGACGCTGGACGCTCGACTACCTCGCCGGCGGCGATCTGGTTGGCGACTCTCTCGGGAAGAACGTGGATCTTGCCCATGGAACTCAGTGGTCAGTGGACGGTGGCCAGTGGCCAGTGTGACAGATTGTTGGGCACAGCGTAAAGGCGCGTCGAGTTGATTGTGCGCGCATCCAAAGCAAGATGTCGTATAGTTTTTCCCGGGAGTGCGGACATGAAGCATGCAATTTTGGGGACTGGAGCAATCGGAGGGTTGATCGGTACCGCGCTCGGTTCACTGGGCGAGGACGTCACGGTGGTGGTTCGGGCGGAGAAGCTGGCGAGCTATCCTGTGAGCTTAACTCTCGAACGGCCATCGGGCGTGATTACGGCTCCGGCTAAGGCTGTTGCCGCGCTCACAGAGCCGGTCGACGTGCTCTGGATTGCAACCAAAACCTATCAATTACAGACTGCGCTGGAAGTTGTGCGCACATCACCGGGCTGTGTGGTTCCCTTGCTGAACGGCGTCGACCACGTCGCGGTGCTGCGGGCGCGCTTTGGTTCTGAGCGTGTGGTTCCCGGGACGATTGCCGTCGAAGCAGAGAGAATTGCTCCGGGACGATTCATTCAACGCTCGCCGTTTGTGCGCTTCAATCTCGCTGGCAGCGGAGAGCCGCTCCTGGGTGGCATTGTCGCAAGGCTGGGCGGGCTGGGTTTTGCCTGCAAGTTCATTCCGAACGAGCAGACGCTGTTGTGGGGCAAGCTCTGTTTCCTTGGACCGATTGCGCTGGCGACGTCGGCATCGGGGATGACCGTAGGAGAAATTCTGGCGGATACCGCATGGAAATCGAAGTTGAGTTCAGCGATTCGCGAGGCATGCGCCGTGGCGAACGCCAGCGGAGCAGAGGTTGACGCGGATCAGATTCAGGCGCTCGTCGAAAGCTCACCGCCGGGCATGCGGAGTTCCATGCAGAAAGACGTTGCCGCCGGGCGGCAGCTGGAGTTGGATGCGATTGGCGGCCCGATAGTGCGCGGAGGGGAACGGCACGGGATCGGCGTATCGACGACGGCCGAGTTGATGGCGGCGATTCGCACCAAGGGCGTCTAGTTTTCCGTAGAGACGCGGCTTGCCGCGTCTCTAACCGATTACAACTTTTGTAGGCGTCGCAAGAGACGGGGCAAACCCCGTCTCTACTCCGCTTCTTCTCCGCCACACTGGCAAATTGCCTGCTACACTTTTCCTCCTATGAAAACTCGCCGACTGCTTTTGAATCTGGCGTTGCTGGCTGGAGTGCTGACTCCAAACTTCGCGTTTGCTCAGGCGGCTAGCCCAACTGCATCGCAACTGGCTATGCCCGAGGAAAAGCATCTGCGGAATGTACGCCAGCTCACTTTTGGCGGATCGAACGCGGAGGCTTATTTTTCAGCAGACGGCAAGCGGCTGATTTTTCAATCGACGCGTGACAACTTGCAGTGCGATCAGATCTTCATCATGAATGTGGATGGGACCGACCAGCGAATGGTTTCGACCGGCAAGGGGCGCACAACTTGCAGCTACATCTTTCCGCACAACGACAAGATTCTGTATTCTTCGACGCATCTGGCTAGCGCGGAATGCCCGCCGCGCCCAGATTACTCGAAGGGCTATGTGTGGGCTGTCTATCCCGGTTTTGATATTTTCACGGCGAAGCTGGATGGGTCGGACTTGAAGCAGCTCACGACGACTCCCGGCTACGATGCGGAGGCGACGATTTCAGAGGATGGCAAGAAGATTGTTTTCACGTCGATGCGCAATGGCGATCTCGACATCTACTCTATGGATGCGGATGGCAAGCATGTGAAGCAGCTGACGCATGAGCTGGGATATGACGGCGGCCCGTTTTTTTCGAAAAACCGGAAATGGATTGTCTATCGCGCGTACCATCCGAAGACGGAGCAGGAGATTGCGGAATATAAGGAACTGCTGGCGCAGAATACGATCCGTCCGACTACGCTTGAGATCTGGATTATGAAAGCGGATGGGAGCGGGAAGCGTCAGCTTACAAATTTGAATGCGGCGAGTTTTGCGCCGTCGTTTTTTCCGGACGGCAAACGGATTATTTTCGCCACCAACATGGGCTCTACGGGCGGCATGGGAAACTTCGAGCTGTATACGATCAACGTCGATGGCACCGGCCTTGAACGAATTACATATTACGACGGGTTTGATGGTTTCCCGATGTTCAGTCCGGATGGAAAGCAGCTGGTTTGGATTTCGCATCGCAACGGCAAGGCGCCGCGAGAGACGAATGTGTTTATCGCGGATTGGGTGGAGTAGGGAAGGTCAGACGTTGGAGGTCAGATTGCAGAGGTGAAACCACCCTACGCGAGCTTTGCGCGGAGTAGTTGGTCTTTAATCTTTTCTGGGAGACGCGAACTGGCGAGTATTTCTTGCAGCTGCGCGGCGGGGATTTCCCGGCTGAACTCCAGGGCGCGCGCTAAAGAAAGATGCTCGGTTCGCAGAAGCGC
>JBEKED010000094.1:0-12246 GCA_050014035.1 Terriglobales bacterium
AGCAACAGCAGAATCAATAGGACGATCCACCATACTTTGCGCCGCTGGGAAGTCGAGCCGTGAGCCGGCAGTTGATGGCTAGGATCAAGGGGAAGACGCTCGTGGGTATCGGCGGTCAATCAGGTCTCCTTTCCCCGCTCCAAATTGCTCCAGATTATAGTCGAGGGCAGGAGGAAGTTTGATTCCGAATCGCTCGCTGATTCAGGGTTACCTCTCCGTTTCGCCCAGCCGGAATTCGGGAGCTTCAGCTCGGCAGCAGATGCCATATCGCTGCCACAGCCGAAACCACGGGCTATGCGCCAGCATTTCGTCATGCCGCTGATTGGCAGCAGAGATGTCGCGTGCACTAAGTGGTCTTATATCCGGCGCTTCGAACATTTCCTGTAGCTGCTCGATGTCGTCAATGATGCGTTCAACGTCCATGCGTCACAATCATCTAGGAGAAGGCGGCAACCGGTCAAACGGAAGCCGCATTGGCATACCTAGTGAACTCGGAAGTGGTCAATTTTGACCAGACAGGCGTCCTTTGGGCTGCTTATTTTGAAATCGTGGATAGATTGTTAGTGCGGAATCGTCCTCAATTCGCAGCCATGAGTCGTGGCGGGAGTGTCGCCTAGCGCGTCTCATGTATCAGCGCGCCAAATCCGGCTTGTATCGATTTGATTCAAAGTTGGCTCAGACATTTGCAGTGAATCCACGTAACCCGTAGCGGCAGAGCAACACCGGGAAAACGAGGGATGATGGGCCAGAGGAAAAACAATGCATATCCGCTTCATTCGCACGCTACTGTTCGCGCTCGTCGTGCTGTGCATGTCGGCAGCGTCGTTTGCGCAAATTGGCGTGGCCATCTCGATCGGCCCGCCCCCGCTGCCTGTCTATGAGCAGCCGCTCTGCCCAGGGGACGGTTATCTCTGGACGCCCGGTTACTGGGCCTACGATTACGATGTCAGCGATTACTACTGGGTGCCGGGCACTTGGGTGATGGCGCCGGAAATCGGCTTCCTGTGGACACCAGCCTATTGGGGCTGGGGCGGCGACGGGTTTGTTTTCTATGACGGCTACTGGGGGCCGCACATAGGCTTCTACGGCGGGATCAATTACGGCTTCGGTTATTTCGGTGTCGGTTTTGAAGGCGGGCGTTGGGATAACGGACACTTCTTCTACAACCGCTCCGTGAGCAACGTGAACGTCACCAACATCCACAACGTTTACGACACCCACGTGACGTACAACAACGTGAGCCACGTTAGTTACAACGGCGGCAATGGTGGAATCAGCGCTCGTCCGACACCTGAGGAAGAGTCCGCGGCGCGTGACCGACACATCCCCCCGGTCGCGGTTCAAACTCAACATGCCCAAGCGGCCCGAGCCAACCCTCAGCAACGGGCGTCAGCGAATATGGGTAAGCCAGGAGTTGCGGCGACACCTCGGCCCGGAGATTTTAATGACCGCGGTGCCGTACCGGCCAAAGAGGCAGGAGCGCCATATACTCCAGCCAATCGGGGAGGAAATCAGGGGAACAACGCCAGCACGGCCGTCCATCCTCACGACCTCCCGCCCTTGGCACGGAGCACTCCAAACACGGGCAATCCGAAGCAGGACAGGAAGTACCAGCAGCAGCAGGACAAGCAAATCGCGAAGCAGCAACAGGAACGAGACAAACTCCAGCAGCAGCAGGACCAGGAGCACGTGAAGCTGGATAAACAGAAGGCGAATGACGCGCAAAAGCAGCAGGTGGAGCAGAAGCACCAGCAACAGACGCAGCAATTGCAGCAAAGACACCAGCAGCAGACGCAGCAGTTGCAGCAGAGACAGCAGCCAACGAACCGGGAGCCGTCCAAGAGGTAACATCGTCCTTGAACATCGACCTTGAACAAGGAACGGTTGCAGTGAGGGCAGTATTCAGACTGGATATACGTCGATGGGCATCCTGAGTTGTCGGGGTGCCCTTTTCTTTTTGACTTAGTCGTGCAGAACTACATGGAGCAGCGAGCTGTGGACTTGTAGCCCGCCGTTGTAGTGGATAAATCCCAATTTCCTGAACCGGTTCATGAAGAAACTGACCCGCGAGCGGGTGGTTCCGACCATTTCCGCCAGCATCTCTTGACTGATCTTGGGGACTACAGTCTCCGGTTTGCCTTCCTTGCCAAAATGAGCAAGCAGCAAAAGGATCCGTGCCAGCCTCTTTTCGCTAGAATTGAAAAGCTGATCCACCAGGTCTTCTTCATAACGGATGTTCCGCGCCAACAAATAAGCCACGAACAGGTCGGAGAATTCGTGTTCCCGATGAAGCGCTTCCATCATGGCCCTCTTGTCGATTCGCAGAACCGCGCAATCCGTCATCGCGGTCGCAGACGACATGCGTAACAGCTGGCCGGCAAGACCACCTTCTCCGAAAAAATCTCCGTCACCTAATATGCCGATGGTCGCTTCTTTGCCGGTCTTCGAGACCACGGTGAGTTTTACCTTGCCCGTCTGGATATAAAACACCGCATCCGCGGTATTCCCTTGCGCGAAGATGGTTTGTTTCCTCGGAAAGAGCACAAGTTTCTGGCCCTCGCTGATCGTTGCGAGGAAGGCATGCGGATCGAAATCGCGCTTTTTCTTGGCCACAACAGTTGAACCTGAAGCATGGAGCTTCGTTTGGAGCGCCGGTTCAATTGGGGTTTGGCGAGTGCTCTTCCTTCTGCGAAGAGAACCGCTGATTTGGCCAGCAGGAGACATAGACACCTCCTTCTGCCTAACAACGACGTTTCTGTCTTTATTTTAGTCGCTATCCTTGGACGAAGTAAATCGAGAGACCGGATCTCGCGCTGCGCTTTTTTGGATGGTTTTAAATCTCGCGAAGCAGGGATTGACGTGGGCTGTCTGAGGGCTCACGACATGAGCCGTTCTGCACAGTATTGCCAGAGCAAGTGAGCGACTCTATTGCCGGTGTGCAAGTCTGGTGTGCAAGTCGAGGAGAAGGAATGGTTCTGGCCGGCAAAGTCGCGTGCACTGGGATTGCCTTCCTACTGCTGGCGATAGGGATCTCGGGACCACGCTCGACGCCGCTCGTTGCGGGACCCAAGCTCGGCCCAGTACTGCCAGCGATCGCGGATCCAGACAACGTAATAAGGATGCAGCGAACTCTGCAGGACAAAGGATGCTACCACGGGAAGCTGGATGGTGTGTTCGGTCTACGGACCCGAGCCAGTATTCGTGCCTATCAGAAGGCTGAGAATCTTCCTGTCACTGGCCAGCTTGATACCCAGACGGCAGCGAAACTCGGCGTAACAGCAGAACGCGACGAGCATGGCTACGAGACTACACAGGCTAAACCTTCGGCAGGCGTGAAGTGGACTGAAGGTTCTAGGCGAAGAAGCAAGCTACCGCGAAAGACAGTCACAAGAAATGAGACCGGGACAGTCCCGCCGGCGTAGCTGGCCTATCGGGAGATCAGGATGAAAAATTGGTTTGTGGATGGATCTGTGGCACGTGGTTCGACGCGGAGCGCCGGTCACGTGGAGGCGTAGGCTTGAGACTTGGCGTTGGTATTGTCGTGCTTCTCTCTGTGTTTCATGCGGTCGGAACGACCTCTTCCAGTTCCGACATGTTGCCGCCCATCAGCGGGCTGTCCCTCGCGGATCTGCGGGATACGTTCGAAGAAGTTCATAACGGACATCGGCATGAGGCGATTGACATTCTGGAGCCGAGAGGGACACCCGTGCATGCGGTGGTATCCGGAACCATCCGCAAGCTGTTCCTCAGCAAACCAGGCGGCAACACGATATACCAGTTCGATGATATGGGAGTGTATTGCTATTACTACGCGCACTTGGACGGGTACGCGAAAGGGCTACGGGAGGGAATGCGGATCGAGCGTGGGGACATCATCGGTTTTGTCGGATCGACGGGAAATGCGGATGCACGCACGCCGCACCTACATTTTGCGATCTTCGAGTTGGGATCGGAAAGGCTGTGGTGGAAAGGGAAGGCCGTTAACCCATATCCTGTCCTCGTAGACACGGTGAAGAGAGCGAAATAGCAATCGCGTCGGCGAGTGACCTAGCTCTATGCGGTCGCAACGATTCCGGAGCGGTCGGAGCTTCGATTCCTTATTCCTCGAACACGACCGGCGTTCCATCTTTGACCAAGTCGGCGACTCTGGTGGCGTCCCAGTTTGTCATCCGGACGCACCCGTGAGATGCGGAATGGCCGATCTCTCCGGCTTCCGGCGTGCCGTGTATGCCGTAGTGCGGTACGTTGATTCCCATCCAAACAACACCCACCGGATTGTTTGGACCCGCTGCGATCTTCACCTTGGCGTTTGCGGGATTGGCGTCCCAGAACAAGTCCGGGTTGTAATTGTAGGTTGGATTTCGCACCACATCAGTGATCACCCAATTCCCGAACGGGAGCGGGTCGTGCTCGCTGCCGCTCGTTACCGGAGCGTAGAAGATGACCTGACCCTCGCGGTCATACACCATCAGCACCGATGCTTTCTTCGAGACAACGATCTTGACCGCCCCCGTCTGGGCACGCGTCGCCTGTTCAGCGCCCAACACGTTAGGGACACGGATGTGCTCTCCCGCGATGAACCGGGCACGGGGGTTCAAGCGCTTGAGCAGGGCCTGGGCCGAATGGAACTTCCCGGCCAGTTCTTCCAGCACGGATGTGTAGTAAAGGCCCGGCAGTTTCGACTGCTCCGTCGCGTCTTCCGGAATCGTTTTGTTGAACGGCCCGGCGGCGTCTTTCGCAGTGATCGTGTAGGACACGATCGGCTTAACGGTACCGGCGCCGAGTGCCTGGAGCAGCGCATTGCGGCTCCGCGCGCCTGAAGCAAGCCCGTGCGCGGCCTGAAACGCTGCCAGGGCCTCGCGGCTGTTCTTCCCACCCTTCCCATCGATCTCACCCGACGAGAAGTTGGCTCGATCGAGAAGGATCTGCATATCGAGTTCTGCGGGCCCGACTGACCGAACTGCTGGAGCCGAGCGGTTGGCAGCGATTGAGGTGGACGCGCCAAGAAGAATCGCCGCGCTTGCAACGAAACACGACAGGGTCTTAAGTGTAAATGTCATGGCGCCTCCCGGAGCGACAAAGTCACTTCTTCTGGCCATAATGTTGAGAACCACGCAACGCAAAGTTATCAGGCCGCGATCTGACGCGTCTGTTCAACACCGCTCACGTCAGCCAGAACGATGGAAGGAAATTCTCGACAAAAAGAGGCGAACTGGTGAGCGCCTATTTCCGTCATTTCTTGGCTGTGACCCGGTCTGCGATTTTGTCATACTCAGTCTTAGACATGATGCGCCGCGTCACCACCTCGCCGGGTTCGCTATAGGGACGTCCTGCAATCACCCGGTTCGCTTCTGCCGCGGTTACACCCGGCAGGCTCAGCAACTGCTCTTTTGTGGCCGCATTCAAATCGAGTGGCTTGTCGCGGCTCCAACCCTCCCGTATGCCTGCCGCCACAGCTTCCGCCTCGTTCTTTACCTCCGCTGTTGCTTGCGCGGTTTTCTCTTTCAATTCCTGCGTGTTTTGTGGTTGAGTGCAGCCCACGAGCGCAGCCAGCAGCAAAATTGTAGGAACGTACCGACGTCCGGGGAAGTTCATTTTGAGGAGTTCCTTTCCTTTCCGCGGTCTTGACTGAAATGTCAGACCGTGTGATTGGCCATTCTTGTGGTGACGGAAGCAATCTGCCAATGCGACGGTCATGCGGCAGGTGGCTTATCCAACTTTTTTTAGGTCTGCCAGCTTTCCTTTCAAGTTTGCGACGACTTCTTTCGCATCGCCTATTCGCTGTTGAACTTTGCCCGCCTTCTTCTCGGCTTTCCCTTCGGCGTTCAGATTGGGGTTACTCGTAGCCTTTCCGAGCCCCTCTTTGATTGTTCCCTTCAATTCGTGGAAGCTGCCTTTGAGCTTGTCTTTCGTGCCGGTTTTCATATTCCCCCTTCGCCTAGCAAAGCGCAGATTAGTGGCTTTCGAAACCATTTTGAGGGCTGCCACTTTTTTAATCTCTCGCCCTTCCAAGGTCTGAGCAGAATTGACCATCTCTGAAATCAGCGTCGGCTTCATGGACAAAAGTAAAGTGTAGAGTTCTTCGCGTCAATTTGTTGGGAATTTCCACACGATGTAGGACGTGTGAATTGAAAACAATGGGGTTAATGGTGAGCAGTGCAGCACTCGAACCTGCGACCTCCTGCTTGTAAGAGTTGCACATTATAATCACGCGATGGCCAGCGATCCCTTCCGCTCGTGGGCGAACCGCACCGTGCTTCGCATGGGTCGGGAAGAGCCCTACCTGAGCATCCAGGACATCGTCGTCTTTGTCCGCGATCTGGAAGTGAGCAAGCGATTCTACGTCGACCTGCTGGGCTTCGAACTCATCACAGAACAGTGCCTGCCCACCGGCGTGCGCTGGATTGAAGTGGCGCCTCCCGACGGCAGCGCCAATCTTGCGCTGGTTGAGCCGAAGCCCGACCGGCCCGAATTCAAGCTCATTGGAGGCTACCGTTGGGTTCTTTTTATGACGGAAGATGTTCACGCCACGTACAAAGAATGGAGTGAACGCGGCGTTCGGTTCTTATTTGAGCCCGGGACGCCGGGGTGGGGCGGCACCTATGCGCGTTTCGAGGATCCAGACGGGAATGCGTTTGGGCTGGAAGGCTTCGATGAAGTGAAACGAAGCCTTGAATTGCGTCGGCGGACGCTCGCAGAAAAGCTCGAAGCCGAACGCCGTGCCACCCAGGAACTGGAAATCGCCAAGCAAGTGCAGTCGCGGTTGTTTCCGCAGATTCGACCGCAATTGAAGACCGTCGACTATGCAGGTACCTGCCTGCAAGCGCGACAAGTAGGAGGGGACTACTTCGACTTTCTGAATCTCGGACCGCAACGCCTGGGGCTGATCATCGGCGATGTTTCTGGCAAGGGGATCGCCGCCGCTCTGCTGATGGCGAATTTGCAGGCCAGCCTGCGGAGCCAGTTGTCATTGGCCTTCGATCAGCCTCAGGCATTGCTCAGATCAGTGAACCGTCTGTTCTATGACAACACCAGCGACAGTGCCTACGCATCGCTTTTGTTTGCCCAGTACGACGACGCGACGCGGCGATTGCGCTACGCTAATTGTGGGCATTTGTCGGGACTCTTGCTGAGAAGAGACGGCGATGTTGAGCAGCTTGAGTCGAACAGCCCGCTGCTGGGGCTCTTCAAGGAATGGGATTGCTCCATGCAAGAGCAAGAACTCTTTCCCGGTGACGTGCTTGCACTCTACACGGATGGGGTCACGGAAGCCAGTAACGATCGAGGAGAAGAATTCGGGGAGCGGCTTCTGATTGAAGCGTTGCGGCAATATCGGGAACTGTCGTGCCCGGCATTACTGGCAGCAATCGTGGATGGGGTTCAGCGCTTCGGTTCTCAGGAACAGCACGACGACATAACCGTAATCGTCGCGAAGTTCAAAGGCTGTGAATGACGCGGCCGTACGGATGTCCCGGATTTTCCGCTGCCCAAGTTAGACTAGGGCCCAAAACCAGGGAGCAAACCTGGGCCCACCGGGATGCGCCACCCGCCTGCTCTCCTTCATCACGGAGTTTCAGGCTTGCACACGTTGCAAATACGGTGGCCATTCACGGTGAGGTACCCGCACGGGCAGCTCTCGCAGCTGCACGCGATCGGATTCAAAAACTCCGGTGGTTCGCAGAGCTTGTTGCAGGTCGCGTAGCAAAAGCCAGCCAGGCACGACTTTCCCGACGAGCAGGTTCCGCAGCTTGCATTCTGGCCGCACCCGTTGTCAAAGGAGCCGCAGGTCCAACCGGAGGCGGCGCAGGTCACTGGTTGGCATGCCGTGACCGTCAGGTGCACGAGGGCCGTCGCCTGCAATTGCCCGATGGTCCCCGTGATTGCGATTGTGTACGTCCCGGTCGCCGCGTTGGTGCCCGCGGGCGCGGCAGAGGAGAAACTCGCCGTGAATTTGACCGTGGGAGGGTTGATATCATTGGTGATTGTCCGGCTAATGCCTGGGGGCATCGCGCCGGGCGGAGGCAGCGCAACGCCGGGCTGCACCTGAATAACCTTGTAGGCCAGAGATGGGGCAACGTTGGCGTTACTCGCCCAGTAACCTGATGCGGAGAGGTTCGTGAGCGCCGCATTGGCACCCGTGGTTCCATCGCCTTCCTGTACGAACAGAGAGCCCGGAATCGCGGTGAGGACATCCTGGGCCCCGCAAGCCCCGGCCTGGCAGACCAGCCCGGCTGCCGTGCACCGGTTCCCCGCACAGCAGAGTTCACCGGAGCCTCCGCAGGCGCCACAAGTCCCGAACTGGCAGAGCAGCCCGGCTGACGCACACTTGTTCCCCGCACAGCACGGGCCGCCGCTGCGTCCGCAGGACAGACTAGTCCCCAACCCCTGGAGTTCGAATACGCTTCGCCCAAACGTGGAAGCACGCAACAGCGGCGGATTCGCTCCTGCATCGAGAGCCAGGGCCGTTACCTGGACGTTGGGAAGTCCTGTTCCGAGGACCTGCCAGCTGTTTCCAAGGTCGGCGGTTTGCAGCACTCCGGCGTCGCTGCCCACGACGATCGTGTGCGGCGTGGTAGACCCGATGATGACCACGGCATAGAGGGGCAGATCCGGCAGGTTGTTATCGCCTCCGTCCGGTGTGCCTCCGATATTCTTCCATTTCGTCCCTCCGTCAGTCGTCAGAAACACGTGCTCCGGAGGTTCGGCAGAACCGGAGAATCCCGGATAGACGGCGACCACAGTGGACGAATCTTCTGGGTCGATCGCGATTCCAGTTACACCCTGGCCGGATGGCGCGCCGTGGACCACGACCTTGGTCCATAACGCGGCCGGCCCCTGCAACGCACCGTTGGTCCACTGGATGGTGCCATCCGATTGCCCGATCCACAGAATGTTCTGTTTCCCTTTGGTCTGGCTGATCACCGTAATGGATTGCGGGAAAGTATGCATCGGTAGGAATGTTTGGGCGTTGTTCTGGCTTTGGAAGAGCTGCGAGCCGGTTGCCGCATACGCCACGCCACCACTTGGATCAAAGCTGACGAGGCCTAACCCGGGAGTTTTAGGCGGCAGATTTCCGCAGGACGACCAGTTTTGAGCATTGGTGGTGCAAGTAAGTCCACCATCGTTGAGAGTAATGGCATGTTGCGGATTTGCTGGATCAACCGCAACACTGCCACTGTCGCCGCAACACTGAAATTGCCAACGGTTGTCCATTAGCCCGGGCGTTCTCACGAATGTGCCATTGTCCTGCGATGCTCCGTAACTGTACACATTGTTGCCACTGCTGCCGCGACCCATGTCCATGCCGTACAGCAGGGCCGTGGCCAGACCTTCGTTGAGGAAATCCCACTGAGACCCAGGGGCGGAGCCTTGAGCCGCGGTGCTGGCCACTCCGCCATCAGTTCCGAGAAAGAATGGCGTCGGCGGCGGAAAGTTGAAATGGCTGGCCGGACTAAAGGTGATGACATGGTCGTCGGTATGTGCGCCGTTCACGTCAATTTGGTTTGCTGAGCTGAAGCCGCTCGCTCCGCCGTCCGAGGCGTAGTAGATCTGCCGCAATCCGATATAGACCCCATTTGCGTCCTGGGGATCTACGCCTACGATCTGATCGTAGTCTTGCTGGTTGATTTGGATACCGGTCAGCGAAAGCGGGTTCCAGGAGCCGCCACCGGTCACCGATTTGAGTAGGACGCATGGCTCACCCCTGACCTCGGCGCCCACACACAGAAATGCATACATCGTCTTGTTGTCGGGCCGGGTGGATTGCGCAATCTTGATGAATACATCCCCGGTCCCCTGAATGAGCGGAGGAAAGCTGGCTTGACTGAAAAGCTTGCCCGACGCGGGAAAGCTGGTTCCCGAATCGGTGGACTTGTACAGGCCCTCGTTATCGATGGCAACGTACACCGTCGTTCGCGTTGCCGTATCCAATTCGAGGTCGGAGATATTGCCTTTCGTAATGCTACCTTGAGGCGTCGCGACCGCTATTGGATTTCCATTGTTGAACTGGGGAGAGTTGTTTCCAAAGTTTTCTCCGCTGTCCACTGACTTATATAGTCCGTTGTTTGTGCCGAGCAGCAATGTTCCCGATGCGGGCAGGACGATGGCGCTGATGTTCACGTTCGTAAAAATCCCGTTCGGATTCAGCAATTTCCAGTCGTCCGCGCCGTCCGTCGAGCGATAGATTCCGCCTCCCGAGAAGCAGCACCAGGGTCCGCCGATGCCTGCATATACAGTGCTTGGATTCGAGGGATCAAGCGCGATTGCCCCCATAAAGAGGATCGGCATTCCCTTGGACTTGGAGGCCCAGGTAGGCGATTCATTGGCCAGCTTCCACACTCCTCCGGCGGAGGTAGCAATGTAGATGGTAGAGTCCTGCGAACCACTCGGATCGATGGCGATGCCCGTCACCGAGCCCGCAGCGCTGGCATACGACAGGTTCGAAAAGCCTTCGCCTTGGATGGGTTCAGGTCCGATCTGCTGCCAGTCCTGTCCATGAGTAACGGCGGCAAAGGAGAGAGAAATCAGCCCAACCATGCAGATGGAACGCTTCATATGCCGATCCTCAAATTTTCAAAAAAAGGTGCACAAAGACAGCGCCCACTCACGGCTTGTTGGCCGGCTGTTTTGGGGTTGCGCCGGGCTTACTAACGACCTTCATGCGCTGTATCTGGGCCACTGCTTTCGCGAAAAGCTCAGGCCGGAGCTGCCCTTTGTCGTCAGAATGTTCGCGCTTCATCTTGGCGAGCTGTCGTTGCCGAAACTGTGTTTCTACGTCCGGGTTCTTGGGCACTGTGGCGGCAGATCCGAGTTGGGCGGGTATTTTCGACGGGCTCTCTTGCGCCGGGCAATCAACACAAAGCAAGAGCGCAGCAAACGCAGGCAAGAAAACTGAGGGTTTCATTTGTCGGCCTTTCGCAAACAAATACTGCGAATTATCCGGAATTTCCGTTTTGGCCCGAAGAGCGGCACCATGGTACACCCGTCTCGCCTGTTCGCGACACTGTGAAAACGATTTTTTTTCGGGAACACTCCCAACCGTCTGCCATCCGCGCCCGCACAGCCGGAAATGGCCCCAGATTCACACGTCGAGCCGTCCAGCCTCAAGAAGCAGCACAAAAAGGCTCTCCTGCTAGCTGGTGTTCGTCCGTTTGTGTTGTACAGCCTCCGCCACACGTTCCTGACGCGGCTCGGTGAGTCGGGCTGTGACGCTTGGACATTGGCACGCATAGCGGGGCATAGCTCGATTCCGAAACTGCGTCGAAGCTCTCGCTATCCGCGTGAAGTGCAGAGGTGTCCGTTCCGAGACATGGGTAGCAGAACGTTCCGGAGACATAGGTTACACTTTTCGGCCCGAAGGGGGCGGAGAGGAGATGCCATGGAGGGAGCGTTCTGTTACCCATGTCTCCGGAACGGTCAAGGGTTATTTGGTCGGGGCGCGCGGATTTGAACCGCGGACCCCCTGCGCCCAAGGCAGGTGCGCTACCAGGCTGCGCTACGCCCCGACATGATCAGCAGAATTGATTCTAAAGCACGCTTTGGCTTTATTACCACTCCGGTGGCAGTCAAGCAATTCGACTTTGCTTTGAAGCAGCGGGGCTTCGGCTGCGTCGTACGTGCGCCACAGCCGCAGCCGTCAGAGAACTACGTTCTCAATCGGCCGGCGCGGGCTGGCGCGAGCCACCAGCGTTGGATAACCCATATAGAAAACGAACGTCGGTTGCCACGAGGCGTCACCGAGAAGTTCGGCGAGCAGGCTGGCTGAATGCGGAGGCTTGGCGAGGGACCGGTCATGGTCGATCATTTCGACGGACTCGTTGCAGGGCCGTCCGGCTATGCCGCGAGCTGTGGCCAGCAAGTGCGCCTTTTGCCAAATTCTTCCGGCGCGCAAACAATCTTCGCGGTCATAACGGTCTTGCACCGCGATGATGCCCATCAGCGGGGCGGTCAGCATCAGCTTTGAGTACCCATCTTTTTCGCCGCGCGATGCGACCCACTGCAGCATCCACACCGGCATCGTCTTGGCAATTGCTGTTGCGATGGGAGGCTGGCCAAACGCGTCAACCGTGAGGCCATCGCGGAATTTCTGGACATCACTCCATTTCGTGCGAATCCATGGATGGCTGCCATGATTGACGGCCGGGTCGGCATAAATTTCATCGTTCGCTGCCGCGGTTATTTCGACCAGCTTTTTTCGGTCGGCCTCTGCGGTGAAGAGAAAAAGTCTTACGCTAGGTTCGTCGCTGG